>NZ_RHOS01000009.1 GCF_003946205.1 Companilactobacillus keshanensis | reverse complement strand
ATTTTAGTTTCAACAGAATACTTTGGCATAATAAAAACCCCTTGCTTGGATTTCTCCAATGCAAGGGGTTCATTACAAAGACTAATTTAAGTCTTGTTCTTTTTTACCCTCAAGAATAACTGATCGAAGTTCATTTAGATTAATATCATATAAGTCGGCTAGGACAAATAATAATGCTCCGTCCATCGTGCGAGTTTTGTTTGTTTCTAGTGCGCTTAGAACAGAAGTTGATGTTGATAAATTATAATCATGTTTAGCAGCATAAACTACCTGTTGTAAGGTCATTTCTTTAAAGAATCTTTTTGTTCTCAAATATTTTCCAATAGTTACCATACAACCAACATTGCCTCCATCTTCTATACATGTTGTTTTACCATAAAAGTGTGACCTTTTTTCGAAAATCAACATGGAATTTGCAATATATTTAAATTATCATATTTTTTACTCGTTACAAGGAAACAGAGTAAACTGTTGATAAAATGTAATATAACATTATTAATGTATACATATGCAAATAAAAAACGCCTCGTAGGAGACGTTTTTGTTTATTAATAACGGTTTAGCAAATCAACATATGCATCAATAATGCTTTGTAGGAATCCAATAGTCTTATCAGAAACTTTTCCGTTCTCGTCCAAGATATTTGTAACGTTACCAATATATGCTTCTGGCTGTTGCAATGTTGGCATATTTAAGAATACCAATGATTGACGTAGGTGGTGGTTTGAACCAAATCCACTAATAGCACCAGGTGAAACGCTGACGATAGCGGCTGGCTTACCATCCCACATATTTGCACCATATGGACGTGAACCAACATCGATAGCATTCTTCAAAGCACCAGGAACTGAACGATTATATTCAGGTGTTACGAACAATACACCACTAACATCCTTCAATTTATTTCTGAATTCTGTATATTCAGCAGGTACATTTTCTGGTGTATCAATATCCTCGTTATAGAGTGGCAAGTTGCCAATTTCAACAAATTCTGGTTCATAATCACTTGGGAATAGTCCTACCAAGTTATTAGCAATTTGACGCGAAAATGATCCCTTACGTAAACTACCAACGATAACAGCAATTTTCTTTGACATACTAAATTCCTCCATTTCATTCTATATATCAAACTTAGCATAAATAAAATTATTGAACAAATTATTGTTCTCGTAAAATATCAAATTTGTCTACAAATTTTAGTCAATAGTTCAAAATGTCATTAACTCCGAATTAAATATTGTATTTTTGATATATGTTACATAAATGTTACAGAATTGACCTTTCCTCGAAATCTTTTATTCTTAGCGTAATATGTTTGAAATATTCATCTTGTATAGTATCTTCTGGTGATTAAGAAAAAACCGGGAGGATTAGTTGATTAAGCAAACTAAAATTAAAGCATTATTTGTAGCAGGATTAATGCTAATGGTGGGTACAGGATATACAGTTACTGCATATGCCGCAACTCAAAGCAGTAGTGATCCGGCAGCAAGTAATGTAGGGGATTTTAATGGCACATTGTCAGGTTTAACTGATAATGCAGAAAATGCTAAAAAACTAAATGAGAAGATCTCTTTACCAGGTAATAAAGAATTTATTCCTGGTATTAAGTACAGTGAGAAAGACCATCATATGAAAGATGTCGATCTTACACCAGAGCCAAAGGCAGTACCAGTAGTGAATCAAGTAGAAACAAATGCAAAACAACCAGCTGAACAGCAGGTTACACAAGCGGCAACACAGGCACCAGAACAAACAACTCAACCAGCTCAAACGACTCACAATGTTGGAACTTTTAAAATTAGTTTCTATGATCCAGCTGTTTTAGGATCAAATATGGGTTACGGCGGTGTGGCAACTAACTTGGGAGTTATTCCACGCGGTTCACGTTTGAAAATTACAACTGCACAAGGGGATGTCTGGTATCGAACTGTTAATGATACAGGAACATTTGCAGCATCGAATCCTTACCAGATCGATGTCGCTATGCCAAATAACATGATTCCATCATATGGGATCACTAGTGCAACAGTTGAAATTGTTTAAAATAATAATCACATCAAAGAGATCAGGGGAAATTACTTTCCTTGGTCTTTTTTGGTAACTAGCGATATTTGTTGTAAAATGACAACGAAAGGGCGTGTTGCTGAATGAAAACATATGGATTTGTAAATAGTGATTTAGATAGTTTGACCGAGATAATTAGAGATGTCCCTGAACCTAAAGGACAAGATATTTTAGTTAAGATCGCTGGTGTTTCCATTAATCCAGTAGATGTTGCCACCCGAAAGAATATCAAGGACCAATTGACTGATCCTAAAGTGGTCGGATTCGACGGCTATGGTGAAATCGTTAAAAAAGGCCCTGAGGTTGATAAATTTGAAATTGGCGAAACTGTTTTCTTTGCTGGTGATTATTCACGTGAGGGCAGTTACCAAGAATATGAATTGATCGATCAAAGATTAGTTGCTTTAGCACCTAAAAAGTTATCTATTGAAGATAGTGTTTCAATGCCCTTAATAACTTTGACGGCCAGTGAATTGTTATATGAGAGATTAAATATTGATCCAAATGTAGATAATTCTAGCAAAACTGTTTTAATTATTAATGGTGCCGGAGGAGTTGGGTCGATTGCCGTCCAATTGGCCCATTTGGCCGGTCTGAGAGTTATTGCTACTGCTACTGGTACCAAGGTGGATTGGATAAAAGGATTGGGTGCAGACCTAGTTATTGACCACCATCAAGATTTAGTCAAGCAATTGCATGATGTGAATATAAAAAATGTCGATTACATCTTAGGATTAAGTGATAATGATCCACATTGGGCAGAAATCGTTGAATTGATCAAACCATTTGGAACTTTTGCTACGATAACTAATTTACGGGAATCAAATGCTTCAGATTTGAAGAATAAGTCAGTTAATTTTAACTGGGAATGGATGTTTACCAAGTCGTTTTATAATTTAGATTCAATGTTTTCACAAGGACAATACTTAAAACAATTATCAAAAGATCTTGATTCAGGGGTCGTTAAATCGACCACAACTAAGGTTATCAAAGGATTCAATTTAAAATCTCTAAAAGAAGCAACCAAAATAGTAGAAGCAGGACATATGAAGGGAAAGGTAGTTGTTATTGCCTAGTTCCTACGCTAAAAAAGGATTCGTAATTTACTCAAGCGTAAATAACGAATCCTTTTCTGAGTTAAATTAAGTTATAATGTTTGAGACCATTTCTGATTCCGCCGTCAACATTGGCGGAAGTTACATAGCTGGAGGAATTTTTGATTTCATCAGTTCCGTTTGCCATAGCAATGCTGTAATCGGCTGATTGAATCATTTCTAAGTCGTTTGGACCATCTCCAAAAGCATAGACAGGTTTGTCAGTCAATTCCATATTCTTAATAAGATTTTGAATGCCGCTCATTTTGGTGATACCTTTTTTTACAACATCAATTGAGTAGGTACCAGTCTTATAGAATTTTAGTGATGGATATTGAATTTGATAGCGGTCTTCTTTTTCTGGTGAGACCACGACGATCATTGGAACTTTTACTTTCTTGTAAAAGTCTGCATCTACTTTTGGTAAGGGAATATGTACCATATCATAGAAATCCTCAACTACCTCAGATCTTCGATTGATCATTGTTGTAGTATATGAGTGCATACCGACTACATCACCAAAGTCAGTTGCAGTATCAATAACTTGTTCGATCAATTCAGGTTCAAGAATATTTTCATAAATAATTTCTTGTTCTGATTGGACAAGCGCACCATTTAAAGTAATATTAGTATCAATACCAGTTGCACTAGCTATGTCAACTATCTCGTCAGGTGCACGTCCTGTACAGATAACTGGAAGATAGTTATTTTCGCGTAGTTGATGAATTGCGTCTGCTACATCAGGATCAACTTGCGAGTGTTCATTTAATAAAGTGCCGTCAAGATCAAAAAATACTGTGCCTTGATAGTTCTTATTCAAAAAATCACCAACCTCAATTAATTTTGTTTACTTACTAATAGTAACAAGTTTTGACCGTTTGAGGTAGTGCTAACTATATGGAGTGGAATATAAATGAAAATATTAATGATAGAAGATAATAAATCTGTTTCCGAAATGATGAGTATGTTTTTCCAAAAAGAGAATTGGGATGCTAGTTTTGCTTACGATGGAAATGAAGCGGTTGATATGTTTAATGAATCTGCCAATGAATGGGATATGATCACTTTGGATCTCAATTTACCGGGCAAAGATGGAATGGAAGTTGCTAAAGAGATACGTAAAGTTTCAAAAACCGTTCCGATTATTATGTTAACAGCACGTGACACCGAAAGTGATCAAGTCTTGGGATTGGAATTTGGTGCCGATGATTATGTTACTAAGCCATTCAGTCCGATAACTTTGATTGCTAGAATGAAGGCTATACATAGAAGAAATGAAAATATCGCTGAAGAAGTTGCTAAAACCAGTAGCGAAAAACCTGTTGAAGAAAATACTGAAGGATTTGATATCAATACGGGTTACTTCAAGTTAAATTCCAATACACGTGAAGCCTTCCTAGGTGGCAAAGAGATCCCTGATCTGACACCAAAGGAATTTGACCTATTGAAGACCCTTTCAAGTAAACCTAAACAAGTTTTCTCACGAGAACAACTTTTGGAACAAGTTTGGGATTATGATTATTTTGGTGAGGAACGTACCGTTGACGCTCACATTAAGAAATTACGTCAAAAAATTGAAAAAGTTGGACCTCAAGTTATTGAAACTGTTTGGGGTGTTGGATATAAATTTGATGATTCAGGAGTCAAGGCTGATTAGAATATGAAATTAATTTATCAAAATATGTTGAGTTTCTTGATAGTTATTTTGACGACTCTTGGGATTATTCTCTATTCAGTTACTAGTACTTCAACGACTTGGGAATATAACCGGACTTATAAGAGCTTGGAAAGTTACGCAGGAAATTTGGAAAAAATAGCACTTAAAACAGATCCCGATACAGGTGAGATCCACAATATTACTGGTGATAACATTCGTACGGTCGAGCAAGTTTTGTCAGACCGGAATGTTCAATTTGCTGTGTTTGATTATAAGAATAATCAAGTTTATCCAGCTCATCCTAATAATGTGAAATTACATTTGAAGAAGTCATATTGGAATAAGCTAAAACAGGGTAAGACGATCCGTAATATTCAGAAACCAGAAGGTACTGAGGGAAATCCGCAGCTAAGCAAGAAAGGTGACATCAGCTATGTTTATGTACTGACACCGTGGTTCCAGAATGGTAAATTAGTTGCTGCTGTATGGGCGGGTTCTGATGTTAGTGAATTGCAGACCAATATTGGTGAGATCAACAGTCGATTATACTTTGCTTTGTTGATTTCTTTATTAGCGGCAATAATTTTGAGTTTCTTATTATCCCGTTATCAAGTTAACCGGATCAATAGATTGCGTGGTGCGACGAGAAGAGTTGCCAATAACGACTTCTCAGTTCAAATCGAAAGTAAGGATCGTGATGAATTAGATGATTTGGCTAATGACTTTAATAAGATGGTCAAATCTCTAGAAGCTTCAGATAAAGAAATCAAACGCCAAGAACAACGTCGTAAGGAATTTATGGCTGATGCATCGCACGAAATGAGGACACCTTTGACAACTATAAACGGGTTACTTGAAGGTTTGGCATATGATGCTATTCCTGAAGAATCTAAAGGTCAAAGTATTGAATTAATGCGAAATGAAACTAATCGCTTGATCCGCTTGGTCAATGAAAATCTTGATTATGAAAAGATCAGAACCAATCAAATCACTTTAGCTAGAAGAGAATTTGATGCTAATATTCCATTAAGAGATATAACGTCACAACTCAAGAAAAAAGCTGAAGAATCTAATGATAAATTGATCCTGGAAACTCCAGAAGATCAATTGATGACTTATGCTGATTACGATCGGTTTGTTCAAGTTATGTTCAATATTATGCAAAACTCCATTCAATTTACCAATGATGGTGAAGTTGTCGTTACTGGTTATCGTGCTGATGATAAACATGCTTCAATTTTTACCATCGAGGATACTGGTATTGGTATGTCTGAAGATCAGGTTAAAAACATTTGGGATCGTTATTACAAAGCCGACCCATCGCGTAAGAATCGTAAATATGGTGAGTCTGGTTTGGGATTGTCGATTGTGCATCAATTGATCGAAAATCACGGTGGCGAGATCAATGTTAATAGTAAACTGGACAAGGGAACTACCTTTACGGTTACTTTCTTTGATGATGGTTATGAACATACTTCTAACGATAAGTAATTTTGAGCAATTTGAATTGCACAACTGATTCCATTACGCAAGATCATTTGCTAAATTCGGGTAAACTATTGATAGTTCTATGTATGCAGCTTGATTGTATACATAGAACTATTTTTTATTTTATCTAATTATTAACAACCAAATTAATGATTATGATAATATAATCATTACAGAAGTATTAACTAATGGAGAAAATTTATGGAAAGAATTATTTTGTATCAACAAGTTGCCGATGATTTGAAGAGAAAAATTTTATCCGGTGAATATGATGTTGGGGATTTCTTACCAACTGAAACTGAACTTGAAAAAATTTATGATGTTAGTAAAATTACCGTTCGTAACGCTATAAAAGTATTAGTTAGTGAAGGATATGTTGAGAAACAAAGTGGTAAGGGTACAACGGTTATTAGTAATCGCTTATTTAATCGTCTGTCAAAGGCCCAATCTTTCAGCAGTATTTTGGAACATGAAGGTAGCCAATTAGAGAAGAAAATTATGTCGATCGATGAGGTCCTTCCTAAAGATAGTCCAGTGCAATTTGACTTGAATAAATTAACAGGGCATATTTCACGTATCAGCAAAATATATGATCTCAATGATAAACCGTATATTTTGTTGCACCATTATTTGCCCTTCAAGTTAACTGAAAAAATGAAATATGAGTTAGAAAAGGTATCACTTTATCAAGTTATTAAGGAAGTCGGTGAGATGGTCAATAATTTTGACGATGAATTTTTTGCTTATAAATTAAACGCTGAGGAACAAAAGCAACTCCAAACCACCGAAGATATAGGTATTAGAAGAATCAGAAAATCATATAACCATCTTGGGAAAATGATTGAGTATTCGGAAGCTATTTACCTAACGTCTCTAAATCCATATAAAATCAAATATGAGATTTAGAAAGCGTTTTACATATAAACATTATAATGTTATTATCTATTCGAATAATAAATAGGAGGATATCATGGTCGATTTATATGTGAAAAATGGAAAAACTATCACTGGTCAGTCGATAGAAGTATTAATTGATCAAGGCAAGATCGTTGAAGTTACATCCAAGATTGCTGGCAATGTTGAAGCCAAAAAGGTTTTTGACCTTCATTCAAAGTATTACGTTAGCGCTGGTTGGATCGATGACCACGTTCATTGTTACGAAAAACTAACTTTATATTATGATAAACCAGATTCAGATGGGGTCGATGCTGGCGTTACAACGGTGGTCGACGCGGGATCAACTGGATATGACAACTTACCTGATTTTTATGAATTGAGTAAAAATGTCAGAACCAATGTTTATGCAATGTGTAACATCTCTGAAACAGGTATTGTTGCCCAAGATGAGCTTGGTGATATGACTAAGATCGATAATAACTTAGTTAGAAATATGATTGAGAAATATCCAACTTTTGTAGTTGGTATTAAGGCACGAATGAGCAAGTCCGTTGTATCTGGCAATGGAATTCATCCCTTAGAACGGGCTAAAGAGATTCAAAAGTTAAACAACGATCTGCCATTGATGGTTCATATTGGAACTAATCCTCCCGAATTAAGCGACATCATGTCGTTAATGAGTCCTGGAGATATCATGACACACTGTTATAACGGTAAGCCAAACGGGATCATGAATCTGGATCTCCATCAGATCAAGGACTTTGCTATTGAAGGATATAATCGAGGAATTATTTTTGATATCGGTCATGGTACTGACAGTTTTAATTTTGATGTAGCTCAAGAGGCACGTAGTATGGGGCTTAGACCGAAATCCATCAGTAGTGATCTGTATCATCGTAATCGTGAAAATGGTCCAGTGTATAATTTGGCAACTTGTGTGGATAAGATGCTCTATCTTGGCTATACATTGGGAGAAATTTTACCAATGATAACGATAAATCCAGCCGATAATTTTCATTTAAAGAATAAAGGACAGCTTAAAACTGGATTTGACGGAGATTTAACAATTTTTGACGTTGAAAATAAATCTAAAGTTTTGACTGACTCTAACGGTAATGAACGAATGACTGATATGACAGTAGTACCACATTTTGCAGTCGTCGCCGGTGAGGTCTATGAAACGAATTTGGAGGAATTTTAATGAGTGATATTTACGAAAAATATGATTTAAAGCAAGTAATAAATGCCAGTGGAAAAATGACTATCCTTGGTGTTTCAAAAGTTTCTGATTCAGTTTTAGAAGCCCAAAGATTTGGAGGACAACATTTCTTTGAAATGAGTGATCTTGTTTTAAAGACTGGTCAACACCTTGCTAAATTGATCGGTTCAGAAGATGGAGTCATTCTCCCATCTGCTTCAGCCGCAATTGCTGAGAGTATTGCCGGAATCATTGGTAAGGGAAGCATGTATCACGTTTATCACCCGTTCAGTGAAAAATATACGGACCGAGAAGTGATTATCCCTAAAGGTCAAAATGTCGACTATGGTGCTCCAGAGGAAGTCATGATCGAACTTGGTGGAGGAAAAATGATCGAGGCTGGATACGCCAATATGTGCTCAGCCGAACATTTAGAGATGATGATTACTCCACAAACGAGCTCAATTCTCTATGTTAAGAGTCACCATGCAGTGCAGAAGAGTATGTTGACGATCAAAGAGGCACTTGATGTTGCACATGATAACAACCTTCCTTTGATACTTGACGCCGCCGCGGAAGAAGATCTATATACATACATCAATATGGGTGTGGATATTGTGATTTATAGTGGTGCTAAAGCATTTTCGGGCCCTTCATCGTGTTTAGTTCTAGGTAAAAAGCCATATATTGGATGGATCAGAATGCAATCTAAGGGTCTCGGTCGGGCTATGAAGGTAGGCAAAGATAACATCTTAGGATTGACCAAGGCGATTGAAGATTATATTGATTACGGTCCTGAGAAGGGTGATTCAATGATAACTAGATTAACACCCTTTGTTGAAGAACTTAATAATATCAGTAATCTTTCTGCCAAAATCACTCAAGATTCAGCTGGTAGAGATATTTATCGCGCCAGCGTAACGGTGGATAAAAATTCTCCAATCGATGCCAAAGAATTGATTGCCAAGATGAAAGTTGATAGTCCAGCCATTTATACACGTGAATATCGGGCAAATATGGGAATCATTGAATTTGATGTCAGAGCCGTACATGAACAAGAAATGAAGATAATCGTTGAAAAAATAACAAAGATTATGAGGTAAGAACAATGAAACTGATACCAGTTAGTGAAAATACCAAAAGAATAATTAATGACAGTCCCTATTCTGAAAAAGTTCAACAGATTTTAGATCAGGCATTAAAAGAAATGGAAGTTATTGATGCTAGTCCTGATGAAACACAAGTTGAAGTTTTAACTAATCATTTGGCTGAAATGGTCAACCGTTCTGAAACTGGAGAAACTCTAGAAGAAGTTGATATCGAAATGTTTCATAGCCTGTCACAGGACAGCTTGGATGCTGCTGATCGAGTTGCTAAAAGAATCGGTAATTTGAATGAACAAGAAAAATATATTTTAGCCGTTCACTTTGAAGTGGCAAAAAATTAGGAGGATAAATTAATGACAAAAGTTGTAATAGCAGATCGAATGGGCAAAGGCCAACACGTGGCTGCTGGTGTAGAAAAGGCTGGGGGAGTCGCCGTTGTGGTTCCAGGTATGGGTGCAGATATGCGCTTAGGCGATGTAATGAATCAGGAAAAAGCTGATATTGGAATTTCTTTTTGTGGTAGTGGTGGTGCTGGTGCAATTACAGCAAAAAATAAATATGGATATACAGAACGTCACAGCATGAGATCAGTTCAAGAAGGTGTAACTGCTATTGAAGATGGTATTCAGGCCTTGGGATTTGGCTTTATGGATACTGAAGAACTTGGTCAAAAACTGGTTGAAGCATACAAGCGTATTAATGGTTAGGGGTCAGTAATGAAAAAAGATTCCCAAAAGATTGTAGAGAAAATTTTGGTAGTGGCAGGTAATGGCGGCAGTAAAAAAGAGGCCGTGGCCGACGCGCTCGCCAAAGTATCTAAGACAATCAGTCAAGATATTGATCTGACAATTCAGATAACACCAGTTTCTGTGGAAATAAAAGAGGCTAAGGTTAATGAATATATCGAACATTTTCTATTTTTCTTTTTGCCAAGAAAACGTGAAATGTATCAAGTATCTTTGAGGGTAACGACAGAAATAAAATATTTGGATTTAAATGAAATTAAATTTATCGAGAACCAAGTGACTGATCCGAATGGATTACAGTTACCAAGATTTTGGAGTCGGCAAAGGGAGGATTAAAGATGACGTTTGTATTAATTTTATTGAAGTCGATTTTAATTGGTGGTCTGGTAGGTTTTGCCGCCGGAATGGGAGCCGCCAGAATGTTTAATGCACCAAATGTGCAAGCTTTAGGTGCTTTTAGGACACTTGGAGAAATGAATGCTTGTGAGGGAGATCCCGCATCACATTTTTCATTTGGACTGGGTTTCTTCTTTAATGCTTGGGCATCAACTGTTGGTGCTGGTGCCTTTACGCAGGATATTACTCATCGTGTAATTCCTAATTGGGCTGCATCGGCATTATTGGTACGTAATAAAAAAATTGAAGAAACAATGCATGATCCTAAGAAGATGGCTTTTACTAGTGCTCTTATCGGTATCGTAGTTGTTGTTTTCTTAAATACCACTGCTTCAGCAATTCCTAAGTCATTACAAATAACAGCTGTCAAAGTTTTGGTGCCAGCTGCTGAATTGCTGATCAATATTGTTATGCCGATCATTTTCTGGTTGGCGGCTATTGATGCTGGTAAACGAAGTGGTCTCTGGGCAACCGTTTTTGGTGGTTTATCAGCCATGATCATGGGGAATGCTGTTCCTGGTGTTGTTCTTGGTATTTTGATTGGTAAAGGTGTCGACGAATTAGGCTGGATAAGACTTACAAAGATCATGTTTACAGTAATCATTGTGCTATTTGTTCTTAGTGCTTTCTTTAGAGGATTTGATGTTCAAATGATCGAAAGTTTCAAGTTACCAGTACCAAATTGGTTAGACAGTTTGCACGGATTATTTAATGTGAAATAGGAGAGTAAATTAAATGGAATCAATGGAAATAGATAAGAAGAGTTTCTGGTACTCCGAATGGTCCTTTCCGATTCTTGTCGGATTGATGTCAGCTGGGGTGTTTGCCGGAACACATATGTATTATCAATATGGAGTAGGAGCCTTTAATGAAGTGGCTATCGTAGCCATGTTGAAGGCCGGTATGGATGGTGGTTCTTATGGTGCCGCCGCTGCCTTTGGTGCTAGTTTCTTATTTGCTAGAATTTTGGAAGGTTCATTGGTTGGTATTTTGGACCTTGGTGGTTCGATCCTGACGGGTGTTGGTATTGGTATACCGGCCATTATGTTGAGTGTCGGCTGGAAAGCACCAATAACTAATTTTTCATTTGCGATTGCTACTGGGTTAGTTCTGGGGATCGCAATTGGTGGGATCATAACATTAGTTCGTAAATATACTATTAATCAATCACAAGCTAGTTTTGGAGCTGACGTTATGATGGGTGCAGGTAACTCATCTGGACGTTTTCTTGGCCCATTGATCTTGATCAGTGCTGCCACAGCTTCAATTCCAATTGGTATTGGTTCAATTATTGGTGCCGTCATCTTTTATCTTTGGAAAAAGCCAATTGCCGGTGGAGCTATTTTAGGAGCCATGGTTCTTGGAGCCTTCTTCCCAATATCATTAAAATAAAAAACTTGAGGTGAAAATTATGTCATATCAACCAAATTTTTATAAGGATCGTGTTTGTTTAAATGTTTTAGCAAATTCAGTTCAAAACGCCAAAGACTGTTATGAAGCAGCAAGTCATCATGTTGTTTTAGGAGTTTTATCAAAAAATTATGATTCTGATGAAGCAGCCATTGAAGATATGAAACGTTACCAAGCAGAAACAGACAATGCTTTATCTGTTGGGTTGGGTGCGGGTGACCCTAAACAAAGTCAGATGGCAAGTCGTATTTCTGCTGAATTACAACCACAACATATCAATCAGGTATTTACGGGTGTTGGTACTAGTCGTGCATTATTAGGACAAACAGAAACATTTATCAATGGACTGGTTTCGCCCACTGGTAAATTAGGTTACGTTAACGTTGCTACTGGTCCTTCAAGCAGCCAAGAATTAGCTGGAAATGTTCCGATTGAAACAGCTATTGCTATGCTTAAAGATATGGGAGGTAGTTCAATTAAGTTCTTCCCTATGAAAGGTTTAAAATGTGTTGATGAATTTAAAGTCGTTGCTAAAGCTTGTGCAGATAATGACTTTTCACTCGAACCAACTGGTGGAATAGATTTAGAAAACTTTGAAGAAATTCTTCAAATTGCTTTAGATGCTGGGGTTAAGAAAATTATTCCTCATATTTACAGTTCAATTATTGATAAGGGAACCAATGATACACGTCCACAAGATGTTCAAACATTATTTGAAATTGTTGAAAGATTAGTTAAATAATTT
Source organism: Companilactobacillus keshanensis (assembly GCF_003946205.1). GTDB lineage: Bacteria > Bacillota > Bacilli > Lactobacillales > Lactobacillaceae > Companilactobacillus > Companilactobacillus keshanensis. Next base: position 74,864 of record NZ_RHOS01000009.1, on the reverse strand, counting down.
CAGATTAAAAGCCTGATTCGGATAAAATTCTGAATCAGGCTTTTTTTTATTCATCTAGGACTATTTTATTTCTGTTCGATATAGTAAGAATGATATTGAAACCAACTAGCCAGATCAAAGCTCCAACAGCTGGTAGTAAGGTTTCTTTATTGAAGAATAGGGTTACAAAAATACCAACGAATAGAGCGATTGTTAATGGGTTAGTCCATTGGTAATGAGGCATCTTGAAGCCCTTTTCGAGAAAGTCTTCTGAATGACGATATTTCCAATGTGCCACCATGGTCAATATACAAACTAAGATGTAAATATCACTTGAGATAGATGCGATAAACGTAAAGGCAGCACCAAGACCATTGAATGAACTGATAATTGGAGCAAGAATCATCATGCCGGCTGAGAAAAGAACACTGCCATAAGGAATACCACTCTTTGAAACTTTTTCAAAGGGTTTCAGGGCTTTACCAGTTGATTCTTGAGCTAATTGATATAAATGTCGTCCAGTTGAAAAAATGGCACTATTTAATGTTGAACAAGCAGCAGCAATGACAACTAAATTGATGATTTGTGAGGCTGCAGGTAATCCGGCCAATTCAAATATTTGTACGAAAGGACTTTGTGATTGGCTAAGAGATCTCCAAGGGGTGATAGTCATGATAATAAATAGGGCTCCAATATAAAATAGAAGGATTCTACCGATAATTTGATTTACAGCGTGTGGCAAAACTTTTAAGGGTTGTTTAGTTTCAGCTGTTGTAATTCCAACAAATTCCATTCCTTGAAAGGCAAAGAAAACCATTGGAAAGGCATTTATGAATGAATGAAAACCATTAGGAAACATTGTAAATCCGTCAGTTAAGTTAGTTAAAGAGGCGTGTGTTCCAGCGGGATTTTCGTGATGAGTGGCGATCATATAGATACCAACAATAATCAAAACTAAAATGGCAACGATTTTAATACCGGATAAAAAGGTTTCGGACCTACCAAAGGAACGGACCATTGAAAGGTTAACAACTGTTAATACCGCTAAGAAAACAAGTTGAACGAGCCAAGCAGGCGTACCAGGTAGCCAGTATTTGATGTAAGTTGAGATAGCAGTAAGTTCAGCCATTCCAGCAAGTATCAACTCAGCCCAATAACTCCAAGCCGCAAAATATCCAAAACGAGGATTAATATATTTCCCTATGAATGATACGAAAGTATGTTGTTCTGGGTCAGAGTACATCATTTCGCCAATGGCTCTCATCATGAAGAAGAAGAATACACCAATTACCAGGTATATCAACATGATTGAAGGTCCGGTCTTATGGATCGTACTACCAGCACCAAGGAATAACCCTGTTCCGATCGATCCTCCGAAAGCAATCATTTGTACAGCTAAATTAGATAGGCCACGTCTTGTGCCATCTGCATTTATTTCAATTTCACTAGTTTTACTTAACAATATTATCAAGCCTCTTTTTCTAAAGCCAAACAATAAAAAAGAGCACTCCTGCATAATACAGAAGTGCTCTAGCACGTTACCATTCCGGTTTGTTTATTTGGTTGCCCAAATAAGCCTTAACAACCTTCATTTAAAAATAAAGGTGTGTCCGAGTAACGTGGACCAAACCGTTTAATATTCTCGTAATGATCATACTAACCAATCATCGGCCATTTTCATTTTTCATAAGTGATTGCCTCACACCAAACGGCAACTCTCTTTTTCACTTAATCGAAACTACTTTCCGAATCTTATTGTTTGAACTTTTCTTGTTGCTACTTAATATAGTCATTATTAAAAAAGATGTCAAGTAAAATTAGAATAATTTAATTATAGAATGTTGATCTTGCAATATATAATGCTTGGAACAGTTGCAATTGTAATAATATAACTAATTTTATCTAATGAAAAATCTCTTAGAATTTTCAACTTCTAAAGGATTAGTTATTAGCGTCATCTTTTAAGATGCTTGCCCAACTGTCAATATTAGTTCGATCATCACCAATTTCTGGTGCATCGGTATTGTAGAGTGGGGTAGTTGACTGGTTACCATTTTTTGAGTAGACACTAGTTGATTTCAAACCTAATTTATTTCTAGTCTTGATCAATTGTTGGATCTCATCTTGATAACTGTAATTTTTTGGATCAACAGGTGTAAATCCGGTTGGAGTATAAAATCTGAGTAGATTTTTATTGTTTGTTACATCGGATATCTTGAGTTTTTGATTAACCTCTTGTTGCCATTTCTTAACTTGTTCTTTTAGTTTAGGATCGTTGTTTAAGTCGATTAATTCACCGGTCTTATTGTTGTAAACTTCAGGTTTGCCATTATTTCCCTTTAGGACCGTATATTTAGTTGTAACGAAAGTCTTATTTCTAAAGGCAACTAAAGACTTATGCTGCTTCGATAATAGATCAGAGCCCACTTGAACATAATTTTGAGTATCGATACCGGCCAAATGCATGATAGTAGGTAAGACGTCAATTTCGCCACCATAAGTATGATTGATTCCACCTTTAAGTCCTTTCATATGGATCATGAAGGGTACACGCTGTAGTTGAGAATTATTGAAGTCATTCCAACTGTCAGCATCGTAACCTAACAATGGTGCCAAATCAGGATTCTTATCATCAGAGATACCATAGTGATCACCATATAAGACGATCATTGAATTATCATACAGGCCACTATCTTTTAGATAGTTAAAGAACTCTTTAATCGAATTGTCCAAATAATGTGCGGTTAAAAAGTAATTGTTAACAGTATCCGCATTAGTATCTGGCTTAACAAAACCATCATTATCCTCATCAGATAATTCAAATGGATAGTGGTTTGTGACGGTAATGTATTTAGCATAAAAAGGTTGTTGTAACTGTTCCAAATATTTAACACTTTCGGACATCATTAACTTATCCTTCATACCATACCCTGTGTTGGAATTATCAGTTTGATTGTAATAAGATTCGTCAAAGAAATAATTATATCCCATATTCTTGTAAACGTTATCACGGTTCCAGAAACTACCAACATTACCATGGAAAACAGCACTCGTATAGCCCTCTTTTTGACTAAGAATCGCAGGGGCAGACTGCAAGGTATTGTCGCCACCAAGTGATTGGAAAAATGAGCCTTCAGAGGTACCAAAGAGTCCAGTTTCAAGCATAGTTTCAGCATCGCTGGTTTTACCTTGTCCGACTTCATGGTAGAAATTATCAAACGACATGGTGTTTTTGTCGGAATAGAGACTATTCAAAAATGGGGTAACCTCTTGACCATTGACTTTCATATTGATCAAGAATTGTTGGAAACTCTCCAAGTGGATAATGATAATATTTTTACCCTTAGCTTTTCCAAAGTAAACAGGATTAGGTGCTGCATAATTGTTGTTGGTATATTGCAATACCGTATCCATATCGGTTCCAACGGCAGAAGAACGGACCTGATTGTTCTGAGCTGTCTTGATTGAATCGTAAGCTAAGAATGAGTTAAAACCGAGATATTTAACAATATACGCACGATCAAAAGTACGACCTAATAGTTGAGGACGATTACTTTCGGCTAGCATTAAATTGAGCGAGAACAACATTACTCCTAAAACAGTCGTTGCGGCCGCAGTTAATTTTCTAATAGGACGCTTATCTATTTTTATAAAATGAGAAATGAATAGTAATGCTATAACGATGAAATCTATCCAGTAAATAAAATCATGAGGAGAGGCTGAGTTCATGGCACTATTCCCCAGTCCTTTAGAGACCTTAGAAACCCCCATAATAGTATTGAAAGAAATGAAATCACTGAATTCTCGATAATAGAGAATATTTGCATATAGTAAAATTGTCTCTAGTATATACACTACTCCCATAACGATATACGATATGAGCGTTTTATTGATGTATAACGCTATGCTTAGTAAAATCACCGCCGTAGCAATGGGATTAATTATCATAATGAGATGCTGAAGTGGATCAGTGGCACCAAGAGAAAAGTCGATATAATAGGCAATGACAGTTTTGATCCAGATAAAAATGATCAGTAAGGTCATGAACCCTAATCGCTTATTTAAAAAATTTTTGATTTTATTCATTTAAAAAACCCTTATTTATTAAAATTCCTTATAATTACTTCTAAATAAATTGCTTAATTGCTAGTATAATACGTATTGAGTGAAAAATGGGAGGAGAATGAGAAAATGATTTTTTTAGGACCATTATATAACTACATTGCGAACACCTATGCTATGCGAATTAATCATTTTCCATTGATTCGCCTTTCTTTCTATGCAATAGACAAAGCTATATTATATACGATATTTTTTATTATATTAAGATTTATTTGGCTTAAGGCCAAACATCGTAAGGCAAAGACAGCCAAGGAATTCTGGATTGTTGTCTTTGCCTTCTATGTTTTACTCTTATTTGCGTTGACCGTCTTTAGGGATGGTTATTTTATTTGGCAATTTAAGTTTTACTGGCATCGTCCATTATCGCAGATTAATATCAAACCAATGGTGGAGACTTTAAAATTGGTTGGTGGGAAATCATTAGTTGATTTTATTTATAATCTTTATGGAAATATTTTTTGGTTCATCCCAATGGGCTTTTTCTTACCAGCGCTTAATATTAAAAAAGGTTTCTTCAAGGTTATTTTAACTGGGATGCTGATCTCTGTATCAATTGAGGCCATGCAGTTTGTGCTTAATACTGGTGTAACAGATATCGATGATGTTATCTTTAATACGGTTGGAACCGTTGTCGGATATTTGTTATATTGGATATGTTTCAAAGTAAAAAAACGAATAAATATTTGAAATTTTCATCGAAAATGATTAATCTAGTTTTTGAAGAATATGGAGGAAATAATATGACACACATTAAATTTGACGATTCTAAGTTAAGCAAGTTTATTCATGAAAATGAACTTGGCGAAATGCAAAATCTTGTAAACGCTGCTGACGAAGAATTACGTAAGGGTACTGGTGCTGGTAATGACTTCCGTGGTTTTATCGACTTACCCGTTGATTATGACAAGGATGAATTTTCACGTATCAAGAAAGCTGCAAAAAAGATCCAATCTAACTCAGAAGTATTTGTTGGAATTGGTATCGGTGGCTCGTACTTAGGCGCTCGTGCTGCTGTCGATTTCTTAAACTCATCATTCTATAACATTAAGAACAGTAAAGATGTTCCAGAAGTTTACTTTGCAGGTAACTCAATTTCTCCTAACTATCTTTCCGACTTGATCGATGTTATCGGTGATCGTGATTTCAGTATTAACGTTATTTCAAAATCTGGTACAACGACAGAACCTTCAATTGCATTCAGAATTTTGAAGGCTAAGTTGGTTGAAAAGTATGGTAAAGAAGGAGCAAAAGAACGTATCTTTGCTACAACTGACCGTGCTAAGGGTGCTCTTAAGAGTGAATCTGATGCAGAAGGCTATGAAGAATTCGTTGTTCCTGATGATATTGGTGGCCGTTTCTCAGTTCTTACAGCTGTTGGTCTATTGCCAATCGCCGTTGCTGGTGTCGACATTGATAAATTGATGGAGGGTGCTGCTGCTGCACGTAGTGACTATTCATCAGCTGATCTTACAAAGAACGAAGCTTACAAGTATGCTGCTTTGAGAAACATCTTGTATCGTAAAGGTTACACAACAGAACTTCTTGAGAACTACGAACCAAACCTACAATACTTCGGTGAATGGTGGAAGCAATTGATGGGTGAATCAGAAGGTAAAGACCAAAAGGGTATCTTCCCATCATCAGCTAACTTTTCAACTGATCTTCACTCATTAGGTCAATATATCCAAGAGGGTCGTCGTAACTTGATGGAAACAGTTGTCATGATCGACAAACCTCGTTTTGAACTTGAAATTCCTAAGGAAGCTAAGGATCTTGATGGTCTTGGTTATCTTGAAGGAAAGACAATGGATTACGTAAACAAGCGTGCTTATGAAGGCGTTGTTCTTGCTCATACTGACGGTGGCGTTCCTGTAATGAGTGTTCATATTCCAGAACAAAATGCTTACACATTAGGTTACTTGATTTACTTCTTCGAAATTGCTGTTGGAATTTCTGGTTACTTGAACGGAATTAATCCATTTAACCAACCAGGTGTTGAAGCATACAAGAAGAACATGTTCGCATTGCTTGGTAAACCAGGTTTTGAGGAACTCGGTAAAGAATTAAACGAACGTCTATAATTCGTAATTAAAATTAAAAATAGTTTGTTGAAGATGATGACCAATTTGGTTATCATCTTTTTTTATAAAAAATTGTTTTATAAATCAAAAGAACTTCGGGAAATTTTTTTAGTTATTATAAAATTTTTTTTAGTTTTACAAAATAAAATACTGTATTTTGCAGTAAATCGTGATATAGTATCAATGGTCAATTGAGCGCACGCTCAAATTATTCAATATTTATTGTTCTAGGTACACTGTATAGCTTGATCGTGTGCTCAATTCCCCTGAAAAATACGGAGATAACGTCATAAGTTGAAATGATAATATATCGCCGAATTTCTAAACCAATAGAAAAGAGGTACTGCTATGAAAAATGGTAGTGAAACAAGTAAGAAATTTGTCAGCTCAAACTCTGCTGATAACAAGAGTCTAGATGAAATTAATGGAAGCATTGAAGTTCCAGAAGGTGCTGGATTCTGGAGAACATTGATGACCTTTACTGGCCCAGGTGTTTTGATTGCCGTTGGTTATATGGACCCAGGTAATTGGATCACATCTATCGCTGGTGGTGCTCAATTCAAGTACACACTTTTGTCAGTTGTACTTATTTCCAGTTTGATTGCGATGCTATTGCAGTCAATGTCAGCCAAGTTAGGTATCGTAACTGGAAAAGATCTTGCTCAGTTAACTAGAGAGAGAACTTCTAAAGTTGGCGGATTCATTTTGTGGATCATTGCCGAACTTGCTATCATGGCGACTGATATTGCCGAAATTATTGGTTCTGGTATTGCTATTAAATTGTTATTCAATATACCCTTAATTGTTGGTATTTTGATTACTGCGGCCGATGTTTTGATCCTGTTGTTATTGATGAAATTAGGATTTCGTAAAATTGAAGCTATCGTTGCTACCTTAGTTGCAGTTATTTTATTAGTGTTCTTATACGAAGTATTTTTAGCAAAACCAAGTGTTTCAGGTATTATTGGTGGATATGTTCCCGCCGGCAGTATTATTACTAACAAATCAATGCTTTATCTTTCATTAGGTATCGTTGGTGCTACAGTTATGCCTCATGATTTGTATCTAGGATCATCAATTTCACAAACTAGAAAAGTTGATCGTGAGAATAAGAAGGACATTGCTAAAGCAATCAAGTTTTCAACAATTGATTCAAATATTCAATTGTTTCTTGCCTTCATAGTTAACAGTTTACTTTTGATTTTAGGTGCTGCATTGTTCTACGGAACAAATAGTGACTTAGGACGTTTTGTTGATTTATTCAATGCTTTAAGTAATAAGCAAGTCGTTGGTGCGATTGCCAGTCCTATTTTAAGTATGTTATTCGCTGTTGCCTTGCTATCATCTGGACAAAGTTCAACTATTACAGGTACACTTTCTGGGCAAATTATCATGGAAGGCTTCATCAGATTAAAGATGCCTTTATGGGCACAACGTCTTTTAACAAGACTTTTGTCAGTTACACCAGTTTTGATTTTCGCTATTTATTATCATGATAATGAAGCCAAAATTGAAAATTTACTGACATTCTCACAAGTATTCTTAAGTGTTGCATTACCATTTGCAATTATTCCACTAGTTATTTTCACCAGTGATAAGAAATTGATGGGTGAATTTATAAACAAGAAGTGGGTCAAGTACAGTGCATGGTTTGCTACAATTGTTCTGATAATCTTAAACATTTATCTAATCGTTCAAACAATAGCAGGAATGTAGGAGCAAGCTTATGGAAAAAAGTGAACTTCAAAAAGATAAGATAATAAAAGTTGCTCAAAGCATGTTTTCTGAACAAGGTTACGATGCAACAACAACACGGGAGATCAGTCGTAAAGCTGATATTTCTGATGGCTCACTTTATTATTATTTTCCAGATGGTAAAAGAGAAATACTTGATACGATCGTTCATCAAGGCATAGAAAGTAGAACAGTTGTTATTGATGATTGGTTTTCTGAAATTAAGACAGTATATGATTTAGAACGACAAATTATTGGTTTGTATGAACGTATTTGTTTGATTTTTGAAGATGAAGATAGTTATCGATCTTTTATGATCACAATAAGAGAACGTCCATTATTGAGTGATAGCCAATCCGATTGGTTATTAGAAATCCTAAGTAACATTCAGAATAAATTAATTCAAGAATTGAATTTGATTAAAGATCTGTTGAGTATTGATGTTAATAACTTTGAAGATACTACTGGAATAATAATTTCAATTATTCAAAAATCACTTTATGATGAGTTGGTTTTGAAGAATAATAAAGTTATAAGTAAAGAAGTCAAAGAGTTAACTGAATCAGAGATCAGCTTGATGGTTCGATTGATTGCAAAAAAGGATTTAGGCAAAAATTAAAATTTTGCTTAAATCCTTTTTGTTTTCTGAAAATTTACATCAAAAATACACTTGGTTTACATTAAATAAACAATACTGAAATATGATTATCTGGTAACAAATAATCAAACACTTAGGAGAGATTTTATGAAGAAAACAAAGTCCCTTGTTATAACTAGTTTATTATTTAGTGCCATGGTGTTAAACCCAAGTACAATTCAAGGTTTGGTTGTTCAAGCTGCTGACGGTACAGCCAATCAAAAAGTAGTTAATAACGAAGATGTGAAGGTTACATTAAAATTTGTAGATGCAAAAGGGAAAGTAATTGAAACAGGATCGCCTATTACTACATATGTACAGGGTACAGAAACGGCTATTAGTAAAAGCATAATTAAAGGATTAATTGATGATAGTAAAAATACTAAATTAACTGGTTATAAGTTGGCAGAAGATAAATCCATATATTCAATTACTGGAGAGAAAGGTAATAAAGTAGTTGAAATAGAACTAATTGAAAAAGAGACAAATAAGTCGATCATGATAAATTATATCAATGATGATAAAAATGATACTACAGAATTAAAGAATGACACGACTGTATCTGTTTCAAATGATTCAAAAGAAGTAATGATTAGTAATGTCCAACCACCAGCAGGTTATAAGCTATCTTCAAACAATGGGAAATCCTATACAATTAAAAAAGATGGATCAATTGATGTACATGTTGTTCCTAAGATCGATGGAACAAGAACGATTACCGTAAAGTATCAAATTGAAAATTCCAATAATGGTGAAAAAATAAATAATTATGAAATTAAGGATGTACTCACTGAACAACGTTATATGTTGATCGATCAAATTGAGATTCCCGAAGGATATGAATTATCTGATAAATTAACTAAAAATCTTACGATTGCTAATGGAATTGTTGTTGTTACTGTAAAACCAAAAGATTCTAGTACACCTGCTAAACCGGGTTTAACAACTAAACCAACAGTTACAGATAAAAAGACATACAAAACTACAATTAACTTTGTAGATCAAACAACAAAGAAAAAGGTTCAAACATCTAATATTTCTGGTAAAAATGGACAAGTCATGTCATTAATAGTTCCAGAAGGCTATGAATTGGCTAAGGGTGTATCTAAAAATATTAAAATTGATAATAATAAATCAATAATTGAAGTAAAAGTTGCTAAGTTAACTGCAGCAAAAATCACTGCCTTTAAAGGTTTGATCTCAACTAAAAATCCATCTGCTCTTTACTCAAAAGATGGTAAGAGAGTTGCTAATAGGGGTCTTGCAATCAATAGTGACTGGGTAACAGATAAGAAAATGGTTCTAAACGGTGAAACATACTACGGCGTTTCAACAAATGAATTCGTTAAAGCAAGCAATGTTTTTGAATTCGAAGCAGGTAACACAACTATCAAAACGTCAAATGGTATATCAAAGCATCTTTTCAACAGTAACGGTGAAATGGTTAGTAACCGTGCTCTAGCTCCCAATACATATTGGAGAACTGATAAAAGAACAATGATCGATGGTAAAACTGCTTATCGTGTTTCAACAAATGAATGGGTATTCGCTAATGATCTAGGTTAAATTTACCTGATATATTCTTCATATTCACGCTTAAAACTCAACAAAACCCAATAAAAGCTGTTAATCATTTTGATTAGCAGCTTTTTCGTTATTCTATTTTATTAGGTGTGCGGTTCAAGAAGTACTTAACTCCGGAAATAATGTGGAAGTAGACTGACAATTCCAACATATCCATATTTAAACTCTTCAAAAATGGCCATTCTCGTCTTGATGATTTCCACATGGTCGGTTGTGATTTATTAAAATCATCGGTCACTTCCTGCGGTCGATCAAGGAATATTCCTGATTCATAAAGATAGTTCGAATAGTCATAGAAGAATTCAGCCGTTTCTGGTTTATCAATATCATCTTGGAGGATCTTAACACGTGCGCGCATAAATCCTAGGGCATTACGCATTACTTGTGGTCCAGTTGTAGAATCTTGCAGGTAATTGAATAGCTGTGCAAAGAAGTGTTGATAAGAGTGGATCTCATTTTCAGTAAGATACGAGGCCAGATGATTTTTGAATGGATATTTCCAAGTATTAAGATTGTATTCCCACTTTTGTCCGATCCAAATTGTATATGGTATCTCATAGAATACTTGGGTCAGATCCTGTTCAAAACTCTGGTTGATTATCTCTGGATATTCTCTAGGTAACAACTGTTTGATTTCTCGATTAAGAATATTAGTTACGGTTTTTTTATTTGTCAATTTAAATAATTTGTTCCAAATCTGTTCATCAAACAGGTCTGGAGTGACTTCTTGCACTTGCTTTAAGTTCACAGGGGCAGAATTTAAAGTGTAACCGGCTTTAAAGCAATCATCGGTTAGTTGTAAGGTTTGGACTAAATGTCCACCTAGGGAGTGACCTAGGCCATATATAAAGCATTTATCTTGAATGCTTTTCTGTAAGTAACTAATGAATTTTCTAGCCATGACTAATTGATCCAACTCCTCAGAAGTACCAACTAATATAGCCTTTACGTTATAATTCCAGTCTTTATATCCTTCCAACAAAAATTTTTCCAAACGTTTACTTCGGGAGTTTTCAGTATAATCCATATCGGCTTCTGTACCCTTGAAAGTAACATAGCATTCACGAATTCCATCTATTTCAACTTCGTAGGCGATACCTGAAAAGCCACATTGTTCTGCTTCAGGTAATAAAACACGCGCATCATATGATTTGATAAAACTAGCGTGTCTTTGGACTTTATCAAAAATCAGATAATTCAAAAAGTTTTCTGGTGTGAAATCTTCATATAAGTAACGATCGTAATCAAATTGCATGATTTTCATTCTAAAATCAACGTCATCAAGTAATTCTTTTGCTTGATATTTTTTCGTACGTTCAGTAAATAGAGAGTCTTTATTTTGATATAAAAGAACTTTCATTTGCGTTAGATATCCCTGACACAATCCAATATTTTCATCATCAATCATTGTGATCAAGCGTTTCAACTTGTTGATTTTACGATTTCTATTGGGTAAATCGGCGGTCTCTTTTTTATGTGTTTCGTCGATATTTTTTAATTTTAATGATTTATCGATCAATGCGGGATGTAGTTCTTTATTTTGTTTAAATAATGGGTCTTTTAAATCAATAGCTTGCGAAAGGATCAGATTAGTTAATCTGGTTTTTTCTTTATCAAGATATGAATAACTGAAATAGAGCCGTTTATTTTGAGGTAATAATTTTTTACTATCCTTTTTATTGAAAGTCAGTGGTATTACTTTATGTGCTCGAAAATTTAACAGGTCAAATTGATCATAAATACGATTTAATTTATCTAATGATTTAAGTAATTCTTTCATTTGATCACCTCTGTTAATATCAGTGTAACAAAATTTTGATAAATAATAACGGAAAAAGATATGTCATATCTGTGATGCTTCACATTTGTAACATGCCACAGATGTGCTATAATGTACTTGTGGAGGTTGGAGATATGGAAATAGACATTAAATCGTACTTAGAGGATAAGCACTTAACAATCTACTTCATAGCGAAGAAGAGTGGGTATGGTTATACCACTCTGCATAAGTCGTTTAACAAAGACCAATCTTCCGCGACTCCGCTTAATCTGCGTGATATTGAGGCAATTGCCAAAGCGCAAGATATTGAGATGTGGAGAGTTTTACGTGATTTGGAGTTACATTATCTGAAGTGAGGAGGCAATTGTATGGCAAGATCATTTTGGGATGACGATTTGTTTTCAAATAACGATATGGACGATATCTTTAACAGTTTAATGGGTCAAAAAGGCGGTACGAAGTATTATGTTAACGGCCATGAATTGACACCTGAAGAATTAGCAAGATATCAAGAGATGCGCACAGCTGGTAAAAATGTTCCGGTTGAAGAGCAAAAAGCAGACAGTAAAGGTGCCGGAAACGGTAAGCTATTAGATAAATTAGGACGTAATTTAACACAAGAAGCCCGTGATGGTTTACTTGATCCCGTCATTGGTCGTGATAAAGAAATTCAAGAAACGGCTGAGATCTTGAGCCGTCGTACCAAAAATAATCCAATTTTAGTTGGTGACGCGGGTGTCGGTAAAACAGCTGTTGTTGAGGGATTAGCACAGGCTATTGTAAAAGGCGATGTTCCGGCTACTATCAAGGATAAAGAGATTATTTCAGTTGATGTATCAGCTCTTGAAGCGGGTACACAATATCGTGGTTCCTTTGAAGAGAATGTTCAAAATTTACTCAAAGAAGTTAAAAAAGCTGGAAATGTTGTTTTATTCTTTGATGAAATTCATCAAATCATTGGAACAGGTGCAGCTGGCGGAGAAGCTGGTAGTAAAGGCTTATCCGATATTATCAAACCTGCTTTGAGTCGTGGAGATTTAGCCGTAATTGGTGCTACAACACAAGATGAGTATCGTAATACGATCATGAAAGATGCCGCGTTAGCAAGAAGATTCAACGATGTAACAATCAATGAACCAAGCAAAGAAGCTACTGTGGCTATTTTGAAGGGATTGCGTAAGGCATACGAAAATCATCATAATGTTAAGTTACCTGATGATGTTTTAAAGGCCGCCGTGGATTACTCGATTCAATATATCCCTCAGAGATCACTTCCTGATAAAGCCATTGATTTGATCGATATGACAGCTGCACATTTGGCAGCTAAGCATCCTGTAACTGATAAGGTCAGTCTTGAGAAATCTTTAAAAGAAGCAGAAATCAACAAAGAAAAAGCCGCTAAGAATGAAGAGTTTGAAAAGGCCGCTGATCTTAAGAAACAGATCGAAGATATTAATGCGAAACTAAATAATGATGATCCAACAGAACCAGTGGCAAAAATCAATGATATTGCTGAATCAGTTCAAAGATTAACTGGTGTACCTGTTTCTCAGATGGGCGCTAGTGATATCGAAAGATTAAAGGATATGGGCAAGAGATTGAAAGGTCATGTCATTGGTCAAGATGAAGCCGTTGATATGGTCGTCAGGGCTATTCGGCGTAACCGTGCAGGATTTGATGAAGGAAATCGTCCAATTGGAAGTTTCCTATTTGTTGGTCCAACTGGTGTTGGTAAAACAGAACTTGTAAAACAATTAGCTAATGACATGTTTGGCAGTAAGAATGCAATCGTTCGTTTGGATATGAGTGAATATTCCGACTTAACTGCTGTATCTAAGTTAATTGGTACATCTGCTGGATATGTTGGATATGAGGACAATGGGAATACTTTGACGGAACGAGTAAGACGTAATCCATATTCCATTGTTTTACTTGATGAAATAGAAAAGGCTAACCCACAAGTTTTGACATTGTTATTACAAGTTATGGATGACGGACGTTTGACCGATGGACAAGGTAATGTGGTTGATTTCAAGAATACGATCATTATTGCTACATCCAATGCAGGCTTCGGTGAAAAGGCTATTAAAGATGAAAAACTAATGGATAAATTAGCACCGTACTTCCGTCCTGAATTTCTAAATAGATTCAATGGTATAGTTGAGTTTACACATCTTTCTAAAACAGATTTGAATCAAATTGTCGATCTAATGTTGGATGATGTGAATAAGAACTTAGCCAAGAAGCAGATTACTTTGGAAGTTACACCTGAAGCAAAAGAATGGCTGATCGATGAAGGATACGATGAGGCTATGGGTGCTAGACCATTGAGAAGAGTTATCGAGCAACAGATCAGAGATAAAGTCGCAGAATTTTATTTGGATAACTTGGATGTTAAGGATCTCAAGGCCGAATTAGTCGATGGAACTGTTAAAATTGTAAAAAAATAGTCCTAAGGAGGTAATTGATCGTGAAGTATCGAATTTTATTAGATTTAAAAGATCAATTATTTACGGCTGTGGACAAGAATGATTCGAATGTTTTTGAGAACGGTAGAACGATTCAAGAAGCCGTTAATAAATTGAAACAAAGATAGTAAGAAGGATAATCATCCTTTCTGAAAAAATGATTTAAAAAATTAAGACATCTTACAAACAGCGTAGGATGTCTTTTTTTGAGGGCAATCTGAGGTAATGTTCAGTAAAACACGAACTATAATTATAATTATGTAATAAATGTTTCTAATTGTCTTGAAAAATCAAAATGTTTCTGTAATACTAGATAAGTTCGTAATCTTTCTTCGGGGGCGTTTATTTTGGAATCATTAAATGATGAAAAAAATTTAAGCTTTATTGAACGACTATTTCATCTTAATCAGGCTGGAACTACGATCAAGCGTGAGTTTCTAGCAGGGTTGACGACATTTGTATCAATGGCATACATTTTGTTTGTTAATCCACAAGTTTTAGGGGCATCAGGTATGGATAAGGGTGCTTTGTTCACGGCAACCGCATTAACTGGTGTGATCGGGTCAGTTTTGATGGGGATCTTAGCAAATTATCCGATTGCTATTGCACCAGGATTAGGTGATAATGCCTTCTTCAGTTATTCAGTTGTTATTGCTATGGGGATTCCTTGGCAGACAGCGATGGCAGGAGTTTTTGTTGCCAGTATAATTTTCTTGATTATTTCGTTATTAAAATTACGTGAATTGGTTATTAACTCAATTCCGCAAGATTTAAAATTAGCTGTTTCAGCTGGATTAGGACTATTTATTGCCTTTGTCGGTTTACAAGGTGGGGGATTGATCGAAGCTAGTAAGTCATCATTAGTTGAGATCGGTTCATTCACGAATCCAACGACACTATTAACAATTGCCGGATTGATCGTTACGGCTGGACTTATGTGTCGCAAAGTTCCGGGCGCTATCTTCATCGGTATGGTCTTTACTACAATTGCCGGATTGGCTACAAAGCTTATTCCATTACCAAGTCATATTGTTTCTGGTATTCCTAGTTTGAAGCCAACTTTCGGCGTTGGTATTGCACATGTTGGCGATATTAAACAACCACAACTTTGGGCCGTTGTTATCATTTTCTTACTGGTAGCGTTCTTTGATACTGCCGGTACTTTGATAGGATTAGCTGAACAGGCACACTTGATGAAAAATGGTAAGATGCCAAGAATTGGGCGTGCTCTGATGGCGGATTCTATTTCAATGGTCAGTGGAGCCATCATGGGTACAACACCTCCAACTGCTTATGTTGAATCAAGTGCAGGTATTGCAATTGGTGGTAGAACTGGATTAACTTCAATAGTAGTTGGAGTATTGTTTGCAATTTCAATGTTCTTCTCACCACTTTTGACAGTTGTTACATCGAATGTAACGGCCCCAGTTCTAATTATTGTTGGGGCTTTAATGGCACAATCAATGAAGGGTATCCACTGGGAAAAGTTCGAGATTGCTTTACCGGCATTCTTGACTGTCCTAGCAATGCCGCTTACATATAACATCACATACGGTATTGCCTTTGGATTCTTAGCTTATCCATTAACAATGATCGCAGCTGGTAGAAGAAAAGAAGTTAATGGAATCATGTATGGTTTGTTCTTTGTCTTCGCATTGTTGCTTTATATTATTAATGTTTTGCCACATTCTTAAAGAGATCTTGAAATTTTCTAAATGAATAAAAAAATAAGACAAGCAATCGATTTTGGACTGCTTGTCTTATTTTTGGTTTGTCAATTACCTGTTTAAGAGTTATTTAAAGATGCTGTTTGTTGAAGGCATCTCCAACTGATTCTATTCAACTAGTGCTAAATTAGTTAATTCTAAATGTGTTCCTTAAGCATAAAAGTTATTTAAAACATTTAACTTTGTGATTATATATTTTTAAAATTTATCTTTTAGAAGCTAGAAATTCGTTACTGGTTTTGACCTTATGTTCAATGAATTGTTTATGATAATCTGCTAATAATTGCATAACTTGATTACCGATCAGACGGTAATCTTCAGTTGGTAAATTGGCCTGGGAAACACGTAAACATCCCGGATGTGTACCAAATCCAACACCATCCATCAAAACAACACCATTCTTTTGAGCAAGATTTACTAAGAAATCTAGTTGCTCAAAATTATTCTCCAAATAGTTACGGAATTCTTTACCGTATTTACGCTCTGCGACATTATAAATATCGATGATCGAGTAGTATTTAGAGTTATCATCGCTTTCATCTTTAGGATAGTTTAGAGAATCGTGCAAATCTGTATAACGTTTGCCAACGATTCTCTTGGAAGTTTCGATGTATGAATCGGTTTGATTTTTGTTAACTAGGTGAGTCAAACTGAATAGATCTTCCATTATCTGTTGCGGTGTCGATAATCCAGCAGTGTGATAGAGACTTATTGAACGCGAGTCAGCAACTAGTCGATCGATAAATTTCATTTTGGATGGGTCAAATTCTACGGAACCATATCGTTTATCGAGTTCTTTTTTATCCTTAGCCGGTAATTTTGAAATAAGCTTATCAAAAACATTATCTTCATGTGCGGCTACTAATCCTAAACGCCAGCCAGTTGCCCCGAATAATTTTGAGAATGAATAAACTAATAACGTATTATCTGGTACTACACTGTACAAAGTTTGAAAGTTTTCGACAAAGGTACCATAGACATCGTCAGTTACGATCATCAGGTCAGGACGTTTCTTGATAACCTCTTTTATTTCAGCAAGGTCCTTTTGACTAAAGGCCTTAGAACCGGGATTACTTGGATTGACCACAACAAATAATTTAATAGAAGGATCTAGTAATTTATCGATTTCTCCGGGGGCAATTTCCCAGTTATTTGAAGCATCAGAATTTAAATCCACTTCAACCATTTGATAATCATTTAAAGTGGGGATTTCAATGTAAGGAGTAAAGATAGGCGTATTGATCGCTATCTTATCACCATAATGGATCAATTTGTTTTCGCGTAACGTATTAAAAATGTAGACGATTGCGGCAGTCCCGCCTTCGGTAGTAAATATACTGGTCTCATCCTTCAAATCAACACCATTGTAAAGTGTAGTCTGTAAATATTGATTAATAATTTTTTCGGTATTTCTCAAACAACGAGCGGGTAGGGGATAGTTATTACCAATAGCACCGTCGACCAATTCCTTGATCACTTCGTCTTGGTTTAGTTTCATATCGTCACGAACGTAATCCAAAATGCTTAACCAGAAGTCGTCAATTTTATATTCTTCAGGTCTTAGAAAAGCTTCGAAACGTTGTCGCATACCATGCTGTTCAGTATATCCAGCCAAATCACCTTTGTTAATAGTACGCTCTGATTCAATAATTCCGAATTCAACTAAGCGATTAAAGGCGAGCCGGGCCTTTTTGTTGATCCAGTTCGGGTTACCACGACCAGCATCTAAGAAAATGTTATTTTTGGCATTCTCCTTAGCTAGTGAAGTCATTTTGCTGCTAATAACAAATGATTCTAAATCTTCAAGCCTTTTTTCTTCAGAAACTTTCATTAGTATCCTCCTGCTAAATACTTTCTATCAATTTTATTGTAACGGTAAATAGCAAAAAAGATACTAAAATTTGTCTTAAATGTGAAAAAAATCACGACAAATACAATAAATCGTTGTAATCGCTTTAATTTCTTTAAATACTGAACATATGTCTACTGTTACGTTTCATATTTTTTATTATAATTTGATTTTTGGTACAATATAGTTAGGAAGTGATCAATTTGTCAAAGAGAAGAGTAGTTAAAATAGAGCATCATGAGTTTGTCGATGATGTTGAAAGTGGACAAGAAGTTAAAGGATTGGATTTATTAGTAAAAGTTCAGGCGGCATCAATCAATCCAGCTGATGCAAGAAAGGTAGAACATTTAAATCCGTTACGACCTAAGGTCGTTGGTTACGATGGACTTGGAACTATTTTGGAAAAAGGCGAGCAAGTGGATGATTTTGAAGTAGGTGATGTAGTTTACTATGCTGGTAGTAATCTAAGAGCTGGTAGTTTTCAAGAGAAACAATTGATAGATTCAAGAATAGTTGCCCGTATGCCAAAGAAATTAACTGAAGCACAGGCAGTTGGTTTTCCATTGGTAAGTTTGACAGCTTATGAAATGCTATTTGAAAAATTTAAATTTGTTTCAGAGGAAAACGCTAATAAAGGTAAAAAAATTCTGATCATTAATGGTGCGGGTGGTGTTGGCTCTATCGCCAGTCAACTGGCGAAGTGGGCCGGATTGAGTGTCTATGCTACTTCGAGTCCAAAAAATTTTTCTTGGTTGAAGTCACATGGTGTTGACCATCCAATCGATTATCATGCGGACAGCAACAATTCTTTGCAAAATCTGAATGATAGTAGTTTTGATGCAACAGTTTGTTTCTATGACATTAGTAGTTATTTGAGTGAGATGATCAGATTAACTAAGCCATTTGGTCATATTGGAACAATTGTCGGGGTAAATGGTCCGCTAGATATCACATCTATGCAGAAAAAATCCTTATCATTTGATTGGGAGCTGATGTTTACCAAAGCTGCTGAGGATTATCGTGTTTCTACGCAAGGCAGAATATTAAATAAGATAACTGATCTGATCGACAGTGGTATTTTGAGAAGAATTGATACTGAAACAATTGAAGGCATAAATGCTGATAATTTGAATAAGGCTTTGAAATTATTACAAACAGGTCATAATGTGGGAAAGATAACTTTGGTAAATAATGTGTAGTGTTAGTCAGTGCTATTACGGTTATTACCGGCGTTGGTAGGAACTTGCCCGTGATCCAAGCGACTCGTCCACATGGGAACATCGTTTATTTTACCGGATCTAGCAATATTGGTAGCACTACCTGTTAAATAAATAATTTGTATAAGGATTCAAAAATGCATGATCTGAATGTAAATTCAGATCATGCATTTTAAATTGTATTTTAGAAGTTAATTTTAAAAAATCAATGATAATAATAATACGACGATTAATCCAGTGACTGACATTGCCATTGACAACAATGTCCAAGTAAGAATTGTTTCTTTTAGTGATAGTCCAAAATACTGTTTGATCATCCAAAACCCGGCTCCGTTAACGTGATCACAAAAGACCGATCCTGCACCGACTGCTAGAACCATCAAAGCGGGATTGATAGCGGAACTGGCGACTAATGGGGCAACTAAACCAGCACCGGTCAAGGCAGCAACGGTAGTTGAACCCAGACAGAAGTGGAGGGCAGCCGGAATTATCCAAGCCGCGATCAAAACTGGGAAATTAGAATTTATGAATAGACTAGAAACATCTTTAGAAACTCCACCACTGATCAAAACTTGTTTAAAAGCACCAGCACCACCGATAATTAAGAGCATCATGGAAATTTGCTTGATGGCAGTTTCCATAGTTATTCCAATTTGCTTCATAGGTGTTTTTTGAGCAATTCCCAGAGTATAGATAGCAAGTAGTAATGATAATATCATGGCTATATCTGGATTGCCGATGAATTGAATACAAATATTGATAGGATTGTTTTCGGGTAAAATATATTTGAAAATAGTCGCTAGAATAATCAATATTAAAGGCATGGTTGCTGTTAAAATACTAATTGAAAAACGAGGTATATTATCATTTTTAGCATGAGTTTTAATATTACCCAATGAAGGAATTTTGATATGTTTGCGATAAACTTTTGGATAAATTTTCTTTAAAAAATGATTGTAGACAGGTCCCATTAAAATAGTTACGGGAACGGCTGCTAATATCCCCAACAAGATAACGTGTCCAATAGGTGCTCCTAATATTTCAGCAACGGTTGTTGGAGCGGGATGTGGTGGAAGAAAAGCGTGAGCCACGTTCAAAGATACGGCCATAGGAAGTGCTAAATACAAAAAAGCAACATTTAATTCTTCCGCAATAACGAAAATAATTGGTAATAGGATCACTAAACCTACTTCAAAGAAGAGCGCTAAACCAATTATAAATGAGGTTAAGACAACTGCCCAGACAATATATTTACGTCCTATTTTTTTTGTAAATGTATTGGCAATTGAAATTCCGGCTCCAGAGTCCGATATCAACATACCAAGCATTGATCCTAATCCAAAGATTATTATCAAATGTCCAACTTGATCACCGATCCCTTGCTCGATAACGCTTGGCAACTTTGTGTAGGGTATTCCCAAGAATAACCCCACGATGACTGAAACTATTACTAATGAAAAGAAAGTATTTAGTTTTAATTTAATAATCAAGAAGAATAAGATTAAAACACCAAATAACATAATGTATATAGACATAATAAATCCTCCTTTCTATCCTCTATGGAAAGTGATTTATTTCACATATCTTTTTAAAAGAAAAGGGACTGCATAATGCATTCCCTTTTCTTGAATTTTAAGCAATTCCCATAACTTGCCAAAGTGGGACACAAACTAGTAAACCAACAATATTTATCAGCATATAACCAATTGATGATTTGGCCATAGCGGATCTTGAAACCATGCTATTATTTACAGCTGCACCACCTGTTAAGAACGGTGCGTTCATGTAAGATAGCAACCAAACATTGACACTAGTTGTAACAATAATAGCGATAATTGCAGGACTAAAGCTCATAGTACTAAAGAATGGCAATAAACCGATCGTTATCAAAGTACCAGTTGAGATCAAAGAAACAACGACAAACTTACATAGGTAAATAATGATAGGTAAAGCAATAACTGTAATATAAACATTACCAATAATTGGACTGATAACTGGTTGCAAAACAGTACGTAGCCAAGTAGTCAAACCTGCAGATTGCATTACGTTACCTAAGGCCATTACAGTACCAATGAAAATAATCGTACTCCAGCTCAAACGATTCTTGAAGTCATCTGGTGTAAGGACTCTGCAAGCGACCAAGACACTAACACCGATCAATGCTGTTACAGCAGCAGGTATATTTACAGTTGATTCAAGGATCCAGAAGATAATGGAAACAAGAATAACAGCAGCAGTGATTTTTTCATCACGAGACATAGGTCCTAATTCATTTAATTGTTTAGAAATGAATTCTTTTGAGATAGGTTTGTCATCTTTAGGCTTAAACAAAAATCTTAGTAAGAAATAACCACCAACCAAAATAATAATTGTCCAAGGAATCATCATGACAAACCAGTTTCCCCAACTCAATACTTTCTGAGCACTGGCGGGAATAAGCCCTTTGAAGGCATAATTTTGAGCAGTAGCACTCAAAAAACTGGCTTCAGTAACAAAAAATCCCCACATAGCGGCTAAGAAAATACCAGAACTGCCTTTATCATATTCTTTATACCCTAAAGCGTTACTAATACCTTTAGCAATTGGTGTACTCATAGCGGCCTTTGGGTGGGCACTAGGGATCATTGGTGCAACGATAGTTCCGGCCGTGAATAAGGCCAAAGTCTGACCCCTAAAATTGGCTGGAAAATAGGTCATGATTTTTAAAGCAATCCGTTTGATAAGTCCCGTTTTAGTAGCAGCGGCACCTAGTCCTAAACCACCAATAATGATCCACATGGTGGTGCTTGAGAAAATAGCAAATGAAACTTCAAATTTTACGGCTCCTAATACGACCCACGAAGACAGCATTAGTAAGCCAGTTGCAAAGCTTGGAATAACATTAAAAATCCAAAAAATATTTGCTGTAACAAGTGATGCCAATACGATCATTCCGGCGTGGGTCAACCCATCTGGTGTTGGGATAAAGAAGGCAATAATTACTCCTAAGATTATTCCGATAATGCCGGCAATAGTTTTCTTATGTTTCATAATGGAAAATCTCCTTTTTATGAATAAATAATTATTTCAAATCCTTTGCATTAACTGGAAATTCGGGTGTTTTACCGTTTGAAAAATCAATGATTGCTTGTGCTGCACCTAATCCTAATGCTTGGTTAGCCTCAACAGTAGTTCCGGCCAAGTGTGATGTTAGAATAGTATTTTTACTTGTAAACAAGGGGTTATCTGGTGCTGGAGGTTCTGGATTGAATGAATCTAGCGCAGCCCCTGCAATTACATCATTATTTAGAGCTTGTGCAAGATCAATTTCATTAATGATCCCTCCACGGGCAGAATTAATAATAAAGGTATTTTTCTTCATTGTTTTTAATTCTTTTAATGTGATCATGTTTTTTGTTTCTGGTGTTAATGGCATGTTGATTGATAAGAAATCAGCAACCTTATAAATATCTGCCAAATTATCATAAAGTTTAACGGGTGAATCCTTAATATATGGATCGTAACCTACAACATTCATTCCGAAAGCTTCAGCTAGCTTTACTAAAACTTGACCTATTTTACCTAAACCTAAAATTGCTAAAGTCTTATCCTTTAATTGGTTACCATTTAAATTGTATTTAGTAGAGAAACCGGGTAGAGATCCGTCAGTTGCTAGTTCCTCTTTTTTGTTGTGGATAAGTTTATCGGCGGACATAATTTTCCGATTCAACATCAACATAGTAGTAATAACGTATTCGGCAACGGAAAAAGCGTTAGCACCATTAACTTTTGCCACCATAATATTTTTCTTAGTGGCTTCATTGACGTCAACATTATTAATACCAGTACCATTTCTTGAAATTATTTTTAATTCTTTACCAGCATCGATAACTTCTGCTGGTAATTCCGATGAACGCATGATGACCGCGTATGCATCCGCGATTTCTTTTTTCATAGTCTCAAAGTCAGTATCGGCAGAAACCGTAACCTTGAATCCATTATCCTTTAAAAGCTGAATTCCTTTGTCATCGATTTTTTCACTCAATAGAACTTTCTTCATAATATGATCCTCCCAATAAAATTCTTTTTTTATGTAGCGATGATTCTTTAAACTATGGATCGCTTTCAAATATCATTATAGTTAACAAATTCACTAACCCACAGTTACGGAATGGACACCTGACGGACTAAATATGCTATGTGAAAATTATTTATGAAAATAAAAAAGCTCCTAATATAGGAGCGTTGGCGGTTTGTCAGTAGTTTAATGAAATCACAAAAGTAAAAATCATCTGGTCTAGATACATAAAAGGTTCACCAGGGGAATGAGTAGGAACTGTGAACTAGTGAAACTTTTAACTATAATCAAAACTGTAAACGGTTACCGCAATCGTAAATGAGAACGGAGGATGAAAATGAAAATTATTAGTGTAGATATTATGAAGGTTCCAAGTGAAGATCCTAGTTTTAGTGGTAATGGACAAGGTTCAAAGGAAGATTGGTGTCCATTAGTAATTAGAATTAATACTGATAAAGGTATTTCAGGTTTTGGTGAAGCCGGATTGGCTTATGGAAAAGGTTGGCGTGGAGGATTCGGTATGCTTCAGGATTTCAGTGAAGTAATTATCGGAGAGGATCCACTAAATATTGAAAAAATCTGGGATAAATTATTAACAACTACTTATTGGGGAATTGCTGGAGGAGTTGTTGTAGATGCCGCTATTAGTGCAATTGATATTGCGCTTTGGGATATAAAGGGTAAATATTACAATACTCCTACCTATGAAATTCTTGGTGGAAAAACTAATGACCATTTGAGAGCCTACGCAAGTCAACTTCAGTATAACTGGGGTGAACATATTGAAAAATTGAAATTAATTACACCGGAAGATTATGCCGAGGTTACCAAAAAAGTTAGATCAGAAGGTTATGATGCTTTGAAATTTGATCCAATAATGCTCAGTGATCAACCAGATGGTGGTGGGCAATGGATTACTAAAGGTACCGTTTCAAAACATGTAATTGACGTAGCATATAACCGTGTTAAGGCAATGCGTGAAGCTGGTGGGGATGATATGGATATCATTATTGATATGCATGCAAACTCTGATACAACTTCTGCTATCAAAATTGGTCAGGCATTAGAGGATTTAAATATTCTTTATTATGAGGAACCAGTAAGTACCTTAAATTCCGATAATACATTGGAAGTTTCACAGAAAGTCAATATTCCTATCGCTGCGGGTGAGCGTGTCTTTACTCGTTTTGGATTTCGTAAATTCTTCGAAGACCGTTCTATTAAGGTTGCTCAACCTGATTTATGTCTAGCAGGTGGTATTTCTGAGGCTAAAAAAATCTGTGATATGGCATATACATATGATATTAATGCTCAAGTTCATGTTTGTGGTGGTCCTATTGCAATTGCCGCCGCTTTACAGGTTGAAGCGGTGATTCCTAATTTCTTGATCCATGAAGTTTATCAACGTGCAATCAATGCTAAAGATCGTGCAACATGCCTATATGATGATTATCAGCCAGTCAATGGATTCATTGATATTCCTGATCGTCCTGGTATTGGACAAGAATTGAAACCGGAAGTTATTGCCAAATGCAAGATGGTAACTATCAAATAATAATATAAATGGAGGCATTTAATAATGTTAGATAAGTTTATTTTAGGTGGATATACTGAGGATAATTACACTCCCAATAATCAGTCAAATGGTGTTTACACGGCGACTTTGGATACTGATAAAGGAGAAATAACAGATATAAGTTTATTGGCAAAAGTTGAAAATCCTGCGTTTTTTAATTTGTCAGGTGAGGATCAAAAAATCGCTACGGTTTTGACCAAAGATAATAATCAAGGTGGAGTGGGTGTCATTGATGTTAAAACTGGCAAGTTGATTTCCGAAAGTTATTTGCCAAAGAAACATGGTTCATATGAAGCATACGATGCAGCTAAGAACTTATATTTCTGGAATGAATTACCTTATACGGTTCCTTCATATATCTCAATCGATACGAAACACAAAGTATTATTTGCTGCGAATTACAATACCAATGCAATTCATACATATAAGATGGACGATAATTATAAAATAACCGACAGTCATACTTATCCAATTGAAGGTAATGGTCCATTAGTTGAACAAGATCATGCACATATTCACTTTGCAAGACAATTACCAGATGGTAGATTAATGGTCTGTGGATTAGGATGTGACAAACTATTTATTTATGATGTGAATTTTGATAATGCTGAAATAACGCTCGTTTCAGAGTTTGATACAAAACCAGGTTTTGGACCACGTCAATTGGCAATTGCTAAAAATAGTAACTATATTTATGTTTTAGGAGAATTATCAAGTCGTGTTGGAGTTGTTAAATATGATTCAAAGACGGGTACATTAGCACGTATTGCCGATTATTCCAATATTCCTGAAGGTTATGTTGGACATAATGGCTCAGCCGCTATTAGATTGACATCAGATGAAAAATTTCTTTATATTTCAAATCGTGGTCATAATTCTTTAACAGTTTATAAGGTTATTGATGGTGGAAAACATCTTGAAAAGATTCAACAAATTAAAACAGAAGGTGTTTTTCCACGTGACTTTAGTTTGAGCCATAACGATGATTATTTGCTCTGTGCAAACCAAAATACCAACGATTTGATTCTTTACAAACGTGATACAGAAAGTGGTTATTTAACTGTTGCTCAGAAGAATATTAAACATGATGCTTGTGTACGTGTTCTAGAAGCAACGGACTTCTTGCGTTAAAAAAATGGTGATATCTGAAATTTTCTTCAAATATCACCATTATCTATTAAGATAATTTGTCTATTAATTTTTTTAGAATAGGATTCTTATTATTCTTATTATATAGGAAAATTGAAGCATAATATTTATTCACATCATCGTTTATCTTGAGGTATTTGATCATAGGATTTTGAGATTTTTCTTTGGTGACTAAAGGACTTGGATAAAATCCTATACCGTTATTTGACGCCACCAGCATATCCCTTTGCTCTAGAGAAGAAACTCGACTGATCTGTTCCTTTTTAAAATAACCAGCAAACTTGTTAAAGAAAACATCTCGTAAATAAATTGAATCTGATGAACTGTAATATAGAAGTTTCATATCTTTAATTTTACTTAAACTGATAGAATCAGCGTCGCTCAAAGGGTTCATACGACTAACTCCTAAAGTTAGTTCACCTTCAGTTAACTTGATGAATTTCACGGTTTCATAACCATCAAATTCATTGTCCAGAGCGTAATAGGGTGTAACAGCGAAATCGATGGCATTGCGTTCTACCAAATGTACTAAACGTTTTCCGCTTTCTTCTTTGAGTTCGATCTCAATATTGGGATGTTTGGTTAGAAAAGGAAGAAATGTCGTTTGTAGTATGGTTGCTTGATTCATAGATGAAAAACCAATTTCAAGCTTGTCTTTAGGAGTTTCATCGACTGTCTTGATCCTAGTTAGAGCATCATTATAACTGTTGACGATATCTTGAGCAGTGACAATGAATTGTTTTCCGGTAGCATTTAATTCTGTACTATTTTTGTTTCGAGTGAATAATTCCACTCCCAGTTCACTTTCAATTTGATCCATTTGCTTTGAAACAGCTCTTGGAGAAAGAAATAGTTTTTCAGCGGCAGATTTAAAACTACCCGATCTAGATACGTTCAAAAAAGTTTTCAATTTGTTTATATCCATATTTTCAGCCCCTAAATTTTAACTATACTTAGTGATATTTATTATACACTAAGCTTTGTGTGTACCTTTGGTTCATCATACGTCCAAAGAGTGACTGTTTCAGTTTAAATAGACACAATATAATAGAACTAAGCAATAAATGTTAATTAAATCACAATTAAGTAAGAGGAGATATTATTATGAGTATTCCTAAAATAGCCAAAATGGATGTTTATCCAGTCGCTGGATATGACAGTATGTTAATGAATCTTAGTGGTGCACATGGTCCATATTTTACTAGAAATATTGTTGTTTTAACAACTGATGAAGGTCAAGTTGGTGTTGGTGAAGTGCCTGGTGGTGAAAAAATCACAAGTACTTTAGAAGCATCAAAGGAACTAGTCATTGGACGTTCCATTGGTGAGTATAAAGATGTTCTTCAAAGGGTAAAAGAGAAATTTTCATACCTAGACAAAGGTGGAAGAGGTAAACAAACTTTTGATTTAAGAATAATGGTTCATGCATTAACTGCCATTGAGACATCATTTCTCGATCTACTAGGTAAACATCTCCATGTACCAGTCGCAGCATTGTTAGGTGATGGTCAGCAGAGAGAAAAAGTTGGTGTACTTGGTTATTTATTCTACGTTGGTGATACTAGTAAAACTGATTTACCTTATATCCAAAACGACGATAATACTAGTGAATGGGGAAAGTTACGTCGTAAGCCAGCAATAGATCCGGAAGCAATCGTTAAACTAGCACAAGCAGCGTATGATAAATATGGTTTTAAGACTTTCAAATTAAAGGGTGGTGTCTTCGACGGTGAAGAAGAAGTTGCTGCTATGAAGGCCCTTCATAAGGCCTTTCCAGACGCTAAACTAGACTTAGATCCAAATGGTGCTTGGTCATTGAAACAAGCATTGCATTATGCTGATGAAATGAAAGATATTCTTCATTATATTGAGGATCCTTGTGGAGCAGAAGATGGATTCTCTGGTAGAGAAATTTTAGCAGAATTCCAGCAAATTACTCATATGCCAACAGCTACCAATATGGTAGATACAGATTGGCGTCAAATGTCACATGCCATTGCTCTAAATTCAGTATCTATTCCATTAGCAGATCCACATTTCTGGACAATGGAAGGTGCTGTACGAGTAGCACAGTTATGTAATGAATTTAACCTTAACTGGGGAGTTCATTCAAATAATCATTTTGATATTTCACTTGCTATGGTCGCTAATGCAGCTGCCGCAGCTCCAGGACGTGTCTTTGATGTTGATACTCACTGGATCTGGCAAGATGGACAAAACTTAACTAAGAATCCTTATAAAATTGAGAATGGTCAATTAACAGTACCAAAGACTAATGAAGGTCTTGGTGTTGAAATCGATTTAGATAGTATTAAAAAGGCCAATAAATTATATCTTGATAAGAATCTTGGAGCACGTGATGATGCAGCTGCCATGCAATTCTTGATTCCAAATTGGAAATTTGATTCTAACAAACCAGCAATGGTCAGATAAAATAGGTATTAAGTTAATAATAATTTAAAAATAGCTGTCACGGAAATTGTTTTCTGTGGCGGCTATTTGAGTTCAAGTATTTTATTACATAGTAGAAAATTTGCTCTTGATAGTTTCAGCTGAATTCTTAAATTTAGCTTTTTCATCGTCAGTTAAAGCAACTGGATTGACATATTCGATACCATTTTTACCAATAACAGCTGGTTGGCCGATATAGGTATCAAATTCTTTGTCGTAGCAAGATACAGGACATTCTAATTGGGCGTTCGAAAGAACGGCCTCGGCTAATTTAACAGCACATGTAGCGATTCCGTAGCTAGTATATCCTTTACCTTGATATACTGACCAACCGCCTTTTCTGATTTCTTCTTCAAGAGCGGTATAATCGAGATCTTTTCCTTGTTGTTTGGCAAATTCTACTAGGGGATGACTATTTACAGTAACACCTGACCAGGCGACGAATTGTGAATCACCATGTTCACCAAGTGTATAACCGGCAATATTTTTGGAGTTAACATTAAATTGTTTAGCAACAACACGTTGCATTCTAGCAGTATCTAAAAATGTTCCAGTACCAAAGACTTGTTGTTGAGAAAGTCCAGTGGATTTTTGAAGATATTGAGTAATGGCGTCGCACGGATTAGTAGTGTCGATGACAACGCCGTCAAATCCTGATTTCTTTATTTTTGGTGCAACTTCTTTGACCATAGCATTAGTAAATTCAAACTCAGCCCAACGGTTGCCAGTTTCTTTAGCGGCATCGATCTTGCCGGCAGTTAAGAATAAAATGTCAACATCCTTTAATTCAGAATAGTCCTGAATTTTGATTTGAGTAGTTGTATCTAATCTTGCTTGTGCATCTTCAAGATCAAGTTGCTCAGCAATAGCTTTCCCCTCATTATTGTCGATTAAAATTAATTCATCCGCAATTCCCTTAGTAACAAGAGTATAGGCAATAGTAACTCCAACGTGCCCAATCCCAATTATGCCAAATTTTCTCATTTTATAAGATCTTCTTTCATTTTTCTTTTAGTGTACCAGAGATTAGCATTTCTAAAAACTATATCTGGTAATTTATACAAAATAAATACCCTATAATCAATAGATTACAGGGTATTCATTGAACTGTTTATTAAATTTTTGTAATAAATGCTTAATTATGCTGCTCTATGTTGCAGCTTACGATAGCCGAAGTAGAATTGAGTGACAGCTAACACGATGTTGACCCAGTTTAGAACTTGGAACCATGTTGATAAGCTGTCTACAGGAGTTGCTCCGTAGAAAGTCCAGAAACCAAGGATGACAGCAACGACGTTGATCCATGCAAAAGTTTTTTGCAATGTTTGATCGTCGAGATCGAACCACATCCATACAACGTTAACAATAAACCAAATTGCCAAGATCCAAAACATCCATGTAAACATATTGATTACCCCATTTCCTTTTAAATTTGAAAGCTTGTTCCCAATTGCTTTCAACAACTACATGATAGAGCGGTTATACCAAAGGGTACACTAGCAATAATCATGCTATTGTTGGATTCCGGACACTTTTCGCATACTTTGTTCGAAAAGATACATTTTATTTGAAATTGATTGTGTTATGCTGAAATTAATTTGAAAAGAATGAGGGTTTATTATGTCAAAGGATGTCCGAAAAATTAAAACTGAACGTGATATTCAACAAGCATTATTGACGTTATTAAATTCAAAGACATTTCGTCAAGTCACTGTAGCTGATATATGTCAGCATTCTATGACCAGTCGATCAACATTTTATGCACATTATTTAGATAAATATGATTTATTAGATAAAATGGTAGATGGATTTACTCAATTATTTAAGAGCCGAGTGAATCTTCGCTTTAATCAGATCATAAACGGTGAAACTGATGCTTTATTACGTGGATTAGCTGTAGATATGGCAGATAATCGAGATGCGCTTTTAACATTATTTACGGTTCATGAACCAAACGCTGATTTAGAAGCTAATTTTAGAACACTTCTATTAAAAGAGTGGAAACAGTTTATCAAAAATTCTGGTGGAAATATGAAAGTACCAGAGGATTTGATGGCATCAATGGGGATGAATGTTCAAATGACAGTTATTCAGTGGGCTTTAGCACATGGTGAAGTAGAAATTGATGCTGTAGCTGCTGCAATTAACACGATTCGTAAAGCAATTTTGTTACAGATTCAACCTGAAGATTAGACAAAAAAAGAGTGATCAAGAATGACCACTCAAATTTCATGAGGATACTATGGAAAAACTACTCGAAGAAGCAATTAAATTGATTCAACCAAAAATGATCGTTAGTTTTGGCGGTGGAAATACAGTTGGCAGACTTTTACACGAAGTAGCTGATCAAAAGTTGGATATTATTGCCTGTACACCATCAGAAGTTACCAAAAATACCTGTCTAAAACTAGGTTTAGAGATTAGGGAATTGAGTCAACTTGATAAAATTGATTTGGCATTTGATGGCTGTGATTCCTTAAATAGAAACCTAGACGCCTTAAAAAGTAATGGTGGAATTCATACATATGAAAAAATCTATGCGAATTTGGCTAAGGATTATATAATTCTAGGACCCAAAGAGCGCATGCAGAATCAATTGAATGCGGATATATTCTTGAGTTTAGAAGTGATCGAACCGGCAATCGATCAGGTGACTGAATTGGTAAAGGCCTTAGGTGGACACACAAAAATACGTCAATCACAAGATATGGCCGGCATGGTACGGACTAAATTAGGGAATTGTTTAGTTGACTGTATGTTTGATAATTGGAATAAAATTGACGTGATTAATCATGAATTAAGTGAATTCAACGGAGTCGTTGGAACATCTTATTTCCATAATTTGATCACAAAGGCTTTACTGGCAGATGGTGAAAAAGTAATATCGGTATCAGCTAATATTAACGACTAAAGAAATTATTTTTCCTTTGTCGTTAAATTTATAATAATCAAAACCATGTAGGGAAAATAAAGAGCCATCAGTTTTAAGACCAGCAACTGCCCATTCGGCCTGATAGTAATCAACAAAAGCTTCTGCTTTAAATAAGTGCTTTAATTCTTTGTTGCGAGTAAAGAATGTTTTAAAAAATTCAGCAGTCTTTTTCTTCCCGGCGGCTGTTTCACTTAATCCCGATTTGATGGATGTATCATCTGCAAATAGGTCTACTATTTCATCGAGAGCTTTTTCGTCATTAGATGCTAAATCGGATAGCTCGAAGTATTTCTTGATCGTTTCAATGTTTTTATCCATAATCAATACCTTCTTATGTTTTTAATACTTAGTATAGATCGTTTTTAGAAATAGTCAGTTAAAGTGATTTATTCCTGAGCGTTATTCTCCGGCTACATGTAGTTTATATATAGGACTAAAAATATTATCTTTTTGTTTATAACTTTTAAAGGAGGAATAATCGGATATGAAGAAATCAGTTGATGAACAAGTTTTTGAAATTATCGACGAGATGTATAATTCTTTATCAAAAAAAGCGGATTATGATCCAGAAGTTATTAAAACTTTAATGACTGCCGGTACTTATTTAAGTAAAAAGAAGAGTGCACCACAAATAATTGCTTCTAAAACGGTCAATGGGATTTTGTTAGCTAATGCGGTCAATAAGTCAAAACTCGATCAAGCTAATTGGAATCGTTTAAAACAACTGATAATGTTGGCTCAAACTGAAGGGTTTGCAGGTTCACCAATGGGACCAACTGATTTTAGATCTCAATTCTAAATTAAAATATTCAATAAAATTAACAAAGAGGAGTTTCATCCCACTTGAAATATCAGGTGGGATGAAACTCCTCTTTGTTATATATAAATAAATTAACCTGTATACGACTATGCCAGATTAACCATTATATTTTGATAGTGTGAAGGTAACTCTATCTTTATTTTTTAATTTTTTCTTATCAGCACTGACATTAACTTGTTTTCCATTAACTGTGAATGTCCAATAAATTTTCTTTTTATTATTTTGCTTTTTGCCATCAATGGCTGAGATAAAACCACCTTTTTGTGTAACTTTCCAGGCTTTTTTTGTTCCGTCCATAACTGTAGCGTTTTTCTTTAAAGTAACAGTTTTCTTGGCAATTTG
Source organism: Companilactobacillus keshanensis (assembly GCF_003946205.1). Classification (GTDB taxonomy): domain Bacteria; phylum Bacillota; class Bacilli; order Lactobacillales; family Lactobacillaceae; genus Companilactobacillus; species Companilactobacillus keshanensis. The sequence goes on along the minus strand of NZ_RHOS01000009.1, from coordinate 42,359 downwards.
TTTCTTATTCTTCTTTAAAACATATGTAACTTTGATGTTGTTTGTTTTAGCATCAGCGGTTGTGGCAGTTGCTGGTGCAATAACACTCACAAGCATCAACAATGCCATAAATAGAACTGTAATTCTTTTTTTCATAAATAAATTCTCCCTTTTGTTGTTATGATTCAACGGTTTCTAATTATATCAGAGAATTAGTTTATCAATATATAAGCGTTTTTGACGTTAGGAATATTAGGTTTGAATTGTGGTATTCTTAAATATGCTAATGAATGGAGAGGAGATCAAATCAGTGAAAAAATTTTTTTCTGGTTTTCAACAGTCAACAAATGATTTGTCGATTTTGACTTATCTTTTGGCTATCGTTCTCTCTAGTTTAATATTCAATGATCCGGTGATTATCGTGATGATTTTTTTATCATTACTATTAGTTACCATATATACTAAAAAAAATAATTCTCGAAATTATTTAAAGTTTACATTGGTTATATTTGTTACTACCATTATATTCAATCTGATCATTAACCAACGTGGTGCAGAAATTATATTTCAATTACCAATGTTAAAAGTGACGACTGAATCATTATTGAATGCATGTATTTTGGCATTCTCTTTTGTGAATCTACTTTTAGCATTTCATATTTACGATGCCTTAACCAATGTGAAAATCATCTTTGATTTATTATCACGAAATCTACGAAACATTGCAATTATCTTTATTTTAACGATTAAATTCATTCCCAAAATTATTGAAATTTTTAATGATACTAAGTTCTTATACAAATTTAGAAGCAGTAAAAAAGAAAATAGATTGACTAAACAATTGAATTTATTAGAGATCGTTTTGAATAAATCGATTGCCAATTTCATGAATATGTCAGATGTGTTAACTACTAAGGGATATGGTAAAAAAGGTACCAGACGTCATTTTAAATGTAATACGTCAGACTATCTTTTAATGATCATTAGTTTTTTAACTATAATTTTTGACGTTGTCATGATAGTTTCAAAAATCGGTAAAGTTAATTTTGGATCATCAAATGTTCAAATAATCTTTGATAAAAATATTTTGGTTGGTTTAATAAATGTATTCCTAATAATAATGCCAATTTTGATAGGAGGATTTCAATACTTATGGTGGAAATGGTACATTTCAAAAATTTCAGTTTCCGATATGCCAACAGTGAAAAACTTTCGCTAGACAATATTAATCTGACTATCAACAAAGGAGATTTCTTACTTCTCATAGGCAAAACTGGTAGTGGAAAGAGTACTTTATTAAAACAATTAAAGGCTAATTTAGTCGTTGGTAAGTCAACTAAAGGAACCATAGAGCTGAATATAGAAGATGAGAATATTTCATATTTATCACAATTTGTTGATAATCAGATGATAACTGAGTGCGCTCGTGATGAATTCAATTTTATCTTGGAAAATATGAATTATTCAGATAATCAGCGTCATATGCGTATCGCAGAGGTAGCCAGTTATTTTGGAATTATCGATTTATTGGATTTAACGGAAAATGAATTATCTGGTGGTCAAAAACAATTGATCAATTTAGCAGCAGCCTTGATAACTGATCCAGATATTTTATTACTTGATGAACCAACTTCACAGCTTGATCCAATTGCAGCCGAAAAGCTTTTACAAATGGTTCATAAAATCAATACCGAATTAAATGTAACGGTTATTTTGGTGGAACATTCACTTGAAAGAAATACTTTTTATGCTAATAGAATGGCTATTATTGAAAATGGAGCGATTATTTTAGATCTTAAAGTTGACCTTGCTCTAAAAAGTATTTTTCATGATAACTTTTATCAAAATTATTTGTCACAAATTGATCGGTCCTATTTAGAATTAAAGTTAGGTGATGTGACGCTTCCACTGAATAATCGTCAATTCAGTAAGATTTTAAATGATAACAGTAATGAGATTGTATATAAAAAAAGATCATCTAAACAAATTTCAAAACAGGAAGTATTGAAAATAAAAAATCTTTCATTTAGGTTTGATTTTGAATCAAAAAAAATCATCGACAAGATCAGTTTCACTTTGAATAAGGGACACTCATATTGTTTAGTAGGGCCAAATGGAGTCGGAAAGTCGACGTTGATCCGAGTAATATCACAGCAGTTACTACAACGATCCGGATCTATAAAGCTTGATAGTAAATCGGTCAAGAATAATCCTGATCTGTTCAAAAAAATCTTTGTATTACCACAAAATCCAGCTTTATTATTCGTATCAGATACGGTGTTTGGTGAGATAAAATTCCAGCTGCAGCAATCTCAAACTATTACTAACAGTCAAGTGGATGAAGTTTTAAAGCAATATGGAATATTAAAGTTAAAAAATATTAGTCCGTATGATCTAAGTGGTGGACAACAGGAATTTTTGGCTTTAGTTATCGGACTAATCAAGAATCCAGAGATACTATTTTTGGATGAGCCAACTAAGGGATTAGATCCTAACAAAATATTGAAGTTAGATGACTTATTAAATGAATATTTAAGGAATGGTGGGATAGTTTTTGCTAATAGTCATGATCTGGTTTTTGCAACAAAATTTGACTATATGTCAATGATGTTTGATGGTAAATTAAATGATTTTCAAGTTCCAACTGAATTTTTTAAAGATAAATTTTTCTATACGACAGAAATAAATAAAGCATCCAGAGATAGTTTCCCGGATGCTTTAGTGTGGAATGATTTAAGGAATAAGTAGATAGATCAAGGCGCCAAGTGCACCACCGGCCATTGGTCCAAAGATAGGTACCCAACTGTATGACCAGTCGGACTTGCCTTTATTGGCAATTGGTAAAATCTGATGGGCAATTCTTGGCCCTAAATCTCTGGCCGGATTGATCGCATAACCAGTTGTACCACCAAGTGAGAAACCGATCGATGTGATCAAGACACCGACGACCATTGGGTTTAAGCCGTCTGTGAACTTTCCTCTAGTAAATGCTAGTAAAGCAAATACTAGAACGAAGGTACCGATAAACTCACTGATAAAGTTCATAGGATAATTTCTGATGGCTGGTCCTGTTGCAAATATTCCTAAAATAGCATCAGGATCATCTGTTTCTTGCCAGTGAGGGTAGTAGTTGATCCAAACTAAGACAGCTCCCACAATTCCTCCCAGGATCTGAGCAATGATGTAAGGAATTACATATGCCCAAGGGAAAACTCCAGCTATTGCCATACCAAGTGTTACGGCAGGATTCAAGTGCGCTGGACTTAGGAATCCAGAAACGTAAACACCCAGGGTAACAGCAAGCCCCCACCCTAAGGCAATTGCTATCCAGCCAGCCCCATAGGCCTTAGATTTCTTCAAACTTACGGCAGCGACAACGCCGTCACCTAATAATATCAATACAAGTGTTCCGATAAATTCACCCAATAGCTGTAACATCAAGCTATCTTGCATAAAACACACCCCTTAGTAGTCTATTACGGTCTGATACCGCTTACAGCTATTATACATAGTCAATATCTTAAAATCTATTTTTAAGCTACTGATAATCGAAAAAAATATTGGAGGTAAATTAGTGAATAAAAGATCTATATTTTTAATAATCATTGCAATAATAACATTAGTTTTTATGGGTATATTTGATAATAAAAATTATCTGTTAATGTCATTTATCTTTCTATCTTTGACGATTGGAATCTATTTTATCCGTTTTGAACAACGAAAAACTAACGCTAAAGAGGTCGTCTTTATAGCTATAATTTGTGCCTTGGCAGTGGGTGGACGGGTCTTATTTGCTGCACTACCAGCAGTTAAACCAGAATTATTTATTCTGATCATGGGAGCAATCGTCAGCGGTCCAGAAACTGGATTTTTAATGGGAACGATTATTGCTTTGACTTCCAATATGTACTTTGGCCAGGGTGCATGGACTCCTTGGCAGATGTTTGCACTCGGTATAATTGGTTTGATCTCTGGTTTATTATCTAATAAGAAAACAGGGACCGCCTTACTGACCGTTTGGGGATTCTTGACTGGATTTATCATGGGTTGGATAATGGATATTTACTATATCATCGGCTTTGTTGATCCGATAAATGTTAAAAGTGTCGGAATTGCCATAGCAGGAAGTTTTTATTTTGATTTTATACATGCAATTTTTACGGCCATTTTATTATTGCTTGTAGGAAAACGCTGGATTAGAATTTTTAACAATTATCGAACTAAATACGATTTATTTAAGGAGTAACTTTATGAAAATCTATACTAGAACTGGTGACAAAGGTCAGACCAGAATTATCGGTAATGATGTCTTATATAAATCTGATAAACGAATCATGGCTTATGGAACGGTTGACGAATTGAATTCATTGGTTGGTGTGGTGATAGCTAATTTGTCAGATAAAACCAAGGTTTTGAAGGAAGAATTAGAAGAGATCCAGCAATTACTTTTTGATTGTGGAACTGATCTAGCAATTTCTCAAAATGATAAAAAACATGAATTCATTTTTACAGCCGATAATAAAGCTGTTGACTGGCTAGAAAAAAAGATCGATGAATATACGGATAAAACTACTAAAATACAAAAGTTTATCTTACCGGGAGGCTGTATTACGGCCGCTAATTTGCATATGGCCAGAACGGTTACACGGCGTGCCGAACGTGAAATTGTCAATCTGATGCAAGCTGAGCCAATCAACGATGAAGTTTTAAAGTTTATCAATCGTCTATCTGATTACTTCTTTATTGCGGCAAGATATGCCAATGTTTTAGAGGGTGTTGAGGATATTCAATATCGTAATAGTAAGCCTGTCTTTAGATAAACTCCTTCGGGAGTTTTTTTAGTGTTTTAAAATTGACTTTGTGAAAATTTGATATGATAATGTATGAGATCGGGGGAGTTGAATATGAATACAACAATTGAAAAGTGGCTCGAATTCTCAAAGAAACAAAGAATGATCGAGAACAATCTTGAATCAGGATTGTCTAAAAATGATTTATCCCTAAATGAATTTTATGTTTTATATGCGTTGGATTTAAAAGATGATAAAAAGTTACGTTTACAAGATTTGCAAAAACATGTTGGACTTAGCCAAAGTGCCATGTCTCGTTTGGTAACACGCTTGGAATCTAAAGATTTCGGTGCGATCGAACGTAGTATTTGTAAGAATGATAAACGAGGAATCTATATTCACTTAACAAATAAAGGTGAAACAATTTTAGCTGAAACTTCTAAAATAGTAACCAATATTTTAAAGGAAGATTTTTAGAGTTGTTTTTTTTGTTTTACTAGTTTATTATATGCACGCGCATGCAACTTATTTAAAATATTACTTAAGAGGAGTATTTAAATGATTAAATCAAATGAAACTTTGACATTCAAACGTGGTTTAACTTTAAAAAATCGCTTCATGATGTCACCAATGACTACAAAAATGAGCTTTTTTGATGGAACTGTAACAAATGATGAAGTAAATTATTATGCTTTAAGAAGTGGTGAGATCGGTGCTGTAATCACTGGTGCCGCCAATGTTCAAGATAATGGTAAAGGTTGGGATGGTGAGTTGAGTGTGGCCGATGATAAATTCATTCCTGGACTTGCTAAATTAGCCGCAGGTATCAAAAAGAACGGAACAAAAGCAATTTTGCAAATCTTCCACGCTGGAAGAATGACCGATTCTGGTGTACTTCATGGGACTCAACCAGTATCCGCTAGTGCCATTGCAGCCGAGCGTGATAATGCGGAAACTCCAAGAGCAATGGAAAATTCTGAAATTACAGAGTTGATCGAGAACTTCAAGAAGGCGACTAAACGTGCCATCGAAGCCGGTTTTGACGGAGTAGAACTTCATGGTGCTAATACTTACATCATTCAACAGTTCTTCTCACCACATTCAAATCGTAGGACAGATCAATGGGGTGGAAATCTTGATAAACGTTACAAGTTTATTAATGATTTGGTCGATGGTGTCACCAAAGTAGTTGATGAATCTGGAGTAAAGAACTTTATCGTTGGATATCGTTTGTCACCGGAAGAATATGAGAACCCTGGTATTAGCATTGAAGACACAATGTTTTTAGTTGATAAATTAGCTGATAAGCCATTAGATTATTTGCATCTATCAGAAAATGATTATAAACGTGTATCTGTTAGCGATAGTTACAAGAATAAGACCATTCTTGAATATGTTCACGATAGGATCAATGGTCGTATGCCATTAATTGGTGTTGGTGGCGTTACAACTAAAGAAGATTCTGAGGCTATTTTAAATAGTGGTGAATTGATTGCTGTCGGTGGTCAAATGTTACTTGATCCCCATTTTGTTGGTAAAATATTATCTGGACATGATGATTCAGTTCGTCATACATTGTCATTATTTGATACTGATGAGTTGATGATCAGTAATGGTGCTCTAGCATTTTTGGAACAGAAGATGCCTGAAAAGATTATTAAATAGTTTTTGGTTTCAACCCAATATTATGAATAAATTAAATAAGGAAATTTAATATGGTAAAAACTTGGTTTATTACCGGAACTTCATCCGGTTTTGGAAAAGAATTGGCAACACTTTTAGCCCAAAAGGGCGACGTAAATTTGGTAGCCACTGCCCGTCATACTGAACAATTGGATTATTTGAATCAATATGATCACGGGCAAATTTTGAAGGCAACACTTGATGTTACCAAAAAGGATCAGGTAGCTGCGGCCGTGAAATCTGTTGAAGATAAATTTTCAACGATTGACGTTTTGATCAATAATGCTGGTTTAGGATATTTTGCTACTATCGAAGATAGTAATGAGAATGATGTTAGATATATGTTTGATGTCAATGTCTTTGGCCTTGCCGATATGACAAAAGCTGTACTTCCATTGATGCGTAATCAAAAATCTGGAAGAATTATTAATTTTTCATCAGCTTTAGGACTTGTTACAATGCCAACAATGGGATTTTATAGTGCAACTAAGTTTGCTGTTGAAGGTTATTCAGAGGCCTTGAATCAAGAGGTTTCTGGCCTTGGTATCAAAGTCAGTTTGGTTGAACCTAGTGGATTTAGAACCGACTGGTCTGGTAGATCTTCTAAGAAAGTTGTGCCTAAAGAAGGCGACTATTCTGGATATAATGATATGATTTCTGCCAATGATCAAAACTCCGAACAGGCTCCTGGTGATCCTAAGATTGCTGCTCAAATAATTTATGATCAAGCAACTAGTGGAGATATGCCAGAGCACTTGCCACTTGGACAATTTGCTGTTGATGGTTCACGTGCTAAATTTAAAAAGTTGACTGATTCGTTTGATAAATTAGAAAAATTAGCTTATTCAGCGGATAATAAATAAGGCTTTATTTTGCCACATATAAGTGTGGGAGTATAAATTGATCCTCAGGATTTGGATGTGAATTCAAATTTTGAGGATTTTTTGTATCCGTAGGTGTTAGTGAACCGCATACACATTTTCTTCACACAATCTTTGTTCTTTCATCGTAAAACAGCAAAGGTTTGTTCAAATTTATTGGTTATTATTTATACATAGTCAAATACAGGAACGAACGTACTTGATTATGCGAGGTGAATATAACATAGAAAATAATTTAACCATGATGAATTTAAAATAAAAAAACTTAGGAGCATTTCTTATGAAAAATATTAAAACAGGTACAAAGGGCTTGCCAATCGGCAAGCCCTTTCTTTTTTTTATTTAGGGGATTATCGGTAAACGCTTTCTTAGAGTAAGAACAAGTCAAATTTGAAAAAATAAATTTATAAAAAATACTTTGCATATGTTTAAACAACTATATATAATGAACTTGTAATAAATACTTATAAATAATTCGATACGTGCGTACTAGAATTAATATAAGGGGGAAAACCTAATGACTAAGTTACAGTTATGGAAACAACGTGTGTTTTACGGTACAACCGATATGGCTGGAAATCTTATCTGGCAGATGGTTGGACTTTACCTCTTGTTTTACTATACGACAGTGTTGGATATTTCAGCTGCATTTGTAGGGACACTATTCCTCTGTGTTAGATTCATTGATGCTTTTGATGGAATGTTCTTCGGATTTTTGATTGATCATACTCATTCTAAATATGGTAAAGCAAGACCATACTTTCTCTGGTTTGGTGTTCCGTTAGGAATACTGTCATTCTTATTATTCTTTAATCCAAGTTTTGGTGGCAATAAGATCATTGAAATGATTTGGATCAGTGTCATATATACATTGTTCAGTTTAATTTATTCTGGTTCTAATACACCTATTACAGCCATTTTACCTATTTTGACAGATGATGCTGATGAGCGTGCTAACCTGGCATCCGCCAGAATGGTTATGACAAATACAGGTACTGCCATTATTGGTGCTATCACATTGCCAATGGTTAGTTTCTTTGGTGGTAAGGATCAACGGCTTGGATTTACAATCTGGGGCGCTATCGTCGGAATTATTATTGCTGGATGCTTCTTCTTGGCTTTCTTGAATCTTAAAGAACGTCCAATCGAAGAAGAGAAAAATGATGTAGATATTAAAGGCCATTTGTCAGTTAAAGAATCCTTTAAGGGTGCCTTTAAGAATAAGCCATGGGTTGTTTTGACGATCAGTTTTATCGCTGTTCAAACATTTTGGGTTGTTAGAATGGCCTCAGGTGTTTTCTACATTAACTATGTATACAAACGTGCAGATATTGTTGGATTATTCCTAGGTATGACAATTTTCGCCGTTCCTGGAAATTTACTTGTACCATTACTTACTAAGAAATTTAAAAATCGTAATTTGATGGATGCTTCACTAGTACTTTTCGTTATCGGATCAATTTTAATGCCACTTGGTGAGAAAACGGGTAATTTAATCCTACTATTTGCCGGTAATATCATCGGTATGATTGCCATGGGCTCAGTGTTTACTTTAGCATTTGTTATGATTGCCGATACAGTTGAATATGCGAGAGTACATTTAAGAATTGAAGAACCCGGCTTTCTATCATCAGTTCCAGTTGTTGGTGCCAAAATTGGTATGGGTCTAGGTGGTGCCCTATCCGGTTGGATCTTAACATGGGGTGGATTTGCCGCAAGTAATAAGGTTCAATCAGCTAAAGCCTTAACCGCTATCAATATTAATTTTGTTTGGTTACCAATTCTTTTAGCAATAGTTATCATCGTGATTCTTCAAATGTATACCTTGAATGAGAATAAGATCGGAGTCTCCGAAAAGAACACTGAAAATTCTAAGTTAAAGGAGGCCTAGGAGATGGATATGATGTTAAAAAATGATTATGATACTGAATTAAGCCGTTTAAAACAAATTGAAGCATCTGATGTACCTAGACTGGAACGTGTAAAGATGGTCGTGAAGGATCGTGTTGACGTTCATTCCTATGAACCACATACATTTGAGCTTTTAAAAGAACTAGGGGATGACCCTATTTTATCAAATAATCTCGATACCTTACGTGCAGGGACAGTTGCTGAAGGAATCACTGATATAAGTTCAAATGAAATTAATGTTGAGCCTAAGTATATGGATGAATTAGATCAAAGTGTTCGTTATTATCGAATTTATCGTCCAGAGAATATCGACAAACATAAGGCATTGATATATATTCACGGTGGAGCCTATTATGGTGGAAGTCCAGCGGATCCGCTGGTTCCATTAAAATTATTAGCCAGTCAATATGACGGTGTAATTTATAGTGTTGACTATCGTTTGGCACCAGAAAATCCCTATCCTTTGGGTTTAATGGACTGCCTATCGGTTTTAAAAATGGTTGCAAAATCAAAAACAGAAATTACAATTGCCGGTGATTCGGCGGGTGCTTCTATGGCTTTAGGAGTTAGCGAAATGAGTCACTATATGGGAATTTATGATGTAGATAGTCAAGTTTTATTCTATCCAACCGTTGTACATGGATCAGACCTTGAAGGATCGCTCTGGGATGATAGTAAGATCCCTATTGTAGATGAACAAAGAAATATCTTACATAGCAGTTATAAGCTATTCAAACAGCTAGATACAAAAATGACTGAACTTTATATGCCAGAAGGGCATGTAAACTATCGTTCACCAGTAGTATCACCATTGTATGCTGATCCAACAATTTTTAAAAAGGTACTTGTGATGACTGGAGAATTTGATCCATTCAGGTTACAGGATGAAGCTTTTCTTACAAAGTTGGGTATGGCAGGATGCGATGCTAAATATGTTCGTTACGGAGGTATGGGACATGCCTACCTGAACCTGATCGGTAAGGCTGCCGCAACGGAAGATGCTATTCATGAATCTGCTAAATTCTTAGCGTAATAATTCGCTATTATGTGTGAATCAAAAACAAAGATGGTTCCATAAACGTGTGGCAAAATATAAATTTTGATTTAAAAAAGAGACACTACAATCCAATTTGGATTGCAGTGTCTCTTTGCCGTAATGCTCGAAAGTTGGCCATTTTTGATCATTCTATTTTTTGATCATTCTGTAATGTTCGTAATTTTCTCATTTCAATTCGCCAAGTTCCAATTAATACCAAACAAGAACCCAGCCATGCCAGTGGATTAGCTAATGCCGCGCCATAAAATCCAAATAGATTTATTAAAACCACACTGGCGAAAACTCTCATAATTAATTCAGCGATACCAGCAATTGTTGGCGCCTTTTGATTACCCAATCCTTGTAGTGTATATCTAACAATAAACAAAATAGATAATAAAAAGTACATTGTTCCATTAAAGTAATAATAAATTTGAATTAGATTCAAAACGTATGTCTCGCTACCATTCATAAATAGGTGAGAAACGGTACGACCAAAGAATACTAATAACAGTCCGATAACTAAACTTGTAATGACAGATAATAAAATACCTGATTTGACTCCTCTAAGGATTCGATGGTATTTCTTAGCGCCTAGATTTTGGGCAGTGTAGTTAACTAATGAAATACCAAAGCTCAATGCAGGTAAGGTAGCAATTTGCTCAACACGCCCAGCAACGGTATACGCAGCAACGGCATTGGCACCAAGAGTGTTTAACATGAATTGTAGAATTATTGAACCAATGGCGATTATGGAAGACTGGAATCCCATTGGTAAGCTTACGTTCAATAATTCTCTTATTTCGTGCCAATCTATTACAAAATCATGCCTTGTTAGGATCAAGAATGGAACTTTTCTTCTTATATAAAAGTAGAGGATAACAAAGGTAATTGTCTGAGCACTTACAGTTGCCAATCCAGCCCCAGAAACTCCCATATGTAAGTAGAGAATAAAGAATAATTCTAGAACGATATTTAAAATTGTACTAACGATCAAGAAGAATAGTGGAACCTGTGAATTTCCCAGTGCTCTCATAGTGTTTCCTAAGAAGTCAAATCCGATAAATGAAAATATTCCAGCAAAAATAATCTCCAAGAAAATAAATGAATCGTGGATTAATACTTTCGGTGTTTGCATGATGACTAGTAACGGATAGGCAATGATCACCGCAATTGTAGTAAAAATAACTGTTATGGCAATTGAAATAATAATTCCTGAGGCAAAACTTTTAGTGACACCGGGTATGTCGTTGGCACCGTATTTTTGTGCTGTCAGAATAGTTAGACCACTAGTGATACCTTGAGCAAATCCAATTACTAAAAAAGTCAGGCCGCCAGTTGCACCGACACTAGCCAAAGCATTGACTCCAATAGTTTTACCGACGATTAATGTATCTATGAAACTATAGAATTGCTGAAAAAAATTACCTAAGAGTAATGGAATTGTATATAGGAAAATAATTTTGGAAGGATTTCCCTTGGTTAGATCTGTCAATGAGTTGACCCCCTCTTTAACTGATTTAGACAATTTTAAAACTATATGTCTCTTTTGGTAAATTTGAAGTCTTTTAATGTATCTATTTAAAATTATTTTTAGGCGATTTAATCAATTTTTTTATATTACAATAAAAGTGCTTACATATATTGGTACACAAATGTATTATCAATGTGGCATAATAAGTATATTGATATGTTTATACAAATAGATTCCTGGGGGAGGGATATTCAATGCAGACGAAAAAGATAGTTAAGGGTTTAATTTTTACGTTTGTATCTATCGTAGCTTTTTTTGGTATCTTGCAAAGAACATCTACTATTGTTGAGGCTTACGGTGACTCTGATGTTATAAATGATCCACCGGTTAAGGGCCTTTCATTAAGTAAATATTTTAGTTCAGGTACGTTTACCGGTAATAAGGCTAAAGTTGTATCTAACGATAAGACGGATTATGTTGAGTTAACTAATAATGCTAATAGTGGCTCTGCACAAACTAGTGCAGTTTGGAGTAATAACGATAAAAACTATTTAAATATTCAAAAAAAGCAAACACTATCTATGTGGATGTATTTTGGTAGTGAAACTGGTCGTTATGGTGTTCCAGATGGAATGGCTTTTGTTCTTCAAAATGGTGGGACAGACGCTATTTCAAATATTAAGGGAACACCTAATTCTGGAGAGACACTTGGAGTTTGGGGTTCAGATAGTAATAAGTTAGCGGCAACAGTAAAACCTGAAATAGGTGGAGTACCAACCTTGGCAGAACAGGCTATACAAAATAGTTTTGCAATTGAATTTGATACTTATACTAATCATTTTAATGGGACAACACCGGTTAAGTATTCAGATTGGATAAGTAATAACAACGCTCCTCAATACTTACCAGATCCAACGAATGCGTTTGATTATTTGGCATATAATTATCAAACTAGTAATAATAACTTTCTTTACCAAGGAGATGATTTTCAGCGTTCACATATTGCCTGGAATTATCCTGCCAGAGATAAAACGTACGTTCAATTAAGTCCCAATCCGCCTGCATCACTTGGATTCCTTAATACCGGTAAATCCATTGCGGGCATGATCCATAATCTTGGAACGGATAATTTAGATGAAAATGGAGCTAATGTTTATCTACAAAAGGAATTATCAAATAGTACTAATCCTAAAGATTCATGGAGACATATTACGATTCAATATACACCAGCTGATGAGGGGAGCAATAATGCCACTTTGACTTATAAAGTTGGCGATAAAGATCCCGTAACTGGAAAAGGTGCTAAACCAATAACGGATGTAACTCTTACATTGGATATGTCGGCTTTTGGCACTATGAGTAGTAAAAAACTTAGATATGGATTTACTGCGGCAACTGGAAAAGGTGCTAGTACTAACAGTGCAGTAATATTTGAAACTATGCCTTCACTAGTTAATGCCGAAGTTAATGCATATACGGTTGATAAAACAACCAAGTCTAGAATTAAACCAACCAACACAGGAACATATGATCCTAAGCAATCTAATCAAAACGATAATTTGTTAGATGATGAATCACTTGGTTTGTCCTTAGCAAGTACTGTGCATCCTAAGGATGAACTTGGGCTTAACTACATGTTCCACTATCAAGACGGTGAAGAGCCTGCTACTGGGTTGAAGGAAACTATTAATGTTCCGGATAATGTAACCGTCAAAACTGATGGTAGTGGTAATATTGGTAAGATTTATTATACAAGTAAGGCCGCAGCTGATGGATCTACTAAAACAAGTGAGATAGATATACCGTCTTCTGATTTGGATAATGGAGTTTTGACTTGTAACATGGATAACGGAATTGGTGATCCCAGTGGCAGTAATTGGGAATATGCACGAGTTGAATTAAATGCGACTGCAAATGATCTAGCTGACACAAGTTCCAGTACTAAGCTGACTGTTCCTTCCACCACAACCAGTTTCGAAAGTGACAATTATAAGGCAAATGCTGACTCTACTGCTTTTGACATTGTTAATCCCGCAGATACATTGATTATTACAGCGACATCACCGTTAAGTTCAGAACTAAAATTAGGTGAGTCAACAAATATCACAGGTGATATTTCACTTAAGAGTAAAGATCCTATTGTAAAATCTAATATGTATATAAGTACGACTATTGATAATGGAGATGCAAAGTTGAGTCAGGATACCAGTACTGGAAATGGATTTAGTATTCCAATTATGGCTGGAACTGATGCAACTAAAGGAGAACTTTCTGAAGGTGATCATACCATCAGAATTCATGTCATAAATGAGAATTTTAAAAACCCTGATGGAAGTTATGATACATTGATTTCTAATGAGTTAGTTTATAATGTCAAAGTAACCAATAAAACAGTTGTGATTACTCCTGATAACTCAAATATAACGGTAAACGATAATGAACCGCAGATTATTTCAGGAACATATCTACATTCGGATAATACAACAACTGCGGATGAAGGTGGAGATTCAACGATTTCATACACTATTACTACGGCCGATGGAAATAAGCAAGATCCAGTAACGTATAAACAGGCTAATGATGGTAAGTATGCCTTTAATTTGAAACCTTACGCATATGATAAAGATCCTACAATTTCGCTTGATAAGTACACTGGTACAACTGGACTTAAAGTAGGGAAGAATACTGTAACAATCAATATTACTGATAGTGGTGGACATAAATCTACATCGAAAGATGTTATCGTTAATGTGCCTGATATAACACCTACTCTAACCACTGATCAATCAGAATTTAGTATTATTCAAGATGATCCAATCGATATGACTGCTAAAGTGGGCTACCCTGGAAGTTATTTAGTAACACCAAGTAAATTGACTTGGAATATTAATGCAAATGATAATCAATATGTGAAGAGTTATAGCGGTAATGATCCCGTAGCAACACCTATAACACAGGCATTTACTGCGGATTCAACTGCTAACGGTATAACTGAGCAGAAACATGGTTCTTATAATATTTCAACATATTTTACCGATCCATATGGTCGTAAGTCGAATACACTTAATTATTCTGTAAATGTTACTGATAAGACGGCTACGATTGAAAATAGTGACTATATGTTCCAACCCGTTCATGCAAGTAACAATCCTCGTCGTGTAAAGCGTGATGGTTCTTGGAATTTGAAGGTTGATAGTGTCATGACACCATGGACATTGACTGCTAAGGCTGGAAAGATGATTAAAGATTCTGGTACCGCTAATGCAACTACCCTTGATGGAAATATAGTGTTTGTTTCCAAAGATGGTGTTACACATGATTTAAGTACACCAACAGATATTCAGAGTGATCCAGTTGTTGATGAGCATGGACATGATATAACTGATGTTGCTGGAAATTGGACTCCTGATCAAGGTGTTTTACTTGATCTCAATTCAAGAAGTGTTTCAGGTACTTATACGGGAACTGTTGAATGGGGTTTAACGGATAGCGTCTAGGATACAAAACATGATCAACTTTTTAGTATTAACTTAAATAGACACCGTGATCCAATTTTGGATTACGGTGTCTATTTGGGTTAAGTGGAAAAGTTATATTTATGCTATGTCTACGTCACAGGCATTATACATTTTATTGTCACTGTCTTTTATCTTTTGTAGTCGTTAGCATCACTCTTTGTAAAAGGGCCAACCAAACTATGTGGTAGGTATGGTTCTTCAAGAAAGTTAATGTCATCTTTGCTCAAGACTAAGTCTAAGGAATCAACCGCATCAATTAGATGAGATTTTTTAGTTGCACCCACAATCGGAGCGGCAATCTGTGGTTTCTGTAGTAGCCAGGCCAATGCCACTTGAGCGCGTTTTATTCCGTATTTATCAGCAATTTTACCAACTCTTTGAACAATTGGTTCGTCCTGACTTTCGGTAGAGTCGTACTTGGAACGCGCAACTTTATCAGTTTCAAAACGTTTTGTATTGGCAGACCAATCTCTAGTTAGTCGACCAGAGGCTAAGGGACTATATGGTGTCACGGCAATATTCTTTTCCTCGCAAAATGGCATCATTTCACGCTCTTCTTCTCTATATAGTAGATTTAAGTGATTTTGCATTGAGACAAATTCAGTCCAACCATGTTCTTTGGCAACATCCTGAGCTTGTTCAAATTGCCAAGCAAACATGGCCGAGGCACCGATATATCTTGCCTTACCAGATTTAACAACGTCATGTAAGGCTTCCATTGTTTCTTCAATTGGTGTGTTGTAATCCCACCGATGAATTATATAAAGGTCAACATAGTCAGTTTTAAGTCTAGTTAAACTTTGATCAATTTGAGACATGATAGATTTGCGTGATAGTCCGGCATAATTGGGCTTTTGTTCAGGACTAAAGAATACTTTGGTTGCTAAAACTATTTCATCTCTATCAGCATATTTTTTTAAAGCATTTCCAACGAATTTCTCACTGTCACCGTGGGAATAGATATTTGCCGTATCGAAAAAGTTGATACCTAGATCCAGAGCATTTTTGATAACTTCAGAACTCTTTGCTTCGTCAATTGCCCATGGGAACATAACAGTAGAAGCATTACCAAATCCCATTGTACCTAAACAAATTCTCGAAATATCTAGGCCTGTATTACCAAATTTTGTGTACTTCATTAATTTATACCGTCATTTCTATTAATTATATTTTGAAAATTATCATGAAAGATCATGTTTCTTTGGGTATCAGAAATATTCATGGCATCGATGGCTGTGATGATCTCATTTGTGGCTCCGTAGGGCATGATTCCAAAGGGAGCATCAGTTCCAAACAATACATGATCATCCCCAAAGAAATCAACGGCTAGATCTAGTGCCTTAGAATTTCCCAATATTGCCGTATCGACATAGAATTTTTTAAAATCATTGTATTCTGTCGGTGACATAATATATTTGATTCGTTGTGAGAAAAATGAAACCATAGCACCTGCATGATGGACAATAATTTTTAAATTAGGATATCTTTGAAAAAATCCCTTTTTTACAAAATCATACATTACTTGAGTTAGCTCATATTCCCAACTGAAAACAATATTGTTATCATTACGTGTTTCATCGAAAACAGGATGGAGCCAAACAGGGATGTTTAGTTTACTTAATTTGGCAAAAATTGGTTCGTATTCGTCTGATGTGATTGGTTTATTTAAGGCTCTAGTAAATAATTGAACACCAATCAATTCACTATTTTTTGCGACTTGATCTTCAATTATTTTCAATGATTCAGAAATTGAGTTCATTGGTAACATGGCCACTGCGTATACAAAAATATCGTTATCCTGTACCATCGAAATAAGCTCATTATTTGCTAGACGACATAAGTTTGTAGATGTTTTTGCATCGGAATAGTCCTCGGGATTTAAGTTAACATTTGAAATAATTTGTTTTACGTCGGAATTCAGTCCAGTTTTTCTTTTTCTTATATTCGTCAAAACGTCATTTTGTAAATAAGGATTTTTTACCAATAAATTATCATCAATTTTTTGCATATGACTGTAAAAATCTTTGGGTAAAACATGAGCAAATACATCAATTTTTGTCATTTTATTAGATCCATTCTGGTTTATCACCATCAAGTAACTCGTCCCTTTTACTATTATATTGATTAGGATGAGTACTATTTTTTTGAAATAATACTAAAAATTTATCTGTTTCTGAAAATAATCGGTCAGTAGCAATTCCAGTGGTTTGTCCGTGTGTTCCAACAATTAAGATTTTTGACTTATATTCCTTTTTTTAGTTCATGTGGTTTTCCCACGATCCTTTGGTTTCAACATTAGTTGCATCGGCCAACGATTCAAGCATCGTGATTTCGTCGTCTGCTAATATGATTGAAGTAGATTTTTTAGTTTCAGCAATGTATTTCTGTTTAGTTACACCAATAATAGGTAAAGTATTCTTATTTATGGCCCAAGCCTCAGCAATTTGTGCGACTGAAGCATTATATTTGTTGCCTAGATCTGACAGTCCCTTTACTAAAGCTTCAAGTTCTGGCAGCATTTTGTTATACTTATCGGCTCTAGTACTACCTTCAGGTAGTGGATTTTTGGTATTATATCTGCCACTTAATGCTCCTTGTTCCAAAACCATATAAGAAAAGAAATCGATATTATTTTCGTTACAATAATCGATGATCCCAGCTTTTTCAGATGAACGATAAAGTAAACTAAAGTGGTTTTGGACGGCAGAAATACTGATACCTTCTTTTTGAAGAATACTGTTAGCCAGTTTGATTTCATCTAAATTATGATTTGACACACCAACACGCTTAACTTTGCCACTCTTAACCAAGGGAATTAATTGTGGCGTCCAAAGCTCAACATTAGCTGGATTATGAATCCAATAAATATCAACATAATTTGTATGTAACCGTTTAAGACTAGCTTCAAGCATATTTGCCACTGCATGTTCGCTACCATCAGCCATTTGTGGAGTAAATTTTGTTGAAATTAGATAATCTTCACGTTTGTAATTCTTTAGTAAGTCACCAACGATCGATTCAGAAATACCCATTCCGTACGCAGTGGCCGTGTCCCAAAGATTTAGTCCAGCTTCCATTGCTGAATCAACAACCGGTTTTAAGTCTGATGTTGTCAATGTATCACCGAAGACATCCTCTGATCCCCAAGCCCATGTTCCCAATGCTACTTTTGGTGAATTGCTATTATTCATTTGATTTTCTCTCTGTTTTTTTTATGAGTTCATATTAGGTTATAGACCAGAAGTTGTACAATACTTATAATAAATCGTTAAAAATGCTTTTTAAGCATTAATTATCAATTAACTAGTTAGCATGACCATAATTGGAGGACAACAATGGAAATTAGAGTTTTACGATACTTTATAGCAGTTGCCCGTGAAGAAAATATAACGCGAGCCGCGGCCAAATTAAATATTACTCAACCAACTTTATCCAGACAACTCAAGCAGTTGGAAGAGGAACTTGGTGTCAAATTATTTGAAAGAAATAAACACAAGGTAACTTTAACTAATGACGGATTATTATTGAGAAGACGAGCCCAGGAAATTATCAGTTTGTCTGAAAAAACTAAAAATGAAGTTTCACACAGTAATGAAGAATTATCGGGTGAAATTGCAATTGGTTCTGGTGAGTTAAGAAGTGTCGACACTTTATCCAAGATGATCAAGTCATTTCAAGAGTTACATCCTGATGTCTCATTTAATATTTTTAGTGGTAATTCAGAGAGCATCAAAGATTTAATGAGTCAGGGATTATTAGAACTGGGTTTGTTGATGGAACCAGTTCAAATTGAAAAATATGATTTTGTAAGAATGAATGTTGAAGAAAAATGGGGCATCTTAGTTAAAGATGACTCTCAATTAGCAAAGAATAGTTTAGTTACCGCTGATGATATCAAAAGTTTTCCGCTTATTTTACCAGTAAGACATGATATAAATCATGAGATATTAAACTGGTTAAATGTTGATATGGGGGATATCAAGATTGTTTCCAAATATAATTTAATTTATAACAGCACAAAACTTGTACGAAATGATGTTGGTATAGCTATAGGTTTAAAATTAGATAATGAATATGATGGAATAAAGTTTATACCTTTAAAAGAGTCTCCAACTTTAAACAGTGTATTAGCTTGGCAGTCGGGACAGATATTTTCTAAAACTACTAAATCATTTATTGAATTTATCAAAAAATACCTAAAAAGCATGTAGTTTTATTTTAAATAGGTATTAGACATATATATTAATGCTATTCATAATACAAGTTGTTAAGTATTTTGGAGGATAGTTTTATGAACAAGCAAGAAGTAAACAAAAAATATGGTATTCCAATTAGTATGTTACTTGAGTATGAAAAGTGGCAATTGTGTGATTCAGTTAAGGTAATAATGGGCGATTGGAAGTATGATGAACAGGATATTGATCGACTAAGCATGATAATGACGTTACATGATATTGGTTTTGACAATGAAACAATTAGAAATTATATGAGGATACTAGTTGCAGAGGATAATTCTGCTAATTCGATGTTGCTGGTCATTATTCAGAAACAAAGAAACGATAAGTTAAGTAAAATTCATTTATTGGAAAATCAGCTAGAAAAATTGGATAATTTACGAGGAGAAATTCAGGCATAGATGGAATTGTTTTCGGATTTAATTGTGGTTGACTTAGTATTATTTGTTGCAGATTGTTGGGATTGGACACAAAAACGCGGATAAATTAATATCCGCGTTTTTTTATGGCTGTACGATTACTTTTGAATAGTTGATAACATGTTCTTGATGAGCCTTAATAGGCACTTGTTGTTGTTTAAATAAAACTTGAGTATCTTTATCTGTTTTGATCTTTATTTTTTCGTGATCAACTTCAAAGTAGTAGTGAACATTTTTGAAATTCATATTAAATTTAATACTATTCCAAATTTCAGGAACTTTAGGGTCGATCTCTAGTTCATGCCCGCGATAATCTACACCGGCAAAATAGGAGATAACTACATTAAGAGTTGCTCCCATGACGCCTAAATGGATTCCTTCAGCGGTTGTTCCACCTTGAATATCATAATAGTCACTTGTTAGTGAGTCATCAAATAATTTCCAGGCTAAATCTAGATCATCAACTTTTAAAGCTAGCATAGAATAAACGATTCTGGATAAACTAGATCCATGAGTAGTCCTACTAAGGTAGAAACGAATGTTATTCTCAATAAATTTATCACGATCTTTAACTGGGTAACCGAGATCGTCCATTATTTCTAGAAAAGTATCAAGTCTTAAATTATATAGTGGCATCAGAGCATCGGCCTGTTTTGCGACTTGATAATTATCAGGAGAATCTCCCTCAGCTTTTAAAATACGATCCATTCGTTCAATATTTCCGTACTGACGACGATAGAAGTCGAAATTAATCAATTTAAGGTTAAAATACCCTTCAAATTGGCCGAGCAATTCATTCTCATTATATTCAAGCTTTAGATTACATCTGATATCGTGCATTTTTTCGATATCTTCATCTGTAAAGTGTGCTCTACTGAAATTTTCACGAAGAGTCTCAGATGATTCACGGTTAACTATTTGTTCGATTTTTTTGAAAAGCCAACTGGTCATAATATTTGTATAAGAATTATTTTTTAGACCACCCGTTTTAGCACCAGGATAACCTTCGTGAAATTCGTCTGGTCCCATCACATCGTCGATATTGTATTTTTTAGTATCTTTGTCGTATGAGGCTAAGCTGATCCAAAATTTAGCAATATTCAATAACATTTCCAAACCATACTCTTGTAAAAAATCCTCATCATTTGACATATTGTAGTAATTCCAAACATTATAGGCAATTGCCAAAGACACATGATGTTGTTTTCGAGAGTTATCTGGTTCCCAGTGGTTAGTAATAGGGTTTAAATGAATCGATTGTGATTGTTCGTCACCATACATGGCACTTTGCCAAGGATACATTGCTCCAGTGTAGCCACTTTCTTGTGCATACTTTTTAGCGGCATCGAGTCGATTGTAACGATACATTAGCAGTGATTTAACTAGTTTTGGATAATGAATGTTGTAGTACGGTAAAATAAACAGTTCATCCCAAAAAATATGTCCACGATATGCTTCACCGTGTAGTCCTCTAGAACCAACAGATACATCAAGGTGTCGATTGACATTTTGATGAGCAGTGATCGTTAAATGATAGGCATTCATACGTAACAATTTTTGAGAAGTTATATCGCCATCAATTTCCAAGTATTCATCATCCCAGATTTCTTTCCAAGCACCTGTACAATTTTTGATAATATCAGAAAAGTTATGATGATAGGTATTGGCCTTCAAAACTTCTATTAAATCACCCTTTGTTTCAAGGGATGTATAAATACTAACTGTTTTTTCCAATGTATAAGATTCATTTTCTTTGGCATCAAAGGTCATATATTGACCGATTTTTTCTTGTGATTTGTCAGAATGAATCTTAGGTTCAACTTCGTTTGGTGAAGAGACAATAGAGCTAATTGCAATATTAACGTGTGAGTTTCTTGTGTGTGCTAAAAGTAAGGCGAAGTTATCAGAAACTTCGGTTTTATCTATTCTCAAATGATGATGATCTAGAGTACGATATCTTTTAACATTTTTGTTAGAGATGGCTCCATCGATCTCGGTATAAATTTTGATCTTTCCAGAGAAATTCAACGGTTGAACAGTGTATTGTAATGAATAACTATGAAAGTGGTGCGTGTGTGCCACTTTTTTTGTTGTAACTTTTAATTTTTTCCCATTTTGTAAGGAAATATACATAATTGTAGAAAAAATTCCATTTTTCATATTCAGTGTTCTATAAACCATTTCAATATCGCTCTCTTTGAGCTCAAAGAAATCTCCATCATCAATACTGAAGGTCGTATATTGAGCATTTGGCAAATTTACCAAATCTTCATTAGCTATATCTTGGTTATTAATGAAGGTAGACAGTTGATTATAAACCCCAGCAACATAAGTACCAGGATAGTTATTGTCATTGGCACGTGCCTCCAAGTAAGTTCCACGAACACCAAAGAAACCATTTCCAATTGTTAATAGAGATTCTTGACCGTATTCTTTCTTACCTTCATAAGTTCCAAAGTAATCTAGGTGCCAGCCAGCATAATCTTTTTCGTTAGCAGTGGCCTTTTGCAAGCCATATCTCTTTACATTATTGATACCGACTGTTGGTACGTGAAAAAGGTTTTCCATATAGAGACTGATATCGATTGGACGATTAGCACAACTGACGATAGTATCTCTAATTTCAATATCAATCGGGTTCATGATGACGACAACATCAAAAAATTCCGGCACTTTTGATTTGAAGTTACTAAAATTTGCATCGAGGTCCAATGCAAGATTTAAATTGTATATTCTGTTGACAGTTTCGTTTCTATCAATATCTTTGTATGAATACTTTAAATATTTATCAGTAACTGTTAGGTATAATGGCAGCATAATAATATTCTCCCAATTCATAAAATTTGAATTCCACGAAGAATATGTTTAAACATATTCGTTCTAAATATATTATAACTGCTCTGCCATTATTTGTTTAAACAATTTTAATAAAAATATTTATTCAAAAATGAGATAAAAAAAATCTGTCGAATTTTCGACAGACAATTGATATTAATTTAAACCTTTTTCTATTTCTGGATCAGCGTTAGCTCTAAAGCCATCTTTTAAAATGGCATCCGTCTTCATATTATTTAGATATGGTTCGCATACGGAGAATTCATTGCTAGCACTAGTAATAAATGGAACAACGGATTTGCCGTTCAGATCGAATTTATCAAAGAAAGTATGAACGATCATTGGTGGTTGTTGATACCAAATGGGGAATCCTAAATAAATCGTCTGATAATCAGTCAGATTGAGATCCTCACTGATTTCAGGATGTTCATTATTATCGATCTGTTCTTTGGCCTTAGCAACTAGGTCATCAAAATTATCTGGATAGTCATTTTTTGTAGTTATTTTCATTATTGAAGAGTCTGTTTTAGCAGCAATTTTTTTTGCTGCGGCCTCAGTAGTACCTGATTGTGAAAAGTAAATTACGATAGATTTCATAATAATCCTCCTTATATCATCTATATTAGACCCTTGAGTCACTAGAAATGCAATTATATTTATAAAAATAATTAAAATACTTGCCTTAGAGTACGCTTTAAGGTTTATATTATTATACAAATAGAGAGGTGATTTAAATGGAAAATGTTTTAATAATTGGTGCAAGTGGTTCCATTGGGTCATTGGTTCGTCAAAAACTGCTAGAGACTGATGATAGTCATTTGACCTTATTCGTTAGAAATATAGAACGTCTCGGTGAAATTGATGATAATAGAGAAACGGCAGTAGCAGGTGATGCTAATAATATTAATGATTTAAATAAAGTAGTTGAGGATCAGGATGTTGTTTTTGTAGCTGTGAATAATCAATTGCCAGAAATAGCTCAAAAAGTTGTTGAAGCTATGGATCAAAATAAAGTAGGCCGACTTGTTTTTGTAACTTCGATGGGAATCTATAACGAAGTTAGCTCAAATGGGTACAGTGATGATATTCCTAATGTTTTGGTTCCGTATAGAAAAGCGGCAGATATAATAGAAGATTCTGATATTGAATATACGCTTTTACGACCGGGCTGGTTTGATGATGATCCGGATATTAACTATCAAATCACCTTTAAAGGTGAAGCATTTGTCGGACATGCTGTATCAAGAGGAAGTGTCGCTGATTTAGCAAGTCGAATAATTAATGAACCAACACTTTATATGAATGAAAGTTTAGGATTAGCAAGAGCATAGGAGATAATACATGAATATTAAAGAAGTAGCTCAAAAATATGATTTAACGGCAGATACCTTAAGATATTACGAAAAGGTAGGTCTGATACCAGCAGTTCATCGTAATGAAGTTGGTTATCGCGATTTTACCCAAGAAGATGATAACTGGGTCGAATTTGCCAAATGCATGCGCAATGCTGGTATGTCAGTCGAGTCACTGTCAGAATATGTTGCTCTATTTCAAAAAGGTGATTCAACGATTGCTGAAAGAAAGCAAATTTTGTTAGATCAACAGGCAATCATGGCCGAAAAACTTAGTGATCTACAGGCAACGTATGAACGCCTAACAAAAAAAGTGGATAATTATGATGAACATATAGCCCATTTTGAGAAAGAGAAGCTAGAAAAGAAGACAAATGTCTAAAATAATTTATTATTCCGTTATGAAAAAGGATAAATTAATTATGCCATGGCAGACCGATGATAAAAGTCTTTTGAATGTTTTGAAACGAAATGATGACATTGTCTTGGTTAAATTAAAAGGGGATGCTCAATATTCTTTAGAAGATTTGGTTGATGTTGGTGAGTTGTATATTTATGAACAAGAATCACTGAATGATTTTATGAATGAAAAAACTTGCGGTAGTGTTTATTTGGATAATGCTTTTTCACTGATCGATCAGATGGACTTGAAGTATCCGAAAAAAAATGACAATGGTTTGATCTATTTGGCAACGGCGCTAGCTCAGAAACTAAATTTATCTCAAAAATTAAGTTGGATCTTGATGACGGCCTTTCTTACAATTCGTGATCAAAACCTATTTGATACAGTAGAAGATTTTTATCAAGAAGAGTGGAATGATTTTGATAAGCGCTTTTTTAATAAGTTGATCGAAGAACCATATCAACCGCCGATTTTTAATGATCCAGAGATTAAGGTTGATTTTGCTAAATTTAAAGATTATCAATTGACTGCCAAAGCCTTACAAGACCTTTTTGAGTTGAGTAGGATAAATCAAATCAATTTTTCATTGGGTAAACTACAGCTGAATCAGTCACAAGAATTGGTAAAAATGGCCTTAGAAATGAAAAAATTCTTTAAATAACTCCTTTTTTAGAGCTTTCTTTGTAAAAAATCATTTTTTTCATAAATTTATCATGATATATAATCCTTGATTTAGCAGCTCTAACAGAACAAATGTTTCAGTTGTGTTACTAAGATTACAGAAAATTGCAAAATTGTAATCTATTAATGCTGTTTGTGTAATATAAGCCTGTTAGTATATCACTCGTAGCGTTAAGAGCTAAATAAACAAATGAGGATGTTTAAATTTATGAAAAAAGTATTATCGATCGCTTTATTAAGTACTATGGCACTAACAGCAATGGGAGCAACTGCTAAAACAGCCCAAGCTGCTACTACTATTGACAGCACACATGTAAGTGTTGAAGCAGGTGATACATATAAAAGTATTGCAGCCGCAAATGGTATAACAATCGCTGAACTTGAACAAGCCAATGGTAGAGAAGTTGGTGGATTTGATTTGATCTTCCCTGGAGAAACGATCACATTACCAACAGCCCAAGCAACAACAGATACAACACAAGCACAAACTCAGACTCAGACTGCAACACAAGCAACAACAGATACAACACAACCAGCAGTCCAAACACAAGCAACAACTGCAACACAAACACAAACACAAACAACACAATCAAGTACAACAGGTACTTCACAAGGAACATTTAAGATCAGTTTTTATGATCCAGCTGTTTTAGGTTCAAATATGGGATACAGCGGTGTTGCTGCTAACCTTTCAGTATTTCCTAAAGGAACACAACTTAAAATCACTTTAGCTGATGGTACAGTATTGTACAGAACAGTTAATGATACAGGAACATTTGCTTACAGCAATCCACAACAATTGGATGTTGCTATGCCAAATGCACAAATTCCTTCATATGGTGTAACTTCAGCTACTGTAGAAGTTATCTAATTTTAAGAATAAAAAAGAGCCCTTGTGGGCTCTTTTTTTATTGACATAAAATTACACAAGTTATTCACTTTTTCGTCACATTTATTCGTTACAGTAATAACAATGGATAATGCAAGTAAATAATAAGGAGTGTTTTATGGAATTCTTAATTATTGCAATAATATTTTCAGTCGGTTTAATACTTTTAATTTCCGGCAGTCATATAAAGAGCGGAACAGTCTCCAAATTGTGCTACTTCATTGGAACTGTCGGCGTTATTATGGCAATGTACATTGCCTGGCCCAAGTAGTCATTCCACAGCAATCAGTTGAACATTACTGATAAATTCATAACCCCTGAGTTTATCAATTAAATCATTGATGGTACCAGTCATATGACTAATATCTAGTGAAATAGAAACACTGGCCATATTGTGAATGGGAATATCTTGATTGATAGTAAGAACACTAGCATTTGATTCTGAAATTATCAACAAAACTTTAGATAATATTCCGGGTTCATGATCTAGGATCATTGAGAATACAGCTTTACGATCACTGGTGCTCTCGTCAGGTAAAAAGACAAGGTCCTTATACTTATAATAAGTTCCACGACTAATATTGACCATCTTAACAGCGTCACTAACATTAGAAGCTTTACCCGTCTCCAATAATTTACGCGCCTGAATGACTTTATCAAAGGAATCCGGCAAAATAGAACGATCTACAATGTAATACTTTTCCACAATAATCCTCCTTTTAGTAATGAGTCTATATTTTACTAGATTATATCACTTAAACGGTTACAACATTAGACCAATAACAAATAGCTAGACAAAATAGATCTAAGCTTAAAGTTATGTGCACTGTTATTTAAAAAATGAGGATTATTATTCATTGCTCGACAAGTGACAATTAATTATATGCGGTCTACTTAAAACTAACTTTCACATATTCGTAAGAGATCACAGGTAAATTGATAGTATTTATTATTACTAATACGATCATTTTTTTGTTATGCTCATTGGTAAATAAACAATTTGAATAACTGGAAGTGAATATGATGAAAACTTTAATAATAGTTTCTCATCCGGAGATAGATAATTCACAGACTCAACAATTTTTACATGAAGGATCTAAGAAAAAAGGTGTCCTATGGCATCACATTGAAGGATTAGAAAAAATTGATGTTTTAAAAGAACAAAAATTATTAACTGAAGCAGACCGAATTATCTTTCAATTTCCACTGTATTGGTATTCGTCACCAAGTGGGTTAAAGAAATGGGAAGATTTAGTTTTAACTAGAAATTTTATCTATGGTGATAAAAATTATCCACTAGAAGGTAAAGAATTTGGATTAGTTGTTACGACTGGACTGCCTTTAAAAGATTTTAAAAAAGGTGCGAGCGAAAATTTTTCATTAGATGAATTAATGACACCTTATCGAGCAATTGCTGATAAGGCTAAAATGATAGTTTTACCAATTTTTCCAATTTCACAGTTTTGGTATATGACTGAATCTGTACAGATGGCTCTTTTGGTTGATTATCAAAGATATCTTAAACAAGAGATGCCAGATACACTTCAGAATAGACAAAAATGGTTTGAAAACGAATTACAACAATTGGATTTGGATTTAAATATAAAAGATAAAAAAATCACTGAAATGATTTTAACCAGTTTTACTGAAAGAATTGAAGAATTAAATCAATTAAATGAAACTTTAGAGATAATTAAAGAGAATGATGAAAACTGACTTCTCAATGATTATCTTTTTTTGTAAACAAATTTATAATTAATTGATTTTTATCATTTTTTGTAATGATCCATTATTATTGTTGATAAATTTTATCCATCTACTAAATGTATTATTGATATATATATTATTATATCGTGACATAAATGGATGGGTAAATGAGGGATTCATTATGAACAAAAATGTTAAATTGAGATATATTTGGGTAATCTCAACTGTTATTTTAATTGGGATCTTTTTGAATAACAGCCAAAATGTATATGCTGTCGATGAATATAATGATCCGACAGATAATGCTCCGACTGGATTAAACTTTTCCGATTACTTTATGAAAGGGAATGTTTCGACTAATTCAGCCAATACAACCACATATAAAAACGGTAACACAAGTATTGTGCAAGTAACTGGAACTACTAAAAAACAGCAAGGATACGTTTGGTCTAATCCAGATAGTTTGAATTATTTAAATTTAAAAGAGCGACAGACATTATCTATGTGGATATATTTGGGTCATACGGATGCTCCGGCTGATGGATTGGCTTTTGTTTTACAGAATTATGGATCTGATGCAGCAGCCAGAACCAAATCTGGTGGACAGGCTATTGGCCAGACAATGGGAGTATGGGGCGATGATGACAATTATCAAAGTAGCACGACCCCATCAGAAATTGCCGCAAAGGGAATTCAGAATAGTTGGGCATTAGAGTTTGATACGTTTGCTAATAATTTAAATACTGGTGCAGGATTATTTAAGGACGGTTTGGCGACAGATGCTAGTTATGTTGGTAATAGTAGTTTTGATAGTTTAATTAATGTTGGCGATGGGGATTCACATATAGCATATAACTATCCTGGTGATCCTGGGACCTATGTGCAACAATCTGATTCTACTGCTAGAGTGGAGAAACCTGGAATATTTGGCTCAACATATACCAATGTTCAAACTTATTGGTATTCAATGATACACAATGGACTTGTGAAAACGCCAGATAAAAGTAGTAATAATCTTAAACTTAGTAATGGTATGTGGCATCATGTGGTTGTTTCATATTTGCCACCGGATGCTGGTAGTACAATTGGACATTTATCCTATATTTTTGACGATAAAGTTAAGTCACAAAATTCTTCATCGATCCCGGAAGTTAAAGAACCAGTTTCTAGATCTAATATAGATATTGATACTAGTGAGTTTTATAAAAATTCAAAGCAGCAATTTTCTAAAGATGTTGGGAAAGTTCTATGGGGATTCACTGGTACTACTGGTGTTTCGTATGCTCGTAACATGGTAGTTTTCGAATCTATTCCTTCATTGGTTGAAGGCTCAGCAAGTGCGACTATTTATGATGATTCACAGGCTGGTAAGGAATTAACGACTTCAGATGATTCGGTCTATAACGGAGACAATATGCGATTTGTATATAATGTTAAACGTGATAGTGGTGAGATGGATTGGAAGGGGATCAATGCAACGATTAATTTACCGGATAATATGACTTATAATGGTGGCACAATTGCATATAGTGATGGTACTACTGAAAATATTGGAGCCACTGATCTTTCAAGTGGAGCCTTCACTAAGACGTTGAAAGATCTCTTGAAATCTGGTGATCCAAACAGTGCAACCATTACTATCAATGGAGTAACAAATTCAAGTACACCCGCTTCTGACAAAACCGTTGCGTCAACGACGGCTGATTTTGATGGTACTGATTTGATCAAGAATGTTGATATGCAGGGATTTACAATTAAAGCAACGACAATGAAATTAACTCCAGATATAATAGATTTGGATATTGGCTCCAAGCCAAGTATTGCTGCAACCGCTACTGCATCTTATGCTGATACTAGTGTTGTTATGAATAATTCAAAAGTTACAGCACATTACAAAATAAACGATGGTACTGAAAAAACGCAATCATTATCCAATGGTTCAGATGGTAAAGTTTCTATCAATATTTCCAAGACTGATTTGAACGATGGTGCTAATACAGTGGTTGCGTATGTAACTGATACCGATGGCAATCGTTCTAACTCCGTTACATATACGATCAATAAACCGACGCCAGCACCAATTTTGATTGATGCAGATAGTGAAATGTCATTTAGGACGGTTCATTCTAATGGTAAAAATCAGACAGTGAAACGTAATGGTAGTTGGAAAGTGAATGTTGTTGATAATGATGGCAATTCCAATTGGAAATTGGATGCCACGGCAGTTCAAGATTCAAGTAGTGATACTTTCGATGGAGATTTGCTTTATGTTGACAATACAGGAGTTACACAATCCATTTTGAATGGGTCAATTATTCAAATAGCCGATAAGTCAACTTTTCCATCAAACTATATTAGTGATGGAACAACTTATCAAATAGCAAATACTTGGGATAATGATGATGGTATGTTATTAAAATCAAATGCTGATGCAAAAGCTGGTAACTATAAATACGATGTTACGTGGGATTTAACGGATTCTATATAAAAGAGAACTTTTGATACTTAATAATTAAGTATCAAAAGTCTTTTTTTTACAAATTTTTAAATATCTAAGCACTTAAATATTAATCAAAATTTGTGGGGAAAAATTACATATTTTGAGTTTTAATTATTAGTGAAAGCGTGTAATATATATCCTGTAAAGATAAAATATCTATATTTAGAAATAATTTGATTATATAAGTGGGGTATTATATGACCATAAATAAAGTTATAAAAAGAATTAACTTTTTCTTGATCGCATTTGTGATTGCATTAGTTATGTCTTATGCACAAAACAATCATCAAGATGTTAAGGCGGCGGATATACCAGTAGACAATGCACCGAAAGGATTAAACTTTGATGATTATTTTGTTAAAGGTACTTTTAGAGGGAATGGAGCCAATACAACCTTCAAAAATGGAGATACTAGTATTATCCAAGTGACACCAAAGGAAGGTAGTTCCATTGGCGGTGTCTGGTCTAATGCTGCCGATAATATTAATAATTATTTTGATCTGAATTCTAAACAGACATTATCAATGTGGATGTATTTTGGATATGAAAGTGATCCAGCGGATGGATTGGCGTTTGTTTTACAGAATTCCGGTTATGGGGCTATTTCAATGGATGGTAACTTACCAGCAAAAGGACAGACAATGGGAGTTTGGGGAATAGATAAGGATTTTAACAATAGTGACCCACAAAAATTGGCTGATTCCGCAATTCAAAATAGTTGGGCCTTAGAATTTGATACTCACAGAAATATTGTCAGTTCAGGTTCAAATTTATTTAGTAATGGCTATCCGAACGGTAGTCCAACTGGTGTTAATAATGCCTTTGATTCAGATGTGCAAACAATCGTTAATAATCCATCCAAAATGTTTTCACATATTGCTGATAATTATCCAGCATCGGCCGCCTCATACCTTAGAAAGGCTGAGAATATGCAAACTTTTCCATTGTCACCTTTCTATCAAATGGTATATCGGTATCAATTGATTCATAATAATTTGGTAACAACATATAATTCTAAATATAATTTTGTTTTGAGTAACGGTCTCTGGCATCATTTAGTTATATCTTGGGTGCCCCCGGAAAGTGGCAGTACGATAGGTCATTTGACTTATAGCTTAGACGATGAAATTCACACAGGAGAAGTAGCGGCTGGTAACAATGCTCAACCAGTTAATATGGCTGATATTCCGATCGATACTAGCTATTTCTACAAAAATTCTACTCAACAATTTTCTAAGGATGAAGGTAAGGTCCTTTGGGGGTTCACTGGTAGTACAGGTGATCAGTACGCAAGAAATATGATTGTCTTTGAATCAATTCCTTCAATTGTAGAGGGAAGTGTAGGGACAAATATTTATGACGATTCACAAGGTGGAAAAGAATTAGGTTCTACTGATAAAAATGTTTATAATTATGATAAATTGCGATTTGTTTATAATGTTAAACGTGATAGTGGTGCAATGGATTGGACTAATATAACAGCTACGATCAATCTCCCTACTAATACCGTATATAGTGGTGGGACTATCAATTACAGTGATGGAACTAGTGATGTTATTAAATCCAATGAATTGAATTCAACATCATTAACACGGAAGATAAAAAATTTATTGAAAGATAAAGATCCCAAAAGTGCAACAATCACTTTAAATGCAACCGCATATTCAGATACTCCAACTAAGGATACGACGGTTGCGGCAACTGATGTTGCCTTCACTGGGGATAATTTAATCAAATATACTCAGTTACAAGATTTTATTATCAAAAAGACTGATTTGATGTTGGCACCAGATAATTTAAATCTTGATATTGGTAATGCATTATCGATCGACGCGACTGGGAAAATAAGTTACGCAGATGCAAGTGTCGGTATAAATAATTCTAATATGACGGTTCATTATTCGATTAATGGCAACACAGAACTGACGACTACCTTAGATTCAGGTAATGATGGTAAATTTAAGATAACGGTTCCTAGGACAAGTCTAAATGATGGCAATAATACATTAATGGCATATGCGACGGATAAGGATGGGAACCATTCAAATTACAGTACATACACAATCAGTAAGCCAACGAAAGCACCGATTTTAATTGATGCTGATCAAGTTATGCATTTTCAAACGGTTAAATCAAACGGTAAAAATCAAACTGTACCACGGCAAGGAATTTGGAAATTAAATATCATTGATAATGCGATCGATACTTCACAATGGACTCTAAGTGCCTCAGGTAGACAGTCAGATAATAGTCCTACCTTTGACGGGGATCTGATGTATGTTGACAATACGGGTGTGTCAAAATCTATTTTGAATGGATCTATTATTGAAATTGCTAACAAAAATACATTTCCAAGTAATAATATTATAGATGGTTCTACTTTTCAGATTGCCAATACATGGGCCAAAGACGATGGCATTTTGTTGAAAGCAAATTCTACTGCGAAGGCTGGAAATTATGAATATACAATTACTTGGGGCTTAACTGACTCGCTTCGTTAAAAAATGTGTTATATTGAAAAGCAGATTTAGATTTGAGGTAATAATTATGGATGAAAATACAAAATGGTTATTAAAACAAATAGACGAATTATCTGCCAACCAAAAAGATTATGAAAAAAGAGCATTACTATTTGCTCTAAAAAAAGTTGTTACTGAACAACAGACTAGAATTGAACAAGCTCAAGGTGAATTAGATGGCAGACTTTGGGATCATGATAATTGGTAGAATAAATAAGCAGATTAATTGTAATGAAGTTAATAAGTTCATATAATCGGTTTTGAAAAACATGATAATAATCATTGCTTTTTATCGAAACCAGAATTTAGCTTTAAAAATTATTTAAGGATAAGATTGAGAGATAAAAGGCAATTCTAATTAGAGTTGCCTTTTTTTGTGGGAATTGATGGTTTCACAGGAGATAGTAAATATGAAGAAACTATCAATAATGTTTTCTTTTTTGATCTTGCTGATGGCAAGCTTCTTTACAACGAACCTAACGACAGCCCAGGCGGCTAATTTAAGTTATACCGTTTCGGCAGATCATCCGGATAACCAGATAGATTCGAATATTAGTTATTACGATTTAAAAGTAAAACCAGGCGATAGTCAGAAATTAACTTTTCATATTAATAATACAGACAGTAAGGAACATAAGTATTTGATCTCGATCAATCGTGCCGGTACTAATATGAACGGTGTAGTTGATTACAGCAAACATGGAGCAGATGCTGATCCATCAGTTAAAGCAGATATTGAAAAGATGGTACCAGAGCCTAAGACAGTTACAGTTCCTGCCGATACTAATAAGGCTGAATCATTTGAATTAAATGTTCCTAAAAAAGAATTTAGTGGCATTGCCTTAGGCGGTGTTCAGATCAAATTATTAGATTCTGCTCAAAATCCAACTAATAAAAAAGGTGTTACTATCAATAATCAGTATGCCTATGTGATCGGTTTGCAGTTGCAGGAAAATTCTGAAAAAATAAAATCTAATATTAAGTTGAATTATGCCAAGACAAAACAGATCAACTATCAAAACTATATCGTTGCTAATCTTCAAAATGATCAACCAATGATCATCAATAAGATAAAAGCAGATGCGAAAGTTACTAAAGAGGGTAGCAGTGAGACGGTTTATAAGCTTGAAAAAGACGGATTGGACATGGCTCCTAATAGTAATTTTGATTTGCCAGTAAGTACAAATAATACTCCATTGAAATCTGGAAATTATACTTTGCATCTGAAGTTGTCAACTAGTGAGAAGACATGGAATTTCACTAAGAACTTTACAATTACTACAACTAAAGCAAAGCAAATGAATAAGACGGCAGTTGGTGAAACAAATACTAAAGAAAACTGGCCAATGCTAGCAGTAGTAGCCTTCTTGATCCTAATCATTGCAGCACTTTTGGCAATCATCATTAAGAGTAAAAATAAGAAATAATATTAAATAACCCAACAAAAATTATATTTTGTTGGGCTTTTTATTTATGTGCTATTATTTTGATTACTGACCCAAAAAGATGTATATCTTAGGGCGGATAAGGGATTACTTATCCGAGATAAATCATGAACTAACGAGGGGAGCTCATGGGAAAGTTTCTTTTATGTAAGAAGATAGAGGAATATAGTCATGATTAAATTTGTAAAAGGTTTCGCAGCATTAGGCGCTTTAGCATTAGCTTTACCGGCCGGATTGATTACGGCAAAGGCCGCAACTACGGGTTCGACGGCAGTAACAACAACAACGGCATCCTCGCCAAGTCCATTAGCAAAATCCACTGATGTGGGATTGCAACAAACTGGTTCTTTGGCCTTGGATAGTGCTCCAAATATTTCCTTTGGTACACAACCATTAGCCGTGGGTAAAACAACTTATACATCAAGTACTTTTGATAGTACCTTGCATGTTACAAATCCTGGTTTTCCAAGCGGCTGGTCAGTCAGTGTCGCTGATTCAGGTTTCGCAGATGCAACAAGTAAAGCTCCTTTAAAGGGTGCAACATTATCACTTGAGGCACCAACAATAGCTGCAGATGATAGTACTAACCAATCTACACCACCTACAACAGTAAGCCCAATTGCAGTTTCTAGCGCTGCATCAACAGTTGTTGATGCCACAGCTGGTGAAGGTATTGGTGCATATACTGGTACATTTGCATCTGGAGATGCTTCACTATACGTTCCAGCCGGCAATATTGGCGGTAGCTACACTTCAACATTGACATGGTCATTGTTAGATGCACCTGCCTAAACTTAAAAAATTAATAGTAATATAATTTGGAAATCGCTCTACTTTGTAAAGTAGAGCGATTTTTGTTTACTGTAACTTAAATACTGGTTGCCCAATATGGTGAATTATTTAATAATTCCGATAATCAAATATTTAATTATTAATTTTTCATGGCATAAATACAGTTTATAAATAGCTTTCTCACGGGAGTATAATGTTTTTAATTAATACTTGGTATTCAATTCACACGTTTGCAAACGCTTTATTTATGAAGTATGATTCATTTATTAGATGAAAAGGGGGATTGAAAATGAAGTACTTGGTTACAGGGGCAACTGGACACCTTGGTTCAAAAATTTTAGCAGAAATTAGACGATTGATCCCCGATAAAGAGATTGTTGCAGGTGTCCATACGCCTTCTAAGGCTGATGATTTAAGACGACAAGGCTTACAAGTAGTGCAAGTGGATTATTTTAACCGAGATTCATTAGTCAATGCACTAAAAGGAATTGACGTCTTTGTTTATGTTCCTAGTAAGAGTTATGACAGTTTTACACGAATAACAGAATTAGAGTACGTTATTGAAGCTGCCAAAAAATCACGTGTTGGTCATATTTTAGCAATGAGCTTCATAGCGGATCAAGTTGACGATCCATTTTCCTTGTCGGCCTTTTATGGATATTTGCCAAGACGATTGGCGGAGTCGGGCGTGCCATATACGATTATTCGTAATTCTTTGTATGCTGATCCATTAGTTTCCTATTTACCAGAACTGATCGAACTAAAAAACGTTATTTATCCTATGGGAAATAAAGCCTTATCATTCATCAGTTTGGAAGATAGTGCCAAAGCCTTCGCTAAAGTAGCAACTACGAGACGTTTACGTCAAAATGGGAAAATTTATACATTAACGCAAGGCAGAAACTATACTATGCCGGAACTAGCAGAAGTTTTGACTGAAGTTGCGGGTCACAGGATTGGATATCAACCAGTGAGTTTAGATGAATTTGGTTCAATCTATGATGATAATGGTGAAGGACATATGCTAAGCTCGATGTACTGTGCTGGATCATTGGGAATGTTGCAAGAATTATCTAATGATTATAAGACAATTATGGATCATGAGGCCACACCGCTAATTAAATTTTTGAAGAGTAGATTATCATAAACCGATTTTGTTAAAACTCAAAAAAACTATCCCATTTTTAGGGATAGTTTTTTAGTATAAATTAAATTCTTGCAGATGCTCTTTAAGATATTTACCAGTGATACTATTGCTGTCACAAATTTCTTTAGGGCTACCGGATGCAACAATATGTCCTCCGTTAACACCGCCTTCTGGTCCTAGATCATTGATGTAATCACCGTTAGAAATGATATCAAGATCATGCTCGATGACAATAACTGTTGCGTGATTGTCGATCAGTTTATTCAAAACTTCCACTAGTACGGAAACATCTTTGGGATGTAATCCTACACTAGGCTCGTCAAAAATAAATAGTTGATTTTTCTGACTGTGTTTCATGTAAGTGACTAATTTCAATCTTTGTGCTTCACCACCGGAAAGAGTAGGTGTACTTTCACCAAGTTCCAAATAGCTCAATCCGATTTCTGAAAGTGTTTGAATAACTGATTCAATATTTGACTCTTCTTTGAAAAAATCAGCAGCATCAGTGATAGACATAGCCAAAATTTCAGCAATATTTTTCTCATGCCAAGTAATATCAAGAATTTCTTTTTTGAAGCGATCACCATGACAAACAGGGCATGTTTCGACCATATCAGGCAAATACTGAATGTCTAAGGTAATTACACCAGTACCGCCACAATTTGGACAAGCGCCTTGTTTATTGTTATATGAGAAGTAACTGGCAGTGTAATGTTTTTCTTTGGCTTGCTCGGTCGCTGCAAAAAGTTTTCTAACTTTATCTAAAATTTTTGTATAAGTGGCAACTGTCGAACGGACGTTTTTACCGATCGGAGTTGAATCGACGGTTATGACATTTTTAATCCCACCATTATCAAGTGATTTCACATAACTTGGTAGTGGTTCGTCCGATGCCTGATTCAAAAGTGAAGGGATCAAACTATCAAAGACTAGAGTTGTTTTACCAGAACCTGACATTCCAGAAACAATATTTAATGATTCCTTACTAAACTTAGCTTTCATATCATGAATATTGAAACGGTCGCCGACCTCAATACTTAATTCGCCCTTTTTAAATGGTTTGACCTGATGATGTTTGATAATATCGGCCTCGCCAGTTAAATATGGCTTTATAACTGAATTATCATTAGTTTTTATTTCATCAACGCTACCTTTGGAAATTACTTGTCCACCTTCTTCGCCTGAAGAAGGTCCAATTTCGATAATATAATCGGCTGCGGAAATAATACTGGTATCGTGGTCAACGACGATCAATGAATTACCCAGACGAACTAATTCACGTAATATCTTGATTAAACCGGTTACATTAGCGGGATGCAGTCCAACACTAGGTTCATCTAAAACATATAAAACTCCGGTCATCTGATTACGGATCGTTCTAGCTAATTGAATTCGTTGTAATTCACCGGTTGATAAAGTGTTTCCAGCACGCATAATTGTTAAATAATTCAAACCTAAATCATCGATCGGTTGTAATAATTCCAAGAGTTCGTTAGTTAAATTTTTACCCAATTTTTTCATATCATCAGGTAGCCAGTTCATAATTTTTTTACAAAAGTTTTGTAGTTGGTCGATACTCAATTGGCAAACTTGAGCAATATTTTTGCCGACCAATTCATTATTAAATAATTTAGGATCAAAACGGCTACCCAAACAATTAGGACACTCTTTAATGGAATAAAATCTACCTAAACGGTTTAGAGTGTTTTCATTTTTAGCAGTGGCAAGACTATGTTTAACGGCGTCATAGGCATTTTCATAGAGAGCATTTAATTTGAAGGTCTTACCGGTTGAAGTAGGAATGATAACTTCACGCTTAACGCCCTTACCATTGATAACTATGTCTTTTTCCTTTTCAGTTAGTGAGGAAAATGGTACATCGATCCTGACGCCTAATTGTTCTACTAATTCAACTTGCAAAGAACGGCCAGGTAATCGCCATGATCTGATTGCACCGTCTTTAATAGATAGACTTTTATCAGGGATTATTTTATCTAATTCTATGCTCTTTAAGAATCCAGTTCCTTGACAAGTTGGGCAGGCACCAGTGGAATTAAAAGCGAAATCTTCAGCACCAAAAGCCATAAATTTAACTTTGCAGATGGGGCAAGTGATCATTCCCATTTTGTCGTCAGTACCGGGAAGATCCATGGCTTGAGAAATTTTTAGAGTGGGGTCGATCCTGTGTCCATTTGGACAAACAACTGAAGCTAATCTTGAAAACATCAATCGTAAAATGTTGAGACTTTCTGTCATCGTACCAACTGTTGAACGAACACCGGGAACAGCCGGACGTTGTCTTAAAGCAATTGTTGAAGGTAAATTTTTAATATTTTCTACGTTTGAACGTCCCATTTGTGTGATTCGACGTCTTGTATATGTCGATAATGCATTTAGATATTTTCTGGCACCCTCGGAGTAGATCGTATCCATCGCTAAAGATGATTTACCAGAACCGGAAACTCCAGTTATGGCAACAAAAGAGTTCAGAGGAATGTTAACGTTCAGGTCTTTTAAGTTATTGGCCTTGGCGCCTCTAACCTCAATATCATCTGGAATATAGTTCTTATGTCTGATTCCCATATTTTCCTCCTCAAAATTAATACTTTTAATTATAGAACAAATTTGCTGCACAAAAAAATCTCAACCCTTGGTTCAGATTTAGTTGCAAAATGGCTGTCTTCAGAAATAATAATATTCACCTGCTATGCGGACCGGGTCGAGCGATGGTCTCGCCCCTCGGTTTGAAGCCCTTAGTCTTTAAACACGCCCGGTGGAGTAATGACCAAGGTCATAATTCCACGTTCATAGCTGGTGAATATTATCATTTCTTCTTATTATTTTGTCTATTTGTAATAGCCGTGTAATCTCAAAAATATTCAGTCGCCACTTTGATGTTGCATAATAAAAGCCCCTTAATTTGAATTTTAAATCCAAATTAAGGGGCTTATTTCGTTATTTCAAATAGCGCAATCTATTAAATACTAATCAAGTCGGCCCTGGAAACGGCATACAAAGTTATTTTTGACTATCCTTATATTTTTGCTTAACCAAAATTGTTTCGATCACATCTTTTAAAGTAGTTTCGTTGAGTTTCCGTTGAGCAGCTATTTTAGCCTGTTCATAGTAGTCACCTAAAACTTCCTGAATATTTCCACCAACTATACAGTCGGGATTGGTTTTTTTATCCAATTCAAATAACGGTTTATTGCCTTCCGTAGCAAAATAAACATCTAAGAGGGTTATTTGTGAAGGGTCTTTAGCAAGCTTTGGTTCAGCCGATCCTTGTTTAGTATCAATCAATCCGGCTTCTCTTAGATTTCCCATTAATCGTCGAACCACAACGGCAGATGTTTCTACGCTACTGGCGATGACTTCACTAGATACTTTAATGTTTTGATATATTTCAATAAAAGCTAAAATGTGGGTTGAATCACTGAAACGTGTAGAAATTCTCATTATGTCACCTCCAAAGCTTCATGTAACTTCATTACTAACAACTAGTATCATAAAGATTCTTTTGATTTACGTCAACTTATTCTGCTTCAACGCTTATTGTTTGACTAGAATTGTGAAAAATTATATGATTCGTGTAACTTATTGAGTTACAAAAATGAGGGGTTATTTATGATTGAATTCAAAAATGTTTATAAAAAATATCAAGATAATCAAGCAATTTCTGATTTGAATTTAACAATTAAAGATGGAGATTTTTTTGTTTTAGTTGGACCAAGTGGTAGTGGGAAAACAACTACCCTAAAAATGATCAATCGACTTATTAAACAGACATCAGGAGAAATTTTGATCGATGGTAAGAATATTGAAAGTTTAGATCTACAAAAGATGCGTCTGAATATGGGCTATGTTTTGCAGAATATTGCCCTTTTTCCAAATATGACGATTGAAGAAAATATCACTATTCAGCCGGAATCACTTAAATGGTCTAAAGATTTACGTCATAAAGTTGCGATGGATCTTTTAGAGAAGGTCGGACTCTCTTCAGAGTACGCACAAAGATTTCCTAGAGAACTATCAGGTGGTGAACAGCAGCGAGTCGGTATTATTCGTGCTCTGGCATCTAATCCAAAAGTTGTCTTAATGGACGAACCATTCAGCGCTCTGGATCCAATTTCTCGTAATCAATTACAAGAATTAGTTTTGAAATTGCACAAGGAAATGAAAATGACCTTTATTTTTGTGACTCATGATATGAACGAGGCTTTGAGATTAGGAAATACGATTGCCATCATGCGTTTAGGACATTTAGAGCAAGTAGGAACACGTGATGAGATAATTCATAATCCTAAGAATAATTTTGTGAATGGTTTCTTTAAGAATCAACACAATGATGATAAGAAAATTAAACTTATTATCGACAGTCAGAATTGTCAGGAAGTGGACAAACAAGACGTTGATTTAAGTGAAGAAGATAAGGTTTCGGATTTGGCCCGAGTTTTAAAAAATAAGGAATTTGCACTGGTCGAAAGTGCCAATGAAAGAGTTTGGAAATTGACTACTCAAAATCTCTTAAGTTATCTAGCAAGGGATGGTGAGATTCATGAATAGTATTATTCACGTTTTGCAAACTCAAAGTAATGACATTTTAAATTCGATTGGGCAACATATTACTATTTCTCTAGTTTCACTATTAATTGCGGCAGTAATTGCTATTCCTTTAGCCATTATTTTAATGAACCACAAGCGTGCTGCTGAAGTGATCTTGCAAATTACCAGTGTCTTGCAGACGATACCTAGTTTGGCATTGTTAGGTATCTTGATTCCTATAGTTGGTATTGGGACCGTTCCGTCTGTTATTGCTTTAGTTTTGTATGCAGTAATGCCGATTTTTCAAAATACTTATTCAGGATTGACTACGATCGATCCTAATTTGGAAGAGGCCGCTGAAGCTTTCGGATTATCACGTACAAAGAAATTAGTTAAGATAGAGATTCCCTTGGCTATGCCGATGATAATTTCTGGATTAAGAATTGCTATGGTTATGATCATTGGGACAGCCACTCTTGCAGCTTTGATCGGTGCTGGAGGACTAGGTACTTATATTCTGTTAGGGATTGAAACTAATAATAATGCCTTGCTGATCATTGGTGCAGTTTTTTCAGCTGTTCTAGCCTTGGTTTTCAGTGCAATTATTAAGGGTATTTCTAAGTTGTCATTGAGAAAAATTGGGATAATTTTTACTACAATAGTTATTCTGATGGGTGGATATTTTGGTTATCAGACAGTTGCTCAACCTAAAGTCTCAATTACGATCGCAGGTAAAATGGGTAGTGAGCCGGAGATTTTAATCAATATGTACAAAGATTTAATTGAAAATGATCATCCGAATATGAGCGTCTCTACTAAAGCTAACTTTGGTGGTACATCGTTTCTATTCAAAGCACTAAAATCCGGTTCGATCGATATTTATCCTGAATTTACGGGGACTGTTTTGGAGTCATTAGTTAAAACAGACAAGAGTGCCAGCCATGATCCTAAAGCCACATATCAATTGGCAAAAAAACTGTTAAAGGAACAAGAAGACTTAGATTACTTGAAACCAATGAAATATGAGAACGGTTATGCTTTAGTGGTAAAGAAGAGTTTTGCTAAGAAGTATAATTTAAAGACTGTTTCTGATTTGGTAGGCGTCGAAGATAAGATTCATGCCGGATTCGATCCTGACTTTTATCAGTTAAAAGATGGCTATCCCGGTATCAGTAAAGCTTACAATTTAGAGTTTGCTAAAGCCCAGACAATGGAATCGTCGATACGATACAAGGCCATTGCTAATGGAAAAGTCAATCTAGTTGATGGCTATACAACTGATCCACAGATCAAGGAATACAAATTGGTGGCATTGAAGGATAATAAAGAATTTTTCCCACCATATCAAGGTGCACCATTGGTTTCTGAAAAGTTGATCACTAAGTATCCTGAACTTAAAACGACCTTGAATAAACTAGCGGGTAAAATAAGTGAAGAAGATATGCAGAAAATGAATTATCAGGTATCTGTTAAACACGAAAAGGCTTCTAAAGTAGCACATGATTATCTGGTTAAGCATAATTTATTGAAGGGGAATTAGTATGAAACAGACTAACATTAATGAGTAATCAAGATTCGACGGAATCTTGATTACTCATTTTTCTTTTACAAAGTAAAA
>NZ_RHOS01000008.1 GCF_003946205.1 Companilactobacillus keshanensis | reverse complement strand
TCAAAAAACGCCTAATCACATTTAAGTGATTAGACGTAAAATTTCATAATCAACTCCAATTACTGGGGTTCATTGCAGGTATCGCTTTTTTTGTAATCTAAAATTGCCAGTTTTCACGAAATTGTTGTAAAAAGGCCTCTGGAGATTTCTAAAGATGTGGATCTTTATTCCAAACCAGGTTTAGATTGATCAATATCAACATTATGGGCGTTCTCAATGGTATTGAAACTGTTTTTAAAATATTGTCAGAAGTCGTTTGATGTGAGATCTATTCTAGTAATAAAATTAATCTATCATTTACTTCTGATTACGGTCGGAAAAATTCGGTAGTAGGTGCTAGATCAGTCGTCGCTAGAAATGTACATGATAATTTAGTTGTAGTGGGTAATCATGCTCGAGTTATTAAGGCTACATAAGATAATTTGTTTTCCAAAATAAAATCGTTAGCTTATAATCTTTAATTGTATCTAACAGGAGGGTTTTGGAATGCAAGAGCAAATTAAATTTATCGTCAGCAATGCGAAAGGGAAACCTGAAAATATAGTTCATGAGAATAACTACTGTCCATTCTGTGATGTGAAATCTTTGACGAATATTTTTAAATATGAGGGCGATCGTATTTGGTTGATGAATAAATTTCGTGTTTTGGCCGATACGATGCAGACTGTTTTGATCGAATCGTCTGATCATAATGGTGATTGGTCAAATTACAGTTCCAAAAATGGTGAAGAGATCATGGAGTTTGCTTTGAGATGTTTCGATGAAATGATTGAAGATCCTAAGTACAAATCAACAATTATGTATAAGAACTTTGGCCCACATTCTGGTGGAAGTCTATTACATCCACATATGCAGATCATTGGATTAGATAATGTAGATGCTTATTCTCATATTCATGTTAATAATTTTGCTGGACATGATTATTTAAAAATTGGTAATGCTGAACTGAATATTTCAACGGAACCTATTTTGAGTTTCTTAGAATTTAATATACGGATCAAAGACATATCTGATGCTAAAAGTATGTCTAATTCAGTAAGAATGTTAACAAATTATATTTTACATAAATTTTTTAATGGTAAATTCGATAGCTATAATCTGTTTTTCTATCACATTAATAATGAAATCATTTGTAAAATGATTCCAAGAACAAGTACTTCGCCGATTGTGATGGGTTATAAGATGCCGCAAGTTGACAATCTTGAACAGATTCAAAAAGTTGAGAAAGAAATAATTGATTTTAATGCTGGGTTTAACTCCGGCTTTTAAAATGGATCTAAAAAGGCCATATCCTAGTAAATATGGTTCTTTCTCAAGTTTGGTTATAAAGAAATAGAGTCACCATCAACTTGAATAATCAAATTGATGATGACTCTATTTCTTTTTTCTTACATTTTTAATAATTGAGTATACGCTTATGATGAAAGGTGGTTTTGTTATGGGCAAATATCATTCTTTGAATATTAATGATTTTTTATGCAGACATTTTGTGTTGTGAGAATAGGCATTGTCTAGTCGTTTTTAATTTCCTTACAACCATTCAATAATGTACCTAAAACTTTAATGATTAAAAATGGATCTGGGATCTATAAGAATTCAGGGTATCCCGTCCCAATTCAAACTATTTTTTCAAGAAAGTAAGCACGTTCTTCTTATTTGATTTCATGCTTCCTGCTAAGAACGCAATTATGACTGCAACAACAGAAAGTAAAAATTCCCATACCGACCATTTAAAAATTAGTGTTAAAACTAACATAATAAAAACTGAAATCAACAAGACTCCATCTCTAGGGCCTAATTTCAAATATGGATACATCATCATCAGATGTCACTTCCTTCATTAAATAAGCTCAACTAGGATTTATTGTGGATGTATAATTTTTAGGTAGCTTTTTGTTTCCTTCTAATCGTAGCTTTATCGGATTCTTGAGACAATTAGGTGCATAGTCATTGCCAGAAGCTCTGT
The DNA here is from genome assembly GCF_003946205.1 of Companilactobacillus keshanensis. Classification (GTDB taxonomy): domain Bacteria; phylum Bacillota; class Bacilli; order Lactobacillales; family Lactobacillaceae; genus Companilactobacillus; species Companilactobacillus keshanensis. Next base: position 87,157 of record NZ_RHOS01000008.1, on the reverse strand, counting down.
CGAAGCTAACTGAGACTAAACACTGAATTACTTACGAAATTAAGGATACCCTACCGAGTGTGTGGATGGGACATGCAGATTCCGTAAAATCCCGGCAACTGTGCGTCTATCTCTGGTAGGAAGAAGTCTAGGAATAATTCAACATCCATTTAAATCTTAAGAACAGCATAACATCTCATTCATTTTTATGAAAGCCCTTTTATATTGACGTTTTGGAAATACAAGTTGAACCCGAACAATCCCTGAAAATTTCACTGACAGTCTAAAAAGCTGTTTAATGTCTTTGAAAGACACTTGAATTTCAGGTAAAATCCTTGAAAAAGAGGACTTACTGATGACTGATTATCTAAACAATGTCACCTGTAACCAATTTGAGTTACTTTGCGTTCGGTTTTGCTATGTTTTGCTGGCAGTTGGGAAGTACCACGTGAAAAAGAGCATAAAAAAAACTAAATCTAAAAAGGTCTTCACAACATAAAACAATATAAGGCTCAAGCAATTAGGAGAAATGAAAAACAAAAAAACATTAAATACATTAAATACATCCAGTTGAATTATAAACTTAGATCAAATACCATCGCAAAAGCAGCTACGGATTTTGATCTAAGTAAAGTTACTGTTAAAAAGTATATGAAAATTTCTGCTCTAGAAATTCAAAAGTTGAACACCCCAAGAAATTATAAAAAGCGTAGATCTATTAGGAATGACTATTTGAATATTATTTTTAAAATGATGTGTGATGGACTAACTGATTCGGTAATTTACTCCTACATTGTTACACACGGAATATAGGTGAAAATAACTTCCCAAATCGTCCATCTAGCTAAGTAGAACTTTCTCCAAAGAAGACTTCAATGATACTCATCAAAAGATATGGGTTAATAAAATATCTGTTGTCTGTAAATAAAAATCCTCCTTAGTTGGGTTCAGATCACATTTTCATCTGACTTCAACTAAGGAGGATATATTTTTATACATAGACGGGGGAGTAATGGAACTACTCATGACCGGAGTCGGCTTAGTAAACCACTATTTAACAGGATGCTTGGCTGTCAAAGTTTTTGTACGCTCGTCCAATTCTTTAAGTTTATCGGTATTATCATGATTTTCGATTGCTTCAATAATAATATGGGCAACTTCACGGCAGTCATCTTCATTAAAACCACGTGATGTGATGGCTGGTGTACCTAATCTTAAACCGGATGTTAGTTTTGGAGGTAACGGATCATTTGGAATTGCTTCTTTATTAGCTGTGATATGAATCGAATCAAGTAAGTCTTGAACTTCCATACCATTCAAATCTGTATTAGTTAAAACAACATTTAGAAGATGATTATCAGTACCACCTGTTAAAACTGACAGGTGTTTTGAATCGTTGATAACTTCGGCCATGGCTGCAGCATTCTTAATAACTTGAGCAATGTAATCCTTAAACTCAGGTTGCAAGTCTTCGCCAAAGGCTACAGCTTTAGCAGCAATGACGTGTTCCAAAGGTCCACCTTGTGTACCAGGGAAGATGGCCGAATTAATCTTTTTAGCAAGTTCTGGTTTGGCTAAAATCATACCACCACGAGGTCCACGAAGTGTTTTATGTGTAGTTGTAGTAACGATATCAGCTACACCAATTGGAGTGGGATGTAGGCCAACGGCAACTAGACCCGCAATGTGTGCCATATCAACCATAAGTAAAGCATTAACGGAGTCAGCAATTTTACGGAACTTCTTGAAATCAATCACACGACTGTATGCAGAAGCACCGGCTACGATCAATTTTGGTTGAACCTCTGTGGCAATTTTTTGTACGTTGTCATAATCTATAAAGCCTTTGTCATTAACGCCATATGAATGGAAATTGTACATTTTGCCGGAGAAATTAACACGGGATCCGTGTGTTAGGTGACCACCAGCGTTTAAGTCCATTCCTAAAACAGTATCACCAGGTTTTAATACAGCCTGATAAGCAGCGGCATTAGCTTGTGATCCAGAATGTGGCTGAACGTTAACATATTCGGCATTAAAAAGTTTTTTGGCACGATCAATAGCGAGTGATTCAATTTGATCGATATATTCACAGCCACCATAATAACGGTGTCCAGGATATCCTTCAGCATATTTGTTAGTTAAAACGGATCCTTGAGCCTTACGAACATTGTCAGAAACAATATTTTCTGAGGCAATCAATTCAATATTTCTGTCCTGTCGATCCTCTTCTTTATTGATTAAATCAAAAATTTCTTTATCACCTGTACTGTAATTCATTTAACCATCTCCTTAATTATTATTAACGGTACTAGTACCAGTGGAATAATCGATAGTAACTCCATTTTCAACATTAAAGATATAGACATTGAACGAGACTTGACCGTCACTGTTACCCTGACTATCGAGTGATTCAGCCATCATTTGAACTCCACGAGCGACTAATTCGTCACCACGATAAATTGGTTGTACTCGGTATCTGACAAAATTATTCGGATTTTGCTTAATATAGTAAGCAATGTCGTCTTCATGTTTTAACATTTCAGGAGCATTCAAAGATCTTGTTCCTGTCATCAGATTTTTTGGATTGTTATTTTGTCCAGATAATTGGTAACCAATCAAATGAGAGCGATTATAGAGCCAACCAGTGGCAATCTTTTTGTTATGCCATCCGGTTGGATTTACATATAATGGTTCACGTTTGGTAGTCGGCATCAAACGCTTACTTAAAAGAGCATCAGCTTGAATGGCACGATTCAGTTTGTCTAAATTGGCAAAACTTTGCCATGCACCATTTTGAATACTCAGATCTGATTTTGAAAAACTTGGTTTATTATTATTGACCGTTATTTCTTGATCATTTTGATAATTCAAGTTGGCTAAATCAGCTGATGTCGAATCAGTCGTTTTTTCTTCTTGACGTGGGTTATCTCCAGCTTTGGGAGTGTTGTTCTGATAAGTTTCATAAACTCCTGAGCCACCAGCCAGGATCAAAACTAAACTGGCTGAAACTAAAGTGCGATGGATCTTTTTTCTAGGTTTTGTCATAAAAGTAGTAAATAAAACAATTACCCCTAATAAAATTAATAATACTGAATACATATAAATCAATCCCCTCAACTCAAAGACTAAAAATCTTCAATAGTCATTTTATCATATCTAGCCAGATACTTTGGAAATTAAAAAAGGATCTGACCACGCAGATCCTTTTACATAAATGTCTTTTTAAGTTCGGAAATTCTATCATCCAATGGAGGATGGGTATCGAATAATCCTGAAAAGTGTTTCTTTTTTTTCATAGGATCATCTATATATAAAGCGGCACTTGCATCGTCGACCTTTTTCATTGGTTCAGTGCTGGCTTTTAATTTTTCTAGTGCGTTGATCAATCCTTGTGGATTACGAGTCAATTCAGCACCAGAAACATCCGCTAAATATTCACGATTTCGAGAAATTGCTAGTTGAACTAAGCTGGCAATAAAAGGTCCGAGGATCATGAAAATCAATCCAATGACCCAGAGTGCCAATCTGATAGCTACCCAATTTGAATTATCACGGTCGTCGTCACCACCACCAAATGGCAAGACCCAGCGATAGGCGTTACCGACCAAATAACAGATAAAGATAATTGCGGACGAGAGGGCTAATGAGATTGTAGACACTCTAATATCATAATTTTTGACGTGAGATATTTCATGTGCCAAAACACCTTCTAGTTCTTCACGATCCATCATTTCATAGAGTCCAGATGTTACCGCAACGGCAGCATGCTTAGGATCACGACCAGTGGCAAAGGCATTAGGACTTTTATCATTGATGATATAAATATCAGGTAGAGGAATGTCGGCCACCATTGAAAGATCTTCAACAATATGCCAGAGGTCAGGTGCATCCGCCTCAGACTTGAGCTTTTTAGCACCATTCATTTGCATCACAATACTTGTTGATTGAAAATAAGTGATCAGTGTATAGATCAGTGCAATAACAAGAGCGGTTATTACACCGCTCCAGAGATTATCTAAAAAGTATTCACCAATAAAACTACCTAAACCAGCTAATATTATGAAAAAAATGGTAAAAATCAAATATGTTTTACGCTTATTACGATCAATTTGCTGGTATATCATAATGTGCTCCTATTAAAACTTAACTTTTGGAGCTTCTTTTTCCGCTTCAGGAATTTGTAAGAAGTCCATTTCCTTAAATCCATGAATCTTAGCTATGATATTTCTTGGGAATGTTTGGATAGCAGTGTCATATGACTGAACTTGACTGTTGTATGCTTGACGGGCATAGGCAACTTTATTTTCGGTGTTAGAAAGTTCTTCCATTAATTTAGAGAATTCTTGGTTAGCCTTAAGATCAGGATAGTTTTCTGCAAGGGCAAAGACTTGTCTTAATGCACCAGTCAAAGCAGTATCAGCATCAACTTTGTCCTGAAGTGAGTCGGCATTTGTAACATTATTTCTTAACTCAACTACTTTTGAAAGAGTTTCCTTTTCATGAGTAGCATATCCCTTAACAGTTTCAACCAAGTTAGGGATCAAATCGGTACGACGTTTCAATTGAACATCGATCTGTGAGCTGAATTCGCGAGCACGGTTACGGAACTTAACTAAACCATTATACAGTCCAGCGTATGCAATCACGATAACAGCCACGATAACGACAATTATTATTGTAGTCATAGGTTTCTCCTTCTTATATAGATTACTTTACATTTTACCATATCCATTATAGAACGGTTACTAGTAGGATTTTTTACTGAAAAGAGCTTATAATTATTACTTTAGAAAAATAGTAATTATAATGGGTTTTATAAATATATTGATTGCTCTCATAAAGAGGAAATAGTCATGAAGAAGATAATTTTAGTTCTTTTAACGATATTATTTGGAAATGTTTTTGGTACGACTAACGTTGAGGCAGACACAGTTAAGGCCGATGTGGTCAATACTGATTCATTTGATAAACAGGTAGATCACCTATTGTCTCAGAAAAATTTTTCGGGAACAGTATTAGTGGTCCGGAACGGACATGTTCTTTATTCAACGAGTAAGGGTTATTCTGATTACGGAGAAAAGCATAAGAATAATTTGGATACCAGTTATGAAGTCGATTCGATTCAAAAATCAATGACCGCTGCATTACTGATGAAACAGATAGAACTTGGCAAATTGTCATTAGATGACAAACTTAGCAAGTTCTATCCGTCAGTGCCTGGTAGTAAAAGGATAACTATCAGACAGATGCTTGATATGAAATCTGGTTTGATTTTACCAGGTAGTGTTGGTCCGCAAAAAACTTTATCTGATCAGGCGATTATTCAAAGTGACATTAAGAGAATTAAATTTAGTCATGCATTGTATAACAATTGGTATTATTCACCGATCAATTTCAATTTACTAAGTGGTATTTTGGAAAAGGTAACCGGTCGTAGCTATCGTCATTTGTTTTACGAATATTACATTAAGAAATTGGATCTTAAGCATACCGAATTTGCTTATTCACATAAGTTAAAGTCGGGAAATAAAGCAACTGGTTATACAAATATTGATCCGATTTCTGGAGCTTCCTCATATAGTCATTTATTTGGTATTACAAGATTTGAAACCTTTGATGAACTCGGAACTGGTCAGATGTTTATGAGTGCACATGACCTATACAAAGTAGAGAATTATATTTTAGCAGGCGATATGTTAACAAAAGCCTCACGTGCAGAATTATTTATTCCAGCCAGCGTAAGTGATTATGGTGGAGGCTTTTATAATAAATATAATGACCACTATGCAGACGGCTGGGGTTACGGTTTCCAAGGTATAGTACATCTATCAAGTGATGGACAGAATGGTGTCGTTGTACTGAGCAACTATTCTCGTATTAGTGATGATTTAAAACCAGTCGCTAAGCAGGTTTTTGATATGGTTAATGATTAATATGGAAAATTTCTTTTTTAATAAAACTATTTGGTGTAGCTTATAAGTAAGGAGGAGTCACTATGTATAAATTAAATGATGGAAGAGAAATTCCTGAAATTGGTTTTGGTACTTATAAGCTAAAGGGCCATACAGGAGTACAAAGTATTGTTTCCGCCATTAATAATGGTTATAGAATGCTTGATACAGCTTATAATTATGAAAATGAAGGTACAGTTGGACGAGCAATTGCTGAGAGCTTTGTTAAGAGATCTGACTTGTTTGTAACCTCAAAATTACCCGGACGTTATTATCAATATGACGATGCTATTTCTGCACTTCAGGAGTCATTATACCGATCACATTTAGACTACTTTGACTTGTACTTATTACATTGGCCAAATCCTAAAAAGGGAATGTATCCAGAAGCATGGAGAGCATTGATCGATGCACAAAAATTCGGATTAGTTAAGTCGATCGGTGTTTGCAATTTCTTACCAGAATATTTAGAAAAACTTCAAAGAGATACTGGAGTTTTACCAGCTATCAATCAAATTGAGTTACATCCTTTCTTTAATGAGGCCAAAATGCGAAAGTATGATGCTGATAATGGCATCATCACTATGGACTGGAGTCCCTTGGGACGTGGAAGTTCAGTTATGTCTGATCCAACTTTAAATGAATTGGCCGTTAAATATAACAAGTCAGTCGGACAAATTATTTTAAGATGGGAATATCAATTGAAAACTATTCCAATTCCTAAATCATCTAAGACATCACGTCAAAAGGAAAATCTTAATATTTTTGATTTCAAGATTTCTGATACTGATATGAGTCAAATTAGCTTATTAACTAAAACGGATGGTCGAGTACGTGATCAAGATCCAGCAGAATATGAAGAATTTTAGAAGATGCCCAATGTGGCGTCTTTTTTATTGACATTTGAAGGATATGCCTATAAACTTTGGTACTAAATCAAAGGAGGTAGGCATATGAGATATTGTGTAACTATGGACAAAAAGCATCATTTGTTTACCGTTGTTGATAAAAACAACAAAAATGTTTCTGCACACGGCAAATCAATTGAAGAAGCTGTTAGAAAAATTTTAAATAAGAAATAAATAAAAGTCCACGAATTCAATTTTCGTGGACTTTTTTAGTCATTTAAATGTTGAATTGCATAGTCAGCTTCTTCAGGTGTAAATTTTTCACCATCATCTGATGAAAGCTGATCGCGGATTTCTTCTGGAGACATAGACATTGTTTCTTGATATTGTTTGGCCATTTGAAGAGCATTATTATTCCAATCGACTTGAATATTATCCATGGCATACTGTGCAGCAGGGGCAGAGAATTGCTCCCCATCTACAGAGGTCAACTGATCATAGATACCATTTTTAGACATATGCATCATTTCTGAGTATTCGTTAGCTTTATTGAGTGCAGATTGGTAATCAGTAGGTACTTCAGGTTGAGCGGGTTCAGCAGGTTCTTGTGGCTCTGATTCAGTTGATGAATCGTTATTGTCATCTTCAGTATTGTCGTAAGATGAAACATCTTCTGAGTCATCTTTGTCTTCAGATTTTATTTTAGGTTTAGATTTCTTTGTTACTTTTGAAGTAGCATCTTTAGTGACTTTGCTTGTGGACGGCTGACCGCTAGCACTAACAGAAAATCCAATTATTAAAAATAAAGATATAATTAGCCAAAAGACCCAATCCTTGCAAATTGCTGGTGATTTATGTTTGTGTTTCTTACTCCTATTCATAACATTCCCTGATTTCATATTTATTTAAGTGGATATTCTTGTGATCCGATAGTATCCCCATTAACACCCTTGGTAGCAATTAATCTTACCGGTTTAGATATGTCATCAAGTGCATAGGCCACGGCGCTTTCAACAGTATCTCCCTGATTGATCGTGTTTAATTGCGTGTCGACAAATTTACTGTCCGGTTGTGCTGCTACTTCGAGATCTTTTTCATCGCCACTGTTGCTCTTTTGTGTAGCCTTGAAAATGGCTACCCAGGCGGTAGTGGGATTGATATCTTTGTCAGTTTTATTGGTAGTTTTATACCAAATGGCAAAAATAGGTTTGTCACCATGCTCATTACCAGTATTTCCAGCTTGAATGACTTTAGTTTGAGTTATTTCAATATCAATATCATGGATCACAGCTTTGTTATCTTTGAAATAATATTGTGAGTCACTATTTTGGTCGGAATTATTGTTTGCATCGGAATTTCCCGCCTGGCTGTTATTTTGAGTTTCATCTTTAGCAATTTCAGGTACAGTAGATTTTTTCTTATTAGTTATTTTCTTCTTAGGCTTAACAGTTTTCTTAGCAGATTTTTTTTTGGAAACCTTGTTGGTTTTGGTAGTGTTATCAGTCTGATTTTTGGCCTTTGCCGCAGCATTTATTCCCGTACCAGATAGACCAACCACAATTAATCCAATCAAAGTCCAGAACCACCATTTTCGGAGGATTGATTTAGATCCCTTCGGTGGCAGGATAGGGCCACGTTTTCGCTTTTTCTTACGATCATTGTGAAACTCTCCCCGAGTCATATTATGGTTATCGTTCAATAATTTCACCCCCGTGAATTAATCCCAAATGGAAACTGTATCTTTCCTATATAGTATAAGACTTATTGTTTGGTTGAAAGCGTTTAGGAAAAATCTTCGAATAAAAAAATAATTGTTCAAACAATATTGACATAGCTAGTTATTTCAAGTTAAAATGTTAACTGTTGTTTAATTGCCCGTTGGTCAAATGGTTTAAGACGCCACCCTCTCAAGGTGGAGTTATGGGTTCGATTCCCATACGGGTGATTTTGTACCAAATTCTGATAAATTTTAATTTTATAAAAGTGCTGTAAACCTTGTGTTTACGGCATTTTTGTTTTCTAAGGATTCACTCGAATTCACTCGAAATAAACTTTTGTCCCACAAATGTCCCACAAATGTCCCACAAATTTGATTTAGTTAAGTTCGCTTTGAAGTATTTCCATGGCTTTTTCTTCCTGCTGTGATTTTGCTTTTTGGAGTAGGTGAGAATAAATATTTAAAGTAATTGCAACATTTTTATGACCAAGTCTTTGAGATACATAAGCAATATCAACACCATGAGAGATTAATATCGATGCGTGAGTGTGACGTAATCCATGAAATGTAATTATATTTTTGGATTTTACTTTATCCCTTAATTTTGTAGTTAGACTTTTGTTTACTGCATTATCGGAAATAATTTGATGATTTCCATTTCTGAATACTAAATTATCTATATCTCGGTAGCCTTGTTTTAAGAACAATTCACGCTGCTGCTTTTTTAATTTTTTAAGTATACTAAGTAGTTCGTCAGAAATTCTTATAGTTCTATTTGAGGATTCGGTTTTAGTATCTTTAAATCCGTTATTTCCATTGTAATCATAGCCATTAACGATTGAGACGGTTTTATTTTTAAAGTGTACATTATTCCACGTTAGACCAGAAACTTCTCCTATACGGCATCCTGTTAGCAATCCGAATACTATTTCGTAGTTACCTATTGAATTCATGTCTAAAGATTGCAAGCAAAGAGTTTTTAACTTTTTGGCTTCAATCTCATCAATGTATTTTAATCCAGCATCTTTGCTGGCAACTTTAGATGCAATAGAAATATTATGAGTAAAATTAGTGTATACAATTCTTTCATCAACGGCTTCTTGGACAATAGCCTTTATTCGACTATTCATTTTTGATACGCTTTCACGAACATGATTTTTACCATATGCGGTAATCATATTTTGATAGTCTGCTTTGGTAATATCTTTTAATTTGGTCTCATGAAAGCAATTCTTTATTTCAGTGGGGATTAATGAGTATATATAGTAGCTGTGTTCAGAAATATGATCTTTCTTATAAGTATCAATCCATGATTGAGCATAGTCATGAAACGTTATGTTTTCTTTTTCAGATATACCGGATTGATTATATTTCAATTCAATAATTCCGCCGGCTATGCGTGCTTCTTTTGAAGTCTTAAATCCAGATTTAGAGATAGGCTTCTTTTTACCATTTTCATCATAATATCTGATTCGATATGTCCAGCTAAATTTTTTCGGCTCTTTTTTTTGATACCGCTTATAGATTTCCATTTTCTCCTCCTAATTCATTAAATTTTGAGAAAAATAAATAAGCCTAGGTTAGACTCATTTAAATTATTTTAGTTTTAGTATTTATTGAAGTTTAAATGTCATAGTGCCAATATTCTTTCCACCAACACCCTTAGTAGCGGTTAATTTAACAGGTGTCGTTGTGTCATCCAAGTTATATGCAACGGCATTTTCAACAATTCCATTTTTCTTTATTGTTTGAGTTTGAGAATCTAGATATTTTTCATCAGGTAATGCGGCAACGTCTAATTTATTAACTGTATTTTTATTATTATTTTGAACGGCATTAAATACGGCAATCCAAGCCGTGTTGGCATCTATTTCTTTAGTAGTCTTATTCGTAACTTTGTACCAGAATGCAATGATAGGCTTATCACCGTATTCATTACCGACTTCGCCAACGGGTATTACTTTGGTTTTAGTTATTTCGATATCTATGTCTCTAATCACAAGTTTATTATTTTTAAAGTAGTATTTGTCAGATTTCCTTTTTTCTACTTTAACGATTTTTGTGTTATCATCCTTAGATTTTTTACTAGATGAGTCGTTACCTCTTGAACATCCAGCAAGAATGGAAGCTAAAAGAATAGTTAATCCCGATAAAACTAAACCTTTGGTTTTCATTTGAAAATCCCCTAATATATTAATCAGCTTTTTTAGTCATCAGTGTTTGGACGAATGATTTAAATTAGTTTCTTAAGTTTCCAATATATAGAGTTAAATTATTTAATTCAATAATCTTTTCTAATTATATCAAATAAACCGGTTTAATGATTATTAATCGTTTACAACATACTAGGGTCATTACTACCAAATCCATCTCAAAATCTATTATCTTTAAGTCACCACTAAATTTGGAGGACTATCTGATGAAAAAGGAAATTTGGTTAGACATTGGGGTTACAAAATAAAAAACCTTCACTAAGAAGGCTTTAACGTTTAATGATTGCTAAATAGATCAGTATAAAAAATAAAACAGTCGAGTAGGCGACTCCCGCAAATCCAGCAAATTCCATAATTATCCAACCTGTGATTTTGGAAGTGGCTAGCAAAAGTATCGACATTACACTGAACATGGCAAACTGTCTTAGAATATTTTGAAAGGACCGATTCAATTCTTTTTTTTCGTTATTTCTCATTATAAGGCGCCTATGACAATAGCTAGAAAATTATTGAGGAAATGAACTGTAATATCGGCCTTAATGTTTTTAGTACGAGCATAGACAGCTGCCAATACTATTCCTAGTAGAACTTTGGATAGGAAGTAGACCCAATCAATATGAGTACTGAAGGGAGCATGTGCGTATCCAAAAAATAGGCCACTGAGTAACACGGAAACTATTGGTGTATTAGGGAAGAACCAGTTCATGAAGATACCTCTGAAGAGGATTTCTTCAAGAATAGGTGCCACTATAATAGTAAAAAGAATTAGAATTACAATATTATTTTGTGCGACTAGTTGTAATGCATCAACGTTTGAATTAGTTTTATTCATCAAAGGGACTGTCACAGCATTAATAGCAAAGGTAAGTATAGTGGCGAATCCCACAATGATCCAAGTTGATTTCTTAAATGGTATGGTTTTGAACAGTTGGGCTTTTTTAAATACTCTCCAAATAATGAAAGCGACGACAACTAGCAGTATAATAGTTATAATTGGCACTATTTTTAAATATGAAGCATAATTATGACCGAGTTCTTTTTTTGTCAATGTTAGTAATCCTAATGGTATTTGTTCAAGCAAGAACAATCCCAAAAAGGCCATGACATGGAAGAAGCCTATCAAGGGGTTGAAGTTGTTTTTATTGCTATTCGTTTTCAATAGAAGTTCCACCTTTTTTAATAAAAATTAGAATTTTTTGCGAATAAGTGCTTTAATACTATAATGAGTTTTTTAAAGGGAGTGAATATATGTTTAAAATTGCTCGAGGGAGAATCAATCTCTGGCAAGTTCTTGGGGCACTGTTATTTATGACGGTCCAAGTTATTGCAACATTGTACCTGCCAAATATTACATCTGATATTGTGAACAACGGTATATCAACTGGTGATACTAACTATATCATGCATGCAGGCTTACGGATGGTAGTTGTTTCTTTCATCGCAATTATTGCTGCTTTGGGAAATGTTTTAATGGCTTCTCAAGCTTCGCAAGGATTGGGTCGAAAGTTAAGATCGGACCTATTTAAAAAGATATTATACTTTACAAATGATGAATTCGACAAATTCGACACTTCATCATTAACTACTAGAACGACAAATGATGTTATTCAAATTCAAAACGTTATGATCATGATGTTGAGAATGATGATCATGGCACCGATCATGTTGATTGGGGCCAGTTTTATGGCTTACCAAAAAAATGCAGCGATGACTAAGATCTTTTTGATCTCAATACCTGTTTTAATCGTTTTAATTGGATTAGTCATGTATTTTGCTGTGCCATTGTTTAAGGCTATGCAGAAAAAAACTGATCGTTTGAACCTTATTTTTCGTGAAGGACTAACTGGAGTTCGTGTTATCAGAGCCTTCAGACAAGATAAATTTGAACAAGATCGTTTTAAAGACGCTAATGCCGACTACACAAACAACGCTGTTAAAGTATTTACTATTGTGGCTCTAATGTTCCCGATTGTTACTTTAGTAATGAGCGGAACTAATATTGGTATTACTTGGTTAGGTGCACAATATATTGCTGACCAGTCTATGCAAGTCGGTAATTTAATTGCATTTATGACATATGCAATGCAAATTCTAATGAGTTTCATGATTCTTTCCTTAGTGTTTGTCTTCGTACCACGTGCTTCAGCTTCAGCAGCTCGTATTCAAGAGGTATTTGTTGCTGAAAGTCAGATTGATACAATCGACAAGCCTATCAAGGTAAAGGGTGATCCCGCATTGAGTTTCAGTGATGTTAACTTTAGATATCATGGAGCTGAAAACTTGGCACTATCAAATTTAAATTTCTCGATTGAAGCTGGTCAAACTTTGGCTATTATTGGTGGTACAGGTTCGGGTAAAAGTACTTTGATCAATATGATCCCAAGATTTTTTGATGCCGAAACTGGTGTCGTAAGTCTTAATGGAACCGATGTCAAAGCTTTGAGCAATGAAGATATCAATCAGCATGTTTCAATGGTTCCTCAAAAGGCGATTCTTTTCAGAGGTAATATTCGTGATAATATGATCTATGGTAAGAAAGATGCTACGGATGATGAAATTTGGAATGCCTTGGAAATTGCTCAAGCAGCACAATTTGTTAAGGAACTAGATGGACAACTGGATGCTAAAGTAGAACAAGGTGGAGAAAATTTCTCTGGTGGTCAACGTCAACGGTTGGCAATTGCTCGTGCTTTGGTTAAAGAGTCGTCAATTTATATCTTTGATGATTCGTTCTCAGCACTTGATTTCAAGACTGATTTGAATTTGAGAACAGCTTTGAAAAATGATAAACGTATTCAAAAGAGTGTCGTTGTCATTGTTGGTCAAAGAATTTCAACAGTTGCTGATGCTGATCAAATCGTCGTTCTTGATGATGGTAAAATGGTTGGATTAGGAACTCATGAGGAATTAAGAGAAAATAATGAAACATACAAAGAGATTATTGATTCTCAGTTAAGGGAGGTTAAGTAATGGCTAAAGAACAACCCCAAACAACCTCCGGTGGACATGGTCCAGGTAATCATGGTCCTGCAGTAAAGGTAAAACCAAAGAATTTTTGGAAGACGACTGGAAGACTAGCTAAATATATGTCCTCATATGCTATCGGACTTATTACAGTTATGGCTCTAGCAATTGCATCAGCTGTTTTTCAAATCAAAACACCTAAAATCTTAGGTGAGGCGACTACTGAAATTTATAAGGGTTTCATGACAGGTGTTGCTCAGCAAAAGGCTGGCATACAGGTTAGCAAATTTCCAATCAATTTTACTAAGATAGAACATATTATTCTGATTGTATTGTTGATGTACCTAGCTTCAGCACTGTTCAGCTTTTTACAACAATTTGTTATGACGCGTATTTCTCAACGAACGGTTTTCAAATTGAGACGTGATTTGAAATCTAAGATGGAACGTTTGCCAATTAATTATTATGATTCACATTCGAATGGTGACATTATGTCACGTGCGATTAATGATATGGATAATATCGCTGGTACCCTGCAGCAAAGTGTTACACAACTAGTAACCAGTACTGTAACCTTTATCGGTGTCTTGTGGATGATGTTTACGATTAGTTGGCAACTTACATTGATTGCTTTAGCAACTATTCCAGTTAGTTTGATTGTTGTTGGATTAATTGCTCCACAGTCACAGAAGTTTTTCAAACGACAACAAAAGTCATTGGGACTATTGAATAATCAGGTTGAAGAAAACTATTCTGGACATGTCGTCGTTAAAAGTTTTACTCATGAACAAGAATCAATTGATGTATTTGAGAAAGAAAATGAAAAACTATACAAGGCATCTTGGAAGGCACAATTTATTTCAGGTTTAGTTATGCCAATGATGACATTCTTGAATAATTTAGGCTATGTTTTCGTTGCCATGTATGGTGGCATTCAGGTTGCTAATGGTAAGTTGCCAATTGGTGACATTCAGGCTTTCTTACAATATATGAATCAATTCTCACAACCAATTGCACAATTGGCTAACCTAACTAATACAATTCAAGCAACCATTGCTTCTGCTGAACGTATTTTTGAAATCATTGACGAGCCGGAAATGAAAAATGATAAAGTCGATGTTCCAGATGTTCAAACTGAAGATAAAGTAACTTTGGATCATGTTAAATTTGGTTACGATGATAAACCTATCTTACTTGAGGATTACAATTTACAAGTTAAACCGGGTGCAATGGTTGCTATTGTTGGACCAACCGGTGCTGGTAAGACGACTATTATCAATTTATTAGAGCGTTTCTATGAAGTTAAAGGTGGATCTATCAAATTAGGTGGTAAAGATATTCGTAATATGACTCGTGAAGAAGTCAGAAGTCATTATGCAATGGTACTTCAAGATACTTGGCTATTCACGGGAACCATCTACGATAACCTTAAATATAGTCGTGAGAACGCGACTAAAGAAGAAATCATTACGGCTGCTAAAGCGGCCCATGTTGATAACTTTGTGCGTCAATTACCAGATGGTTATGATACGGTTCTAAATGAAGAGGCTTCAAACATTTCTCAAGGACAACGTCAGTTGATTACTATTGCACGTGCTTTCGTAGCTGACCCTGAGATTTTGATTCTTGATGAAGCCACATCTTCAGTGGATACAAGAACTGAAATTCATATCCAACATGCTATGGAGCGACTATTGAAAAATCGTACAAGCTTTGTAGTTGCTCATAGATTATCAACTATTCAAAACGCTGATAAGATAATTGTTATGAATGAAGGTTCCATTATTGAAACTGGTAATCATGATGAATTAATGGCTAAGAATGGATTTTATGCTGATTTATATAATTCACAGTTTGCTGGAAATGTTGAAATGTAAAAAAATAAAAGAAGTTAAAATGACTAATATTTTGGTCATTTCAACTTCTTTTTTATTGTCCATTTGGGTGCTAACTTTAATTTTTTTAGATCTTATAATTAAAATTTTGATTTGATTTTTTCGCATATAAAATAAGTAAATAATGATAATTGATCCACATACAAAGTAAGTTATTTGAAGTCCATGCATAACATTGCATGGACTGGGATGATAATGCATCAGAAATAAACATGAAGAGTTTAGCTTTGGGTGGGAGGAATTGACTATTTTGTACCAGACAAACTGGTATCAAAACCAATGTAATTCAGATGAATTTAATTGAATCTGTCAGGGCAAATATAATCAACCATCAGATTATTTAACTTATTTATTAAGAAATATTTCTCAAGTTCCAACATTCACTCAATACGGTTGTTTTTTTGATTATTATTAGGTGATCTCGACAAAATTCTGGTGTAATTCTTTTATATAAATAATTGAAAAATTTGATATTCCAAATTTTATAAAATTTTCATACGAATTATGAAACTTTTTATGACACTTTTGGATTTAGAATATGCATATATTGATATTTAGAATCGAGGATGTTAAAAATGAGATTTAACCAGTTAAAAAGTAACCCAAACAGCATTGTAAAAAAAAGATTAAAAAAATCTGGAACACAATGGGTCATTGTTAGCAGTTTGTTTTTTGCTGGAGCAATTTTTATTGGAGGAACAACAACAGTTTATGCTGATGACACTCCAACAGTTTCAACAACTTCGACCGAAACAAATGATCAATCAGAGACGAATTCTGGTACTACGGTAACTGATGGTTCCAGTGGAACTGTAGGAACGGAAGATACAAAATTAGATTCAACAAAAGGTCAAACATCTAATTCAACCGATAAGGATTCAGGAAGTACAGGATCTGGAACCGCTAATGATGGATCTGGGATAAGTGGTTCATCTAATAATACAATCTCTGGTGATACTGAAAATACTCCGGCATCTAGCACAGCCAACAAGAATACTGATTCTATAAACAATAATGATGGAACGAACACAACATCAGGAAGTACTGATACTACAAATAATAGCGATGGAATAAACACAACATCAGGAAGTACTGATACTACAAATAATAACGATGGAACAAACACAACATCAGGAAATACTGATCCCGCAAATGGTAACGATGGAACAAACACAACACCTGGAAATACTGATCTTGTCGATGATGTAACGAGTGCAAGTGATGAAGCAACAAATGAAGAATCCGCTGCAGTTCCAATGGCTGCAAGTGCAGAAGTAGCTGCCCCAAATATTGCTGAAGGTACTTTTGGCACTTCTAACTGGTACGTTAGTTCAGATAATGTTTTGCATATTGGTGCAGGTGATCTTGCAACATCGATTTATACCAGTCCATGGGCATCATATTCAGATCAGATAACATCAATAGTATTTGATGACGTAGTTAATGGAAATGCTGATTCAAGCTATTTATTTTCGGGGTTAACCAAAGTTACTTCGATCGTTAATGCTAATAATTTCAATGCGTCTAATGTTCTTTATATGGACTATATTTTTTCAACCTTACCATCACTTACAGAACTTGATATTTCAAAATGGGACACACAAAATGTTGTAAGTATGAACCACATGTTTTTTGGAGATATGTTCTCAGGTGGGGGTCACTTGAAGTCCTTGGATTTGTCTAATTGGAATGTTTCAAATGTGAAAGATATGTCTGGGATGTTCAGTGGACAATCAGATATATCATCAATAGATCTGTCAAAATGGAATGTTTCAAATGTAACTAATATGTCTGGGATGTTTCAATCAGATTCAAACTTGAAATCACTGAATGTAAGTAATTGGGATGTATCAAAGGTTAAGACTTTTTCTAGCATGTTTATTGGAGATAAGAGTCTTGACTCATTAGATTTATCAACTTGGAAAATGAGTTCAACTGCCAATTCAAATTATTTATTTGCTAATGCTGATATTAAACAATTGGTATTGAGTGGTAATGATATCTTTAGTGGTGACCCAGCTTTATCCAATTTGCCAACTTCAGATACTTTAACGGGTAAATGGATCAACGTTGGTACAGGAACCGTCGATAACCCTGAAGGTAGTTCTAAGCTCACCTCAGAGGAATTGATGGCCTTATATGCTAATAATGGTGGTCCAGATGATACTTGGGTTCGTGAAGGCGTACAAAAAATTGATACAAGTGTAACTGCATCTGTCATTATTGAATCTAATTTAGGATCTCAAACAGTTGAGAATCAAACCGGTAATAT
The DNA here is from genome assembly GCF_003946205.1 of Companilactobacillus keshanensis. Taxonomy (GTDB): domain Bacteria; phylum Bacillota; class Bacilli; order Lactobacillales; family Lactobacillaceae; genus Companilactobacillus; species Companilactobacillus keshanensis. The sequence goes on along the minus strand of NZ_RHOS01000008.1, from coordinate 69,315 downwards.
CGGTGATACTATTACGGTTAAGGTCCCACAAATTGATGGTTACACATCTGATAAAGAAACAGTTAGTGCTATCGTCAATGCAAATAAAACTATTACTACAGACGAACAAGTCAAATATACTGCGGATCCATCAACCGGTGGTTCTGGTTCAACCGACACTGGCAATAATGGAAATACAAATAATAACAACAATAATACTGGTGACACGGATAATAACGGATCAACTGGAACAAATCCTGGCGGTTCAGAAACTAATGATTCGCAAATAATTGCGCAAGATCAAACTGTTGCTACATATGCAGATGAACCCGCTGCTCAGCTTTATGATGTTAGTGGAAATATTATAGAAGGACGTTTTCTAGATACGAATACCGATTGGCAAAGTGATCAAGTTTTGATCAGTAACGGTACGATGTATTATCGTGTTTCTACTGACGAATGGGTCAGAGCTGATGACGTATATGTATATGTGTCTGATAATGGTACTGCTAAAGCCTATCTTGATAGTGATAAAGCTTTAATTGATGCTCATTATAATGAATCTAGTCGTACACTGGCAGCTGGTACAGATTGGTTGTTTGATCGTTATACAGAGATCAATGGCAATAAGTATTATCGTGTATCAACCAACGAATTTGTTAAAGAAGACAGTGTTCTTCCTTATACAGCAGTAAATGATGTAGTTAATACAAGTTCAAATAATGTCGTAGTTTACAATGAAACAGGTACAGCATCAAAGCATACCTTGTCGGCTAATACAGCATGGAAGACTGACAAAGTGGCTAAAATCAACGGTATTCAAATGTATCGTGTATCAACTAACGAATGGGTCAAAGCATCTGACGTCGTATTGAATGATAATATCTAGATATTAAAAAAATGTTCTAAAATCTTTGATAATATTGGAGGTTTAGAACGTTTTTTATTTGTTATATTAGAGGCAGCTATTTTATTTTACGATATCATTACTTCGTGATGATAACTACAGTTGCCCAGATCAGGGTTATTTTTAATATGGGCGTTTATGTTTTTTTTATTACAAGCGAGTTTCCATAAATCTTATTGGCTAGTTAAATTATCCTAGATGTTATTTTTACGATACAATTAAGGCATTAATAATTGTGGAGATAAGGAATGAAAAAATTTCAAGAGACAGAAGCACAAATTTTAAATCTAGTGAATCAGCGGATTGTTCCTGGCGTCAGTTACGGATTTATCAGTAACCATGGCAAACAGATAAAAACTAGCTATGACGAGGCCAATTTTGCAGGTAATAAATCTTGGCAACCGGAGATTACACCACTTGCAGGTAATGAGTTATACGATTTGGCATCTTTGACTAAAGTTATGGGAACAGTTCCAATTATTTTAAAATTGATTGATGAAAAAAAACTCGATTTACATGATCCTATTCAAAAATATTTACCTCAATTTAAAAATGATCGTGTTGAAATATTTCATTTATTGACGCACACTTCTGGAATTGCAGGTTATATTCCTGATCGTGACAAGTTGAACGATCAAGAATTGATCAATGCATTGCTGAATTTACCAGTGACAGATAATTTCAACAAAAAAGTCGTTTATACGGATACTGGAATGATTTTATTAGGTTTGATAATTGAAAAAGTCTATCAAGAACCAGTCCAAAAGGTAATTAAAAATTTTGTCCATGAAACTTGGAATTTAGAAGATGCTACTTTTGATCCTGAAATAAGTCGTTGTACACCAACCTATCCAGTTGATGGGAAAATGCTAGTTGGTATTCCCAATGACCCGAAGGCTCGACAATTGGGAGAACACTGCGGATCAGCCGGGATGTTTGATAATTTAGTCGATGTGATGCAATTTGCTAAAGGAATGCTCCAAACTGATTATAAATTTCTTTATAAGAATTTTACTGATTTGAATCCTGGTCGTTCATTGGGATGGGATATTAAACCTGGCAATGTGTTATTTCATACTGGATATACGGGCCATTTTATTGCTTTGGATTATCAACATCAAAATGCGATGATCGTTTTGACCAATAGAGTACATCCAATCGAACACAATCAAATTTTCTTAGAGCGTCGTTATACTATTTTGGATAGTTTTTTAAATGAGAGCAAATAAAAACAGTAATCAAATGTGATTACTGTTTTTTTGTTGATATGTTTTGTAGAGATTTCTTATTTTATATAACCTTTATCATTCAATACTTTTCTAAGTGAAAGCATAGCAGTATAGGTTGCTAGTACGTAGATTTTCTTAGTTGGGATATTAGGGATCTCTTTAACGAAATCCTCAATTTCAACCGTTTCGATATTTTTGTCCATATCTAAACCGGCAATTTTGAAACGATAGGTAACATCTTTAACACGTTTACCACCGGTAATTACTAGTGGCAATTTTTTATAGTCGAAGTCCTCAAAATTACCATCCCAGATCCAACTAGTATCAATACCATCGGCATAGTTGGCATTTAACAAGAATGCTAACGAATAGTCATCTTTGTCACTAAGAATGGTTTCAATAACTTGATTCAAACCAACTGGGTTTTTAACTAAGATGATATTTACATCTTTATCATCAACAGTGATAGTTTCCTGACGTCCGAAAACTTTCTCATCATAGGAGAAGGCCTTTTTGATTTGATCGATACTAATGCCCATTTCTTTAGCAATAGCATAAGCTGCCAAAGCGTTGTAGACGTTATATTTACCACCGATATTCATTTCAAAATCATTACCATCAATCGAGAATTTACTTATATTAGGAAGTAATTCGTCAACAGAAGTCACTTGGTACTTCAAATCATTTCGTTTAAAGCCACAGTTAGGACAGAAGTAGTTGCCTAGGTTAGCGTAAGTAATCATATGATAGTGCATGATGTGATTACATTTAGGACAGAGAACGCCATCAGTATTTGTTGGTGCTTTGAAGTCCTCGTTTTCATGACCATCAGCATTGAAGCCATAATAGATGATTTTATTTGGAAGCTCCTTTGATGAGAAGATCGAAGCGTCGCCATTAGCAATAATAGTTGCTTCAGGTGCCAACTTGATACCATTTAAGATTTTTTGATAAGTCGTGTAGATCTCACCATAACGATCCATTTGATCGCGGAAGATATTAGTCAAAATAAAGTATTTTGGTTTGATATATCTACAGATGATCTCAACATTAGCTTCGTCGACTTCTAAAACAGCTAGTGGACGTTTAGATTTTTTGTTATGTGTCACAAAGCTTGTGACGATTCCTTGAATCATGTTTGATCCTGTAGGATTAGTCAAAACGTCATCGTACTTTTGTGTTAACATTTTATTGATCAAAGATGTAGTTAAAGTTTTACCATTTGTGCCGGTAACAATGATCAGATCATAATTTTTACCGAGACTTTTTAAAATATCTGGATCAATTTTGTAAGCAATTTTTCCAGGGTAAGATGAACCGCCGTTGAAAAATTTACTTAAAATGAAATAAGATGTCTTTCCTGTTAGTGTTGCAATACTTGATTTGAATGTCATTATAAAACCCCAATTAACTTGAATAAAATAATATTATCATAACTAAACGTTATTTTATCGCAAATTGATTCAATTTAGATAATGTTTAATATGTTCAATAACGATTTTTTTAGTTATAATCTTCAAGGAATCTATTTGGAGGCGGAAGAGTGGCTCAATTATTTTTTAAGTATGGTGCGATGAATAGTGGTAAGTCAATCGAGATATTAAAGGTGGCTCACAACTATAAAGAACAAGGCAAGTCAGTTATTTTAATGACTAGTGCCTTTGATACACGTTCAGGTGTTGGTACAATTAAGAGTAGGATCGGTTTGTCAGCTGATGCAATTGCTCTTACACCTGATTCAAATCTTTATGACATCGTTGTTGAATTGAACCCTGAAGTGGCTTGCATTTTAATTGATGAATGTGAGTTCATGACTAAAGATCAAGTTTTGCAGGCTACTAGATTAGTGGACGAGCTGAATATCCCTGTTATGGCATTTGGATTGAAAAACGATTTCAGAAATGAATTGTTTGAAGGTTCAAAATATCTTCTATTATATGCAGATAAATTGGAAGAAATGAAAACAATCTGCTGGTTCTGTAAAAAGAAAGCAACAATGAACATGAGAATGGTCGATGGTAAACCAGTTTATGAAGGCGACCAGATCGTTATTGGTGGCAATGAAATGTACTATCCCGTTTGCCGTCGCCATTATAATAATCCTCCAATAAAATAGTTTAAGAAAGGATCGTTAAGTTGGATAAAATATTAGAACAACTAGAGACCCTAGTTGATAGATACAGTGAATTACAAGAATTAATGAGTGACCCTGAAGTTATTAACGATACGAAACGCTATATGCAGTATTCCAAAGAAGAAGCTGATATGCGTGATGTTGTTAATGCCTTTAAACACTACAAAGAATTAAAACAGAGTATTAGTGATAGTGACGAAATCTTGCGTGAAACAGACGACGCCGAGATGCAAGCTATGGCTAAGGATGAATTAAATGAATCAAAAGAAGAAGTAGGAAAAGTTGAACATGAAATCACGCTTCTAATGCTTCCTAAGGATCCTAACGATGATAAAAATATCATTATGGAGATCCGTGGTGCTGCTGGTGGTGATGAAGCTAGCTTGTTTGCAGCTGATCTTTTGTCAATGTACAGTAAATACGCTGAAAAACAAGGCTGGAGTTTTGAAATTATCGATGAAACTGATACTGAAGTCGGTGGTTACAAAGACGTTGCCGTTATGATCACAGGTAACCGTGTTTATTCTAAATTGAAATATGAGAATGGGGCACATCGTGTTCAAAGAATCCCATCAACTGAGTCACAGGGACGTGTTCATACTTCAACTGCAACAGTTGCTATTATGCCCGAATATGATGAGGTTGAGTTAGAAATAGATCCTAAAGATATTCGTACCGATGTTTACCGTTCATCTGGTGCTGGTGGGCAGCATATCAATAAAACTTCATCAGCCGTTCGTATGACCCATTTGCCTACTGGTATTGTGGTTGCCATGCAAGATCAACGTTCACAACAACAAAACCGTGAAAAAGCTATGCAAATTTTGAAATCACGTGTTTATGATTATTATGAATCAGAAAATCAAAGTGAATATGATGAAAAACGTAAGTCGGCTGTTGGTACAGGTGATCGTTCAGAAAGAATTAGAACCTACAATTATCCACAAAATCGTGTTACAGACCACAGGATTGGTTTGTCACTGAATAAGTTGGATCGTATCATGAATGGGGAATTGGGAGAAATCATCGATGCCTTGATTGTTTATGACCAAACTCAAAAACTGGAGCAAATTCAAAGTGGAGAGACTAAACTATTCTAATGCCCTGAAAAGGGCTTTTTTGATGTTAAAACAACAAAATAAATATCCGGAAGACGCGCAATATTTAATGGAAGAATTATCAGGATTTAACTATACTCAACTACAGCTTCATCGTAATGAGATAGTCCCTGGTGATATCATACATAAATTTCGTGACGGAATTGTCCGCCTAGGGATGGATGAACCAGTTCAATATATACTCGGTTATGCCTATTTTATGGATAAAACTTTTACAGTTAATGAAAACACATTGATTCCCAGACAAGAGACTGAGGAAATGGTTCAGAGGATAATCTCTGACCATTCTAATAAAAAACAATCAATTTTGGATATTGGTACGGGTTCAGGTATCATTGCTATTAATTTGGCTTTAACCTTTCCAGGTGATGATATTTTGGCAACTGATATTTCAGAAGATGCACTAAAGGTCGCTCAGTTAAATGCCGATAACTATCAGACGAATAATGTTTTCTTTAAACAGAGTGATTTATTTAAAGAAATCAATAATGAGAGATTTGATGTGATTGTTTCTAATCCACCATACATTTCCTTAGATGAAAAAAAGATAATGGATCCCAGTGTTATTAAATATGAACCGGATTTAGCTTTATATGGAGATAATAATGGTTTAGAATTCTATCAGGATATAACAAAAGTTGCTGATCAATATTTAAATATCGATGGTTCACTTTATATGGAATTTGGATATCATCAAAAATCTGAAATAAAACAAATTTTTGATGATAATATGCCCAAATATCAGGTAAAATTCTATAAGGATATTAATGGTAATGATCGGTATCTTAAAGCAAAGAAGGAGAGGGTGTAGATTTGGAAACAGAGATACTAAACGATTCACAGATCCAAGAAGCGGTTAACTTCATAGCTGATGGTCAACTTGTAGCATTTCCAACTGAGACAGTTTACGGTTTGGGTGCAGATGCAACTAGACCAGATGCCGTTAAGAATGTCTATGCGGCTAAAGGACGTCCCAGTGATAATCCTTTGATCGTACATGTTTCCAGTCCTGAGATGGTCTGGCAATATGCTGACAATAATTACAAGCCATTAGCTGAAAGGTTAATGAAAAGTTTCTGGCCGGGTCCATTGACGATTATCATGCCTATTCAGAAAAATGCTTTGTCAAAAGAGGTTACAGGTGGACTTTCAACCGCTGCTTTTAGAATGCCAAATAATAAGGTTACGCTAGATTTGATCGAAAAATTTGGTAAACCTATCGTAGGACCTTCTGCTAATACAAGTGGAAAACCAAGCCCCACTTTGGCAAAACATGTCTATCATGATTTAAAGGGCAAGATAGCTGCGATTCTAGATGATGGTCCAACACTTTTAGGAGTTGAATCAACGGTGATCGACCTATCAGTTGATGTACCAACAATTCTAAGACCTGGAATGATCACATATGATGATTTGATAAAGGTTATCGGTAATGTGAGAAGTGATCATCATAAAGTTAAAGACGAAGAAATTCCAAAGGCACCCGGAATGAAATACAAGCATTATGCTCCTAGTGCACAAGTGATTATTGTCGATGCTACAAATGATTTTCCTAAAGCAATTTCTGAGTATCAGGATATGAAGGTTCCTATCGGAATACTAGCAACTGATGAGATCCTTCAAAAAGCACCTGAGAGTTTCAGAAAATTCTCATTAGGTAAAGATGTAATCTCTGCTTCAAAATATCTCTTTGCGGGATTAAGAAGTCTGGATGCTGAAAAAGTTACCTATATATTGGCACAGGGATTCCCTGATGCTGATCATGGGGATGCATATCGAAACCGTTTAAATAAATCTGCTGGTCAAAAACATTACGAAAAATAAGGAGAAATATAATGTCTAAATTTCAAGTACTGAACCACCCATTAATTCAACACAAACTAACAATCATTAGAAGCAAACACACAGGAACAAAAGTTTTCCGTGAAGTGGCCAATGAAATTGGTGAATTGATGGTTTATGAAATCACTAGAGATTTACCATTAAAGGATGTAGAAGTTGAGACACCTATGGGCAAATCAACACAAAAAGTTTTAGCCGGAAAGAAATTGGCCGTTATTCCTATTCTTCGTGCTGGACTGGGAATGGTCGATGGTGTTTTGGAATTAATACCAGCCGCTAAAGTCGGTCATATCGGCATGTACCGTGATGAGAAGACTCTTCAACCACACGAATATTTTGTGAAGCTTCCTAGTGACATTGATCAACGTGATCTATTTATCGTTGATCCAATGCTTGCTACTGGTGGATCAGCTAACATGGCCATTGATGCATTGAAGAAGCGTGGAGCAAAGCACATGAGACTTGTTGTTTTAGTTGCTGCACCAGAAGGTGTAAAAGCGGTACAAGATGCACATCCTGATGTTGATATTTATGCTGCCTCACTTGACGAAAGAATTACTGATAGTGGTTACATTTTCCCTGGTTTAGGTGATGCTGGAGACAGATTATTTGGTACTAAATAAAAAAAACACTGTTTGAATATTTTTTTTATAGTGTTATTATTTTGAGGTATCAATATGTTTTCAATAAGTAAAGAAAGGGGGGTTATTATTGGATGATAAGTACAAGTTTATTGAGTTCTTAGGGTTAAAATTCAATGTTGCAAACGATTTATCAGCACTTGTTTCGGCTATTCTTGTTTTTATTCTAGTTTTTTCGTTATCACGAAAAATTACCATGAGGCCAGGAAAAGCTCAAAACGTTTTAGAGTGGATGATTGATTTTACAGATAGTATTGTTAAATCGGCGTTTCCGGATGGTTCAGGTAGTCGATTTAGTCTTTACGCATTTGTATTATTCTTGTTTATCTTTGTATCTAACCAACTAGGATTAATATTCCAAATCAAGGTTGATGGTTTCACGTATATTAAGTCGCCAACAACTAATCCGTTAATTACCATGTCACTAGCTTTAATTTCGTTAATGCTGGCACATTACTATTCTGTAAAGAAATTCGGATTCGGCACATACTTGTCCAATTATGCGAGACCGGTGAGCTTTTTGCTACCAATTAACCTTCTGGAGGAGTTTACGAACTTCTTAACGTTGTCATTGCGTCTTTACGGTAATATATTTGCCGGTGAAGTACTTCTTGCACTTATTGGAACTGTTGCTAAGAGTTTTGGCCTAGTATCATTTGTTGTTGCCATTCCGGTAGAAATGATCTGGCAAGGCTTTTCAGTCTTTATTGGAGCCATCCAAGCGTATGTATTTACCACATTATCTATGGTTTATATTTCACGTAAAATGGAAAGAGAATAACTTTTATATTGGAGGATTTTTAAATTATGAAAGAAATCGCGGCAGCTATTGCAGCTGGTTTAGCAGCTTTTGGTGCATCAATTGGTAACGGACTTGTTATTTCTAAAACCCTTGAGGGTATGGCTCGTCAACCAGAAGTAGCTGGTCAATTAAGAGGAACTATGTTTATCGGTGTTGGTCTTATCGAAGCCGTTCCTATCATTGCCATTGCTATTTCATTCGTTATTCTTTTCGTATAATACATACATTAGTTGGCGATAAAAAATATAATCGCCTTTTTTATGTTTTATAGGAAAGGAAGGAGTTGAGAATATTGGCAAGTTTATTAGTACTCGGAGCAAGCAAAATAGCTTTAGGTGATATGCTTTTTATTCTTATTTCTTTTATCCTGTTATCGCTAGCTGTTAAACACTATGCATGGGGTCCCGTCACAAAGATGATGGATGCCAGATCAGAAAAAATCTCTGGAGACTTAGATTATGCTGATCAAGAACGTGCACGTGCGGACAAGCTGGGTAAGGAACGTGAAGAAGCACTTAAAAATTCACGTGCTGAAGCAATTGAGATCGTCAACAAAGCTAAAGACAATGGTGATTCACAAAAGAAGACCATCGTAGCAGACGCTCATAGTGAAGCTGAAACTGTAAGAACAAAAGCCAAACAAGATGCTGAAAAGGCAAAACAAGATGCTATGCAAGATGCCCAAAATGACATCGCAAACTTGTCTTTAGAAATAGCTTCAAGAGTTATTTCTAAAGAGCTTAATGCAGACGATCAAAAGTCTTTAGTTGACTCTTATATTAAGGAGTTGACAGTAAATAATGAAACTAAGTAAATTTCAAGTGGGCAAGCGTTACAGCAGAGCACTCTATGAAGTTGCTGAGGAACAGGGATCTGTTGAAGAAAACTTGAAAGAATTACAAGTTCTTAAGCAAGTTTATCTTGAAAATCCAAGTTTAAATATATTATTTGCTGGACGTTCAGTTTCTCGAAATGAGAGAAAAAAGGTCGTAGAAACTTTAAAATCTGGTTTAAGCGAACTAATGCAGGATTTTTTGAGTATGCTTTTTGATCGTGATCGTATGAATTGTTTAGTTGAAATTGCTGATTCTTATATCGAAAGATATGACGAAGACAATGGGGTCGTTGAAGTTACTGCAACAACAACAGTTCCTCTCAGCACAGAACAAGAAGAAAATCTAAGATCTGTTGTTAAACAACGCTTTTCTGTAAAAAAAGCAAACTTAACAAAAGTAATCGATCCTTCAATCATCGGCGGAGTTGTTATCCGTGTTGGTGATCAAGTAATTGATGGCAGCGTTGTTAAGCGATTTAATGACATCAAAAACATGCTATTAGTTAATAAATAAGTAGAGGTGAAAAGAATGAGCATCAAAACTGAAGAGATTAGTTCACTGATCAAAGAACAGTTAAAGAACTATAAAAATGAACTCTCAGTTGATGAAGTAGGTACAGTTACATATGTCGGTGATGGTATTGCTCGTGCTAATGGCCTTGAAAACGCTATGGCAAGTGAATTACTTGAATTCCAAGACGGTACTTTTGGTGTGGCTCAAAACCTTGAAAGTGATGATGTTGGTATTATCATTTTGGGAAATTATGACAAAATTCGTGAAGGCGATACAGTTAAAAGAACTGGTCGTATCATGGAAGTTCCAGTAGGTGATGCACTTATTGGACGTGTCGTTAATGCTTTGGGACAACCAGTTGATGGACTTGGAGAAATGAAGACTGATAAGACAAGACCTATCGAATCACCTGCACCAGGTGTTATGCAACGTAAATCAGTTTTCCAACCTTTACAAACAGGTTTGAAAGCCGTTGATTCACTTGTTCCTATCGGACGTGGTCAACGTGAATTGATTATCGGTGATCGTAAGACTGGTAAGACTTCAATTGCTATTGATACAATCATTAATCAAAAGGATCAAGATATGATCTGTGTTTATGTAGCAATTGGTCAAAAGGAATCAACTATTAGAAACCAAGTTGAAACATTAAGAAAGAACGGCGCAATGGATTATACCATTGTTGTGGAGGCTGGACCTAGTCAACCAGCTCCTATGCTTTACTTTGCACCATATGCTGGTGCTGCTATGGGTGAATATTTCATGTATAACGGTAAGCACGTTCTTATCGTATATGATGATTTAAGCAAGCAAGCTACTGCCTATCGTGAGATATCGCTATTGCTTCGTAGACCACCTGGGCGTGAAGCATATCCTGGTGATGTTTTCTACTTACACTCACGTTTACTAGAACGTGCAGCTAAGTTGAGTGATGATCTTGGGGGTGGTTCAATGACCGCTCTACCAATCATCGAAACACAGGCCGGTGATATTTCCGCATATATTCCTACAAACGTTATTTCTATCACTGATGGACAGATTTTCTTGGGTAGTGATTTATTCTATTCAGGTACACGTCCAGCTATTGATGCTGGTGCTTCCGTTTCTCGTGTTGGTGGTGACGCTCAAATTAAAGCTATGAAGAAAGTTGCCGGTACTCTACGTCTGGATCTATCTTCATATCGTGAATTGGAATCATTTGCGCAATTTGGTTCTGATCTTGATGAGGCTACTAAGGCAAAACTAGATCGTGGTCGTCGTACTGTTGAAGTTCTAAAACAACCAGTACACGCACCCATCGCCGTTGAAAGACAGGTATTGATCTTATTTGCTTTAACTAGAGGATTTCTTGATAAGGTTAAAGTTGACGATATCCTAGAATATGAAGCTTCACTTTCTGAATTCTTCGATGCAAATCATGCCGATCTCTTAAAAGAAATTAAGGAAACAGGTAAACTACCTGATGAAGACAAGATGAAACAAGGTGTACAAGAGTTCACTGAGAACTTCTTGGCTTCAAAGTCTGACAAGCAAGATAAATAATACAGGAGGTTTAAATTATGGCTGAGTCACTTATGGACATTAAAAGAAGAATCTCTTCTACTAAGAAAACCGGTCAAATAACAAGAGCCATGCAAATGGTTTCTGGTGCTAAACTCTCTCGTATTGAAAAGAAATCTGTTGCTTATCAATTATATGCAAGCAAAGTTGAGGAAATTATTAGACACTTAACAGTGGGTGATGTCTTTGGTGAAATTGCCGCTGGTGGAAACTCAAAAGATCCAATGAGTCTAAATAATCTTCTTCAAGTGCGTGAGGTCAAAAAGACTGCTTATGTTGTTATAACTAGTGATCGTGGTCTTGTAGGTGGATATAATAGTAATATTTTGAAAGCTATGATGGATCTTTTTAAGACCAAATATCATAACGATACAAGTAAATTTACTATTATTTCACTGGGCAATACCGGAACTGAGTTTTTCAAGACACGTGGGTATGATATTTCTTACGAATATCGTGGTTTAGAGGATATTCCAACAGTTGAAGATGTAAAACCTATTGTGAAAACAATTTTGCAATTATATCAAGCTGGTAGCTTTGACGAAATTTATGTCTGTCATAATCATCATGTCAACTCACTTGTATCCAGATTTACTAATGACAAGTTATTGCCATTAACTAAACCTAAGGACACTACACCTGAGGAAAAACATATTGCTAGTGAATATTTAACAGAGCCAAGTCCAGAAGTAGTTTTGGCTTCAATTGTACCTCAATATATTGAATGCTTAACTTTCGGAGCGATCATGGATGCAAAGACAGCAGAACATGCTGCTTCTGTTACAGCCATGAAGAGTGCTACGGATAATGCCGATGATTTGATCTCTGATCTTTCATTACATTACAACCGTGCACGTCAGGCTCAAATTACTACAGAGATTACTGAAATTGTCGGCGGTGCTGCTGCACTAGAATAGTTTAGAAGGGAGCCAAATTAATGAGTAGCAAAGGTAAAGTTATTCAGGTAATTGGTCCGGTTGTTGACGTGGAGTTTCCTTTAGACGGAGATCTTCCTGAACTTAATGATGCTTTGAAAATTACAAAGCATGACGGATCAACAATTACCCTTGAAGTTGCTCTAGAATTAGGTGATGGCGCCTTGCGTGCCATTTCCATGAGTTCTACTGACGGACTTCAAAGAGGTGTCGATGTTATTAATACAGGTAGTCCAATTTCTGTTCCTGTCGGAAAAGAAACTTTGGGCCGTGTATTTAACGTTTTAGGTGAATCAATCGATGGAGGCGAGAAATTTCCCGCAGACTTCAGAAGAGATAGCATTCACCGTCAAGCACCTGCTTATGATGAATTAAATACATCAACAGAAATTCTTGAAACAGGTATCAAAGTTATCGATCTTCTCGAACCTTACGTTCGTGGTGGTAAGATTGGTTTGTTCGGTGGTGCCGGTGTTGGTAAGACTGTTCTTATCCAAGAGTTGATCCACAATATTGCTGAAGAGCATGGTGGTATTTCAGTATTTACTGGTGTTGGTGAAAGAACACGTGAAGGTAATGACCTTTACTATGAAATGAAAGAATCAGGAGTTCTTGAAAAGACTGCCATGGTTTATGGACAGATGAACGAATCACCTGGTGCTCGTATGCGTGTTGCCTTAACAGGTTTAACAATTGCTGAGTACTTCCGTGATGTTGAGGGTCAAGATGTGCTATTGTTTATCGATAACATTTTCAGATTTACTCAAGCTGGTTCTGAAGTTTCAGCCTTATTAGGACGTATGCCATCAGCTGTTGGTTATCAACCAACATTAGCTACAGAAATGGGTCAATTGCAGGAAAGAATTACTTCTACACAGAAGGGTTCAATTACTTCAATTCAAGCCGTTTATGTTCCTGCTGATGATTATACTGACCCTGCTCCTGCCACAACTTTCGCTCACTTGGATGCTACAACTAACCTTGAACGTAAGTTAACAGAACAAGGTATCTATCCTGCTGTTGATCCACTAGCTTCGTCATCTTCAGCTCTTGATCCATCAATCGTTGGACAAGAACATTATGATGTTGCTACAAGAGTTCAACAGGTTCTTCAAAGATATCGTGAATTGCAAGATATTATCTCAATTCTTGGTATGGATGAATTGTCTGATGAAGAAAAAACTACGGTTGCACGTGCAAGACGTATTCAATTCTTCTTGGGACAAAACTTTAGTGTTGCCGAACAATTTACTGGTGTTCCAGGTTCTTACGTTCCTGTTGAAGAAACAGTTAAGGACTTTAAGGATATCTTAGAAGGTAAGTATGATGATGTTCCAGAAGATGCCTTTAATGGTGTTGGTGGAATTCAAGATGTACTTGATAAAGCTAAGAAATCCGGCTGGGAACCAGAAAATGAACAACAAAATGGTGCTGCTGAGGCAGTTGCTAACTAAAAGGGGAGGGGAATAATATGGCTGATCAAAGTGAACCAATGACGGTCAATATTGTCACTCCTGATGGTGTTGTTTATGACCATCATGCAAATCTTATCGTAGCAAGCACCATCAGTGGGAATATCGGAATCATGGCTAACCATGAACCTATCATCGCTCCATTAAAGATCGATGAAGTTCGTGTAAAGAGTGACGATACTCCTAATCATGAAGATGCAATTGCGGTTAACGGTGGATTCCTGGAGTTCAGCAATAATCTTGTTTCTATTGTCGCTAATAGTGCAGAAAGAGCCATCAATATTGACTTGAGACGTGCTAAGTATGCAAAGGAAACAGCAGAGAAGAAAATTCAAACTGCTAAAGAAAAACATAATGTGGACGATCTTGATCGTGCCGAAGTATCATTGCGTAAAGCTATCAACAGAATCAACGTTAGCTCGCATGAAGATACAAAATTATAATAAATAAGGACAAAGATAAAACTTTCGGGTTTAGTCTTTGTCCTTTTTTTGGTACTATGAAAAGAGTTAAGTATTTTTAATAAAGTAAAACATATCATTATGACAGTGTTATGCTATACAAAGTGAGGTTATAGAATGCAAAATCTAGGCGTTAATGCAATTTTCACACTAGTAAGCCATCTAGTTTTTATTTGGCTAAGTTTTAATTGCTTACAAGTAATTGACTGGAAAAAGTTTTATAATAAATCAGTCAGTCCTAGAATGTTGCAACTACTTATAGCATTCTTAGCTGTTGCTTTAGGCTACACTGTCAGTTCATTTTTCTTGAACATAATCAATGTTTCACAGAACTTGACCTTACTTTTCTAATTCTACCGATTCCAGCATTTTGGAGGAAAATATTGTGCAACAAATTATCGTAAATGGACCATCTAAGTTAAAGGGAACTGTTAAAGTTGAAGGAGCCAAAAACGCCGCGTTACCAATTTTAGCAGCGACTCTATTGGCTTCTTCAGGGGAAGTAGCCCTAACAAATATCCCTCCATTGTCAGACGTCATAACGATGACAAAGATGTTGCGTGCACTTGGTGCTGACGTAACTTTTGATGAAGATAACGAAGTATTAACTGTTGATGCTTCGAAAGGAATCACAACGACCGCACCAGAGGAACTAGTTGATAAGATGCGTGCCTCGATCGTTGTTTTAGGACCATTGTTGGCCCGTAACAAGGAAGCACACGTAGCGATGCCAGGAGGCTGTGCTATCGGCTCTCGTCCAATTGATTTACATATTAAGGGACTAGAAGCTATGGGCGCAGAATTCCAACAGAATGGTGGATTTATCGACGCTAAAACAGATGGTTTGAAGGGAACTAACATTTACTTAGATTTCCCAAGTGTCGGTGCCACACAAAATATTATGATGGCTGCCGTATTGGCTGAAGGCGAAACAGTAATCGATAATGCTGCTCGCGAGCCAGAGATCGTTGATCTAGCAAACGTATTAAGTAAAATGGGTGGAGATCTCAGCGGAGCTGGTACTAATACCATCCGTATCAGAGGTGTTAAAGCACTTCATGGTTGTGAGCATTCAATTATGCAAGATAGGATCGAAGCAGGTACATTCATGGTCGCCGCCGCTGTTACAGCCGGAGATATCATGATCAAGGATGCTATCGCAGCTCATAATCGTCCACTTATTTCTAAATTAAAGGAAATGGGTGTTAATATTTTAGAATTAGATGAAGGAATTAGAGTTATTGGAACAGATAATCTTCGTCCAGTAGATGTTAAAACATTGCCTCATCCTGGTTTTCCAACAGATATGCAGGCACAAATGACCTTAGTACAGTTATTAAGTTTAGGTACTACCGTTATGACGGAGACTGTTTTCGAGAATCGCTTTATGCATTTTCCAGAATTTGGGAAAATGAAGGCTGATTATAAGATAGAAGGTAATTCTGTTATTATGTTTGGACCAGCACAATTAACAGGTGCTAAAGTTTCAGCAACTGATTTAAGGGCTGCTGCAGCACTTGTTTTAGCTGGTATAGTTGCTGAAGGCGAAACAAGAGTTTCTAACCTGCAGTATTTAGATCGTGGTTATTATCATTTCACTGAAAAGTTAAGAAGTTTAGGCGCCAATATAAGACGTGTATCAATTGATAAAGACGGAAGAGAAAATCTAGTATTACATACCGTTTCAAGTATCAATAAATTGGCTTAGAAAGTGGTTGATCCACTTTCTTTTTTTATTTATGGCAATTTAATGATGGCGCTTGTTATGATATACTTTTTTTGTTTAGATTTTGGAGGATATAGTATGTCGAAATATCTAGGAATTGATTTGGGTACAGCAAATGTACTTATTGATGTAAAAGGAGAAGGTATCGTTTTAAACGAACCTTCAGTAGTAGCAATTAATACAAAGAACGATGATGTCGTTGCCGTTGGTGAAGATGCTTACCAAATGGTTGGTAGAACTCCAGCAAATATTAAAGCAATTCGTCCTTTAAAGGATGGTGTAATTGCTGATTTTAATATAACTGAAAAAATGCTTCAGTATTTTATTGATAAATTAAATGTTAGAAGTCGTTTTTCAAAACCAACAATTATGATTTGTGCTCCAACAAATGTAACGCCAGTTGAGCAAAAATCAATTATTGAGGCAGCTGAACAAGCTGGTGGCGGAAAGGTTTATTTACAATTTGAGCCTAAGGTTGCGGCCGTTGGTGCTGGTCTTGATATCTTTAAACCCCAAGGTAATATGGTTATTGATATTGGTGGTGGTACTAGTGATATTGCTGTCCTTTCAATGGGAGACGTTGTAACTAGTCGTTCACTGCGTTTTGCTGGTGATAAGATGACTACGGCAATTCAATCATATATTAAATCAAATCATGGTTTGATTATTGGAGAAAGAACTTCAGAACGAATCAAAATTGAAATTGGTTCCGCTATGGAAGCTGACGAAAAGGTCACATTTTCTGCTAGTGGTATCGATATCGTTACTGGTTTGCCTAAAGAAATTACGGTAAATGAAAAAGAAATTCAAGGCGCATTACATGATGGTGTTCTTCAAATCGTTGAAGCTGCCAAAGGTGTCTTAGAACAAACACCACCTGAGTTATCTGCGGATATCATTGATCGTGGCATTATGTTGACCGGTGGTGGTTCATTACTTAAAAACTTAGACAAGTTATTGGCTGAAGAATTACAAGTTCCTGTTTTAATGACTGAAAGTCCACTAGATTCAGTTGCTTTAGGAACAGGTATTTTGCTAGAAAATATTGAAAAACATAAAAAATACTAGGGTGAATAATGAAAAAAGATTTTGGTAGAGAATATCGTAAGGAAATTTTTCGAAAAATAGGTTGGGTACTTCTACTAATTCTGATCTTCTTTATTCTTGGTATGTTAATTGGTTCTGCACTTGGCGGATCAAATCCATTAGCCGTATTGTGGCCTGGAACTTGGGCACATATGCTAGACTTTTTAAGGTAGCACAGTGAAGAAACTATTGATTGGTCTTGTCAGAATGTATCAGAAATTTATATCACCAGTATTACCACCTAGTTGCCGATATTACCCAACGTGTTCCACTTATTTTATTGACGCTGTTAAAATGCATGGTGCAATTTTAGGATCAATCATGGGAACTGCACGTATTCTGCGTTGTAACCCGTTTGTTCGTGGTGGAGTGGACCCTGTTCCGGATAATTTCACCATTTTTCGCAATCCTCATCCCGAAGACTATGAAGATGAGATTATTGCTAAGAAATTTCATAGTAAAGAATAGGAAGATTTAATGGCTAGAAAAAAGAAAGCAGTTGAAATTAATTTAAAAGATATTAGTGATGATCCTGAGGTTTATGAACTTTGGGATGGTAAAAAGTACATTGGTACTATTAAAAAAGAGGGAGAACGTTACTTATCATATGTCGAAAGTAACGACACTCCATTTAAGTCAGTTAAACTTGACGATGCAATAAACGAATTGTTGATGCAGTATAATCTACATAATCATTAATAGGTGTTAAAATGCAAATAAAAAATAATAAAAGAGAAAATGATTTAGAATCAAGAATTGATTACGGAGTCATCTTTTCGGTTATGATGTTAGCCATAATTGGCTTGATGTCTATTTATGTTGCGACGATTCAGGATTCACAAAATCCATTAAAGAATGTCGCATCACAAGTGGTTTGGTATGCAATTGGAGCTGTCATTGTAGTAGTTATAATGCAGCTTGACGCTGAACAACTCTGGCAGGTCGCTAATATTGCCTACTTTGGTGGATTAGCGTTACTGGTTTTAGTATTGGTACTATACAGTAGAACTTATTTTGCTCAAACGGGTGCTAAGAGTTGGTTTGCTTTAGGACCATTTACTTTCCAGCCGTCTGAGGTAATGAAGCCTGCGTATATATTGATGTTGAGTAAAGTCGTAACAAATCATAATACTGAGTTTCAAACTCACACATTGAGAAGCGATTTTTCATTATTAGGCAAATTGATCCTCTGGACATTGCCAGTTTTAGTATTGTTAAAATTGCAAAATGACTTAGGTACATTATTAGTATTTATTGCCATTTTGGGTGGAATTATTCTTGTTTCAGGTATTGATTGGAGAATCATTGGAACGGCGTTTTTTATTGTTGCTGTTGTTGGTGGTGTTGCTCTGATGTTTGCCACAACTGACTGGGGAAGATCACAACTGTCTCATTTAGGTTTTAGGGCATATCAATTTGCTAGAATTGACAGCTGGCTGAATCCCTCACAGGATACTTCTGAAAATGGGTATCAGATCTGGCAGAATATGAAGGCCATTGGGTCCGGACAATTATTTGGTAAGGGCTTTGATGTATCCAATGTTTATGTCCCAGTTCGTGAATCAGATATGATTTTCTCTGTTGTTGGAGAGAACTTTGGGTTTATTGGTTCATGTGTCTTGATATTCTTGTATTTCTTATTGATTTACCAAATGATCCAAGTGACATTTGATACTAAAAATGAATTCTATGCCTATGTTTCAACGGGTGTTATTATGATGATCTTGTTCCATGTTTTCGAAAATATTGGTATGAGCATCGGTTTATTACCATTGACTGGTATCCCGTTACCATTTATTTCTCAAGGTGGATCTGCACTTTTGGGTAATATGATTGGTATAGGATTAATTATGTCGATGAGATTCCATCATAAGAGTTATATGTTTGAAAATGGTACATTTAATCAAAGGTAGGTAGAAAAGTATGTCTGAAAAAAAATATTTATGGACAAAGGCTGGAGAAGAGACAACCAGAGTTGGTTTGACTAAAGTCGGACAAGAAGCTTTGGGTAAAGTAAAGTTTGTCGATTTGCCAATTTTAGGACATGATATTAAGGTCGGTGATTCTACTGGTGAGGTCGAAGCACAAAAAGCTGTCGTCGAATTACAATCACCAATTGCCGGTAAAATCGTTAAGGTTAATGATAAGTTGACTGATAATCCCGAATTATTAAATGGTTCTGAAGAAGATGCTTGGCTTTTTGAAGTGAATAATTAAATAATTATAACCAATACATTTATTGTTGCTTATTCCTTGCAACTTTTTTTCAGAACTGTTTAAATTATCCTGAAATTAATAAATGAATGGGGTAGTTTAAAATGAAAATATTAGGTGAAAAGATTCGCCACTATAGAAAGCTCAGAGGTATTTCTCAATCTGAGCTGGCCGATGGCATATGCACACAGGCAACAGTAAGTTTGATCGAGAAAAAAGATAAGATTCCAAGTATGGAAATATTGGTTCGTATTTGTGAAAGACTGGGTATCACAATGAACCTTGTAATCGTCAATGACGATAGTCAAATCTATTCGATCATCAGTGATATTAAAAAGTCATTTTACTTTGACGATTATCAAGCGATTGATGATAAACTAAGTAAGTTGAGTAATATTAATATCAATAATAAGCAAGAAATCAAATTGATTCACTTTTTCAACGGCTTGGTAGAATACGAGTTGAGTGGAAATTATGATAAGGCCATATTTGATTTCAATCGTGCGATGAATGTTAATATTGCAAACGTTGACATGTATGATATCTTGATAGATATCTACACCGCAAAGGCTTACGTCAACAAGAAATCAACTGATGAGGCCAAGGTATACTTCGAACAAGCTAAGGAATTGATCAAAGCTAGTGTAGAAAAGATTAGCGATGAAAACTATCACGATAGTATTTCTATTTACGCTAATATGTCTGAACTTTCTCTAAATCTGGGTGATAGTGAGAAAGCAGCAGAGTATGCTAGTGAAGGTATCTACATTGCTAGAAAAGAACAATCTTTGTTCAAACTAGATGCAATGTACTGTTCTTTAGCTGAAGCGGGTACACGTGAAGGCAAAAAAGCTGATGAAGATTACATTAAGGCCTATGTGATCTCCAGTATTATTGATAATAAAAATATCTTTGATAAGTTAAAGGCAAAGATCAAGGATATGAACCTAAACATCTTTAAAAATTAATTATTAATTTCAAATAAAAAAGTGAGCTGGATTAAAAATCCGGCTCACTTTTTTTATATGATGAATTATTTTTTCTTAGGACTCTTTAGTGGATTATTGTCTAAGTCAGTTCTAACAACTAGCACATCACATGCAGCCGTTCTCGTTACATATTCTGTAACTGAACCGATTAATAATCTTTCCATTGCGTTTAAACCCGTTGCTCCAATCATAACTAAATCGATTCCTAATTTCTTAGGGAAGTCGTTGGCAATGATTGCTTTGGGGGCGCCATACTCGATGCTGTAGTCAATTTCTGTTAAACCAGCATCTTTAGCTGTCTTAACATAACCCTTAACAGTTTCTTTAGCCTTTTCTGTAATTTGTTCAACCATTGTTGAATCAAAGCTGGAAACATTTTGGAAGGCACGTGTATCAATTACGTGTAGCAAATGTACAGCAGCTTTATTTCTTTTGGCAACTTCGACAGCCTTTTTGAAAGCCAATTCAGCTTCAAATGATCCATCGATTGGTACGAGAATGTTTTTGTATTGTTGTAACATAATATCACCCCGTTATTGTATTGGTATAAATATTATACCTATATCTATATTTTAGTTTATTATGAAAAATAAATACAGCTATCTGTTGATATTTGCTAAATAAATTGAAAAGATGGCCGCTGTTAAACTTCCCAAAAGTAGAGTAATGAAGTTTGCTTTTTCACCGCCTACTAGTAGTATGATAACGCCTACAACAGATATGACAACCAAAATAGCCGATGTAATTCGCATTGCTGATTTCAATGTAGCGTTTTCATCAGGTGAATATATCAAGAATTTTTTATCGCTGTGATACCATAGGTTGTAGGAAAGAGCTAGTAAAAATAAAATAAATAGTGCCATTAGAATCTTAATTACCATGTTCTGTATTACTCCAATTTGTTTTTTTCTTCCAATCATTTAATTGATCCAAACGCATATTTAATGCTTGTTCATACTTACCAGTGTTTTTAGGTTCATAATAAGTTGAATTGACTAAATTGTTAGGAAGGTATTGTTGTTTCACCCAATCATTTGGATAATTATGAGGATATTTATATCCTACACCATGACCGAGTTTTTTAGCACCACTATAATGTGCATCTTTTAAGTCATCAGGAATCGAATTGGCTTTTCCAGATCTGACATCTTCCATAGCCGAATCGATTGCAGTCATGGCTGAATTAGATTTAGGACATAGACACAGGTCGATCACGGCGTTAGCCAGCGGTATCCTAGCTTCAGGTAATCCAACCATTTGTGCCACTTGCGCAGCCTGTACAGCACGTGAGCACGCTTGAGGGTTAGCGAGGCCAATGTCCTCGTATGCACAAACTAATAATCGCCTGATGGCAGTAGTTAATTCACCGGCCTCAAGTAATCTTGCCAAATAGTGTAGGGCGGCATTAGGATCACTACCACGAATTGACTTTTGAAAGGCAGAGATTACATCGTAATGACTATCACCATCTTTATCGGCTGAGATAGCCTTTTTCTGGATTGATTCTTCAATGTCATGTAATTCGATATGAATTCCACCTTGATCATCTTTCTTAGTTGAAAGGACTGATAATTCTAAACCATTTAAAATACTTCTTAGATCTCCAGTGGTGGATTCTACCAAAGTATTTAATGCCAGTTCATCAATTTTAACATTGTATTTGCCCAAACCGTTCTCATTGTCATGTAGTGCACGCTCTACGGCCTTTTTAAGGTCATTGACTGATAATGGATGGAGTTCGAATATTTGGACTCTAGAACGAATGGCAGGGCTTATATTGATGTATGGATTTTCAGTCGTGGCACCAATTAAAATGATTGATCCACTTTCTAATAATGGTAGTAGGAAATCTTGTTTAGTTTTGTCAAGTCGATGGATCTCATCTAAAAGCAATACAACTGTGCCACTCATTTTTGCTTCTTCGGCAACGATCTGCAAATCCTTTTTGCTGTCAGTAGCGGCATTAAGTTTTCTAAAAGCGTATTTGGTACTTCCAGCGACGGCACTGGCAATACTTGTTTTACCAATACCAGGTGGTCCATAGAGAATCATTGATGACAGCATTTTAGCTTCAACCATTCTACGGATTATCTTGTTAGGACCAACTAGATGTTGTTGGCCGACAATTTCATCAATATTAGTCGGTCGCATTCGATATGCTAGTGGTTTTTGCATAATACCTCCTATATAATCAATATGTATATTCTACAACAAAGGAAGAATATGATGTTTAAGAAAAATGATTTTGAAGTTTTCAGTGACAATACTTTATCCGGTCGTCTGAATTTGATCCGACAATGTCTTGATCCCAAGTTTCAAAAAATTGGAGATCAATTAATGAATGCATTGGAGGATAAATATCAGGCTAAATTTTATATGAAAATAGCTAAGCATCAAAGACGGACTAAAAATCCGCCTCCAGATACTTGGTTGGCCATCAATCAAAATAAACGTGGTTACAAGAAGACACCACATGTTGAATTGGGCTTGTGGCCGGATCGATATTTTGTAACATTTAGTTTACTGGCTGATATAAATAAGAGATCTGAATACTATCCACTTATACAAGAACTAAGTTTTAGGGTCATTCAAGAAGGTTGGGGAGTAGCCAATGATCATACTCAACCTGAGTTACTTCCAGCTAAAGAATCATATGCTAAATCGGTTAAGAAATATATGTCAGTTAAATCAAGTGATTTTGTAATTGGCTTTGTTCTAAAAAAGGATTCCAAAATAGTTGAATCAGGAGACTTTGATAAATTATTATTCGATAAATTTATGAAGTTGAGTGATCTAATGGTTGAAATAAACCAAAAAGTCGCCAATTAGGCGGCTTTTTTCTATAAAAAAAACACCCAACAAGTGGATGTTTGATTACAAATATTAAAGAATTTGGTTGTAGTATTCAACAATTAGTGATTCATCAACATTTGGTTCTAGTTCGTCACGTTCTGGGTTACGTACTAGAGAACCTGTCAATGTGTTGTCGTCGAAGCTAACAAAGCCAGGGCGTCCAACAACATTTGTAAGGTTTTCTTTAACGATAGCCAAGTCTTTTGACTTTTCACGAAGGCTGATCTTTTGACCAATTTTAACTTCGTATGATGGAATATCAACACGTTTGCCATCAACGGTGATGTGACCATGGTTTACAAGTTGACGAGCTTGTGGACGTGAACTTGCTAAACCTAATCTGTAAACAACGTTGTCAAGTCTTGTTTCAAGAAGGATCATTAAGTTAACACCGTGGATACCTTCAAGCTTACCAGCGCGTAAGAAAAGATTACGGAATTGACGTTCGTTAACGTCATACATGAAACGTAATTTTTGCTTTTCTGTTAATTGTTGGCCGTATTCTGAGATCTTACGACGACTATTTGGTCCATGTTGACCAGGAGCATAGTTACGACGTGCAATTTCTTTTCCTGATCCTGATAGGGAAATTCCCAATCTACGGGATAATTTCCAACGAGGTCCTGTATATCTAGACATAAATAAATTCCTCCAAATTTGTAATGGAGTAAAATAATTAACAAGAGTTTAGCATTCGTGCAGTTATTGCTATAACTTTCGCCCTGTGCAGCACGCAGGTTACTAATCAAACTAAAAGCCTTTAACTGTTGACGTTCTTGCCACTCTTTGCTGCATATTTTACACGAAGACTAGTGTAACTTGAAAAATAACCAATGTCAAAGTAAATCTTTAAAACTTTATTATGAATCCTTGTCATACGTAATAGTGGCATAAATGTTTGTTATAATTTTGTGTATGAATGTTAAGTAACATCATTAGGGGTGTAAATGTGTCTATAATTATTATTATAATTATCTTATTGGTGCTGATTTTCCTATGGTACATGTGGTTCTTACAAAAAAAGAACGCCGGTGTATTAAACGGCTTTAAGGATAATATGACCGTTTTAATGGAAGATCGTTTCAAAGATAAAATCAAAAAAATTGAAGATATGAATTTAACTGGTTCCAGTAGTGAACGCTTTGTCAGTGTAAAAGAGGAATATCAAAAGCAACTGAAAGAAGTAGTTCCCAATATTTCAGCTGATATGCGTAAAGCTGAATACCGGAATACACAATTCAAAATTTTCGGAGCTAGCAAGTTATTAAAGACTATTGGGACTGAAATTTCTGATGTGGAAGCAAAATTTTCAAATCTAGAAACTTCATTAGATAACTTATCAAATAGTGATGAACAAAATTCATTACGACGTGATGAGTTGCATAAGGCATATCAGCTATTACGTAAAAAGGTCCTTACGCAGTCATTTGATTATGGATCCGCTGCTGACAATCTTGAGGATGAACTTTCTGAAGTTGCTACTTTACTAGATGACGAAGAATCTTCTACTAAAGTTGGTGATCATTTGGAAGCAAGTCAGTATTTGGATGACGCAAGAGTTAAAATTGCCTTGATCACTGATCAACTTAAGGTTATTGAGCCATTGTATCATGATTTAAATGAAGTTTTTCCTGGACAAGTTGAAGAGATCAATGATGTATATCAAAAACTATTGAATCAACAATTTCAATTTGGTGATAACATTGCTGAATTAATTAACGGCGTCCAAGAGAACATGATCAAATCTGACAACGCCTTAGGTGAATTAAACTTCGATGAAACAAGTAGTTTAAATGATACTATTAAGTCTGAAATCGAAAATCTTTATGATGTTCTTTCGATTGAAGTAGAATCTAAGCAGAGTGTCCTTAAACAGCAAAAACCGGTTTTAGATTATATTAACCATTCTAATTATCAACACAACAAATTAGAACATCGCATGCAAGAACTTGAAGAACATTATGTTCTTAAAAAGAGTGATAAAACTTCCGTGGAAGATAATAAAAAGTCTTTGACTAGTTTACGTGAAGGCTATGATCAGGATGTTCAAGATATTGCCGATAAAAAAGTTATCTACTCAAAGGCTGAAGTGACCTTTAAAGATATAATTGACAAGCTTGATCATATTGAAGAAGAAGAAAAAACGATCAATGACAGTCTCAATCAAATGGTTTCTAGCGAAAAAATTGCTGTTGACAGTGTCGATCAATATGCTAAACGATTAGAGATTCAAAAGAAAATTGTGGAACAACTCAGATTGAATGGATTACCAGATTACTATTTGGACTATTTTTATATGGTTTATGATGAAATCAATAAATTGTATGATGAGTTGAATTCAGAACAGATTAATATGGAAGATATTAGTAAGCAAGTAATCGTTGCTCAGGAAGATTTAGAGAATTTAGTTCAAAAAACTACCGAATTAAAGCAACAAGTTAGTTTAGCTGAAAAACTGATCCAATATGCTAATAGATATGCAAGTAGTGATGAGGAATTAAAAGATCAATTAGAACGTTCTCGAGCTGCCTTTGATAATGATTACGATTATAATAAGTCAGTTGATATCATTAGCGAAGAACTAGAACGAGTTGAACCAGGTTCAGTCGAAAGAATTAGAGAGACAATTAATGCATAATTAATTGTTTTGATGTATCGTATAAGAGATAAAAATATGGGCCTGCGGGCCTTTTTGTTTTGGTGGGAAAAAATATGATTTATTTTGATAATAGTGCAACAACAAAAATTGAAGAATCAGTTCTTCAAACATACAACGCGGCTAGTTTGAATTACTTTGGTAATCCATCAAGTTTGCATAAATTAGGTTTGAAAGCTTATGAACTGTTGGAAACTTCTCGTAAGCAAATTGCTCAACTAATGGGTTTTAAACCTTATGAGGTGGTTTTCACTAGCGGTGGTACAGAAGGTAATAACTGGATCATCAAAGGAACAGCCTTTAAGAAACGTGAATTTGGGAAACATATTATTACAACGTCAATTGAGCATCCTTCAGTAATGAATTCGATGCATCAACTTGAAGAACTTGGGTATGACGTAACATATTTGCCGGTCAATAAAACTGGTCATGTCAGTGCCAAAGACTTAAAAAATGCTATTAGAGATGATACGATTCTTGTTTCTACTATGGCAGTGAATAATGAAATTGGTTCAGTTCAACCGATCCATGAAATGGCTCGTGTTTTGGATGATTATCCTAATATCAGTTATCATGTTGATGGTACACAAGCTATCGGTAAAAATATTGACGATAAATTTATTGATCCACGTGTAGATTTTTATACATTCTCCGGTCATAAATTCCATGCACCACGTGGTATCGGATTTATCTACATGAAATCTGGTAAACAATTAGAACCACTTATGGCTGGTGGTGGTCAAGAGAAAAACCTCAGAAGTGGTACTGAAAATACGCCAGCTATCGCTGCCATGGCCAAAGCTTTACGTCTGCTAAAAGATGATGAGGCAAAAAAGGCTGAAAAAATGTTAAAATTGAAGACTGAATTGATCGAACATATCCAAAGTCTTCCTAATACGCATGTATTCTCAAAATTAACTGACGATTTTGCTCCACATATCATTTGTTTTACGATTGATGGTGTTCGTGGTGAAACAGTCGTTCATACTTTTGAAGATCGTGATATCTATATTTCCACGACAAGTGCTTGTTCGTCAAAGAAAGGTCTGGAGTCCAGTACCTTAAAGGCTATGAGTACACCCGAAAAGGTTGCCACGAGTGCTGTTCGTGTCAGTTTGGATGAGAACAATACAGAAGCTGAAATGAAAGAATTTATCACTAATTTGGATCAAATTCATGAGCATTTTCAAATTTTGAATTAAGTATCAAAGAATCAAAAAAACTAGGAGAATTTAATGGAATATACTGAAATTATGGTTCGTTATGGCGAACTTTCGACAAAGGGTAAGAACCGTAAAAGTTTCATTGACCGTTTACACGGTAATGTAGCCAGAGTTTTAAAGAATTACCCTGATTTAAGAATGAGACCACATCGTGATCGCTTACATATTGAATTAAATGGTGTTGATGCTAAGCCAGTTATGGAAAAGCTAAAGAACGTTTTTGGTATTCAAACTTTTTCATTGAGCGTTGAAGTTTCAAAAGATTTTGAAGACGTTAAGAAAAAAGCAATCGAAATGATGCATGAAGCTTACAAACCAGGCATGAGTTTTAAGGTCGGCACTAAGCGTTCTGATCACACTTATTATTTGGATACCAATCAAGTCAACCTTCAACTTGGGGATGCTATTTGTGATGAGTTTCCAGGTATTGACGTTGAAATGAAGCGTCCAGATATTAAAATATCAGTTGAAGTTCGACAAGATGGTATTTATCTTTCATATTTAACTATCAAAGGTGCTGGTGGTTTGCCAGTTGGAACTGCCGGAAAAGCTATGTTGATGCTTTCAGGTGGTATCGATTCGCCTGTTGCTGGTTACTTTGCTCTAAAACGTGGGGTTGACATTGAAATGGTTCATTTCTTCAGTCCTCCATATACATCAGAACAGGCTTTAAATAAGGCCAAGGAATTGACTAGTAAATTAACAGCCTTTGGTGGCAATATTAAATTTATCGAAGTACCATTTGCTGAAATTCAGGAAACAATCAAGTCTTCTGTGCCAGAAGGATATTTGATGACGATCCAACGTCGTTTCATGCTTAGATTAACTGATTTATTGCGTGAAAAAGAAAATGCCTTAGCTATCTTTAATGGTGAAGCAGTTGGACAAGTTGCCTCACAAACTTTGGAAAGTATGCTTGCAATTAATGACGTTACGACAACACCAATTTTGCGCCCTGTAGCTACAATGGATAAAACTGAGATTATTAGTATTGCTGAAAAAATAGATACGTTTAATCTTTCAATTCAACCATTTGAGGACTGTTGTACAGTCTTTGCTCCACCAAGTCCTAAAACAAGACCTAATGTTGAGAAAACACGTAAATTTGAAAGTGGTTTAGATATTGACGGTTTAATCGAGAAATCACTTGCCGGAGTTAAAATTACAACGATCGAACATGGCGATCACTTTATGCAAAGTAATCAAGAAAATATCAATAGCTTGCTTTAAAGCAATTGACGTTTTTAAAATATTGTTTTATCATCATATTCAACAGCTTTGATCAGGAGTATTAATAAATAAGATTTTAGAGAGAGTACATTAGCTGAAAAGTACTTATTCAAGTTTATTAGTTGTTACCTGTGAGCTATCAAAAATGATCGGGCCACCGTTATCTGTTGAGAGAAGAGTCTATGACTCTTAATTTAGGTGGTACCGCGAGCATTCGTCCTATTCAGGACGGGTGCTTTTTTATTTTATGGAGGAATTTTTATGAGAGAAATCGATATGGATACTAAATATAATCCCAGAGAAGTCGAAGAGGGTCGTTATCAAACATGGCTTAACGAAGGTGACTTCAAACCTTCAGGTGATAAGAAGGCTAAGCCTTATTCAATCGTTATCCCACCACCCAATGTTACTGGTAAATTACATTTAGGACACGCTTGGGATACAACAATTCAAGATACTTTGATCCGTTACAAACGTATGCAGGGTTACGATACTTTGTATCTTCCGGGTATGGATCATGCCGGAATTGCTACTCAGGCTAAAGTTGAAGCTAAATTGCGTGAACAAGGTATTTCCAGATATGATCTTGGACGTGAAAAATTTGTTGACGAAGTTTGGAAATGGAAAGATGAATTTGCTTCAATTATCAAGTCACAATGGGGCAAGTTAGGTCTATCACTCGATTATGATCGTGAACGTTTCACTCTTGATGAAGGATTATCAAAGGCTGTACGTAAGGTTTTCGTTAAACTATATAATGAAGGCTTGATCTATCGTGGCGAGTACATTATCAATTGGGATCCACAACTACAAACAGCTTTGTCAGATATTGAAGTTATCCATAAGGATGACCAAGGCGCTTTCTATCATGTTAAGTATCCATATGCCGATGGTTCTGGTTATATTGAAATCGCTACAACGCGTCCTGAAACAATGTTTGGTGATGTTGCTATTGCTGTTAACCCAAGTGACGAACGCTATACTGATATTGTTGGTAAAGAAGTTATTGTGCCATTAGTTGACCGTAAGGCACCGATTATTACTGATCACTATGTTGATAAGGAATTTGGTACTGGTATGGTTAAGATCACACCAGCCCATGACCCTAATGATTTTGCTGTCGGTAATCGTCATGATCTTGAAAGAATCAATACTATGAATGCTGATGGAACAATGAACGAAAATGCCGGTAAATATAAAGGTATGGATCGTTTTGAGGCTCGTAAAGCTATGGTTAAAGACTTACAAGATCAAGGTTACATGCTAAATATCGAACCAATTGTTCACAGTGTTGGACATTCAGAACGTTCTGGTGTGCAAGTAGAACCACGTCTATCAACACAATGGTTTGTTAAGATGAAACCATTGGCAGAGATGGCTTTGAAGAATCAAAAGACTGATTCTAAAGTAAACTTTGTTCCTGATCGTTTTGAAGATACCTTCACACAATGGATGGACAACGTTCATGATTGGGTAATTTCTAGACAATTATGGTGGGGACATCAAATTCCTGCTTGGTATAATAATGAAACAGGTAAGATGTATGTTGGTGAAGAAGCACCCAAAGATATTGAAAACTGGACTCAAGAGAGTGATGTTCTTGATACATGGTTCTCAAGTGCTCTATGGCCATTCTCAACTATGGGTTGGCCAGATACAGATAGTGATGATTATAAGCGCTATTTCCCAACTGATACATTAGTTACAGGTTACGATATCATTTTCTTCTGGGTTTCAAGAATGATCTTTACTAGTTTGAAATTTACTGAGAAACGTCCTTTTGAACATGTTGTTATTCATGGTTTGATCCGTGATGAACAAGGACGCAAGATGAGCAAGTCTCTTGGTAATGGTATTGATCCAATGGATGTTATCGAAAAGTATGGGGCTGACGCTTTACGGTGGTTCTTGATGAATGGTTCAACACCTGGACAAGATACACGATTTAGCTATGACAAAATGGATTCGGCCTGGAACTTTATCAATAAGATCTGGAATGCCAGTCGTTTTGTTATTATGAATCTTGACGAAAATACACCAGCAATGGATGATTTATCTAAAGTAACTAACTATGATCTTTCAGATAAGTGGATCTTAGCTAAATTGAATCAAACAGTTAATGAAGTTAACCGTTTAATGGATAAATTTGAATTTGGTGAAGTTGGACGTAATCTATATAACTTTATCTGGAATGACTTTTGCGATTGGTATATTGAAATGAGTAAGGCTACATTAACTGGCGAAGATGGGGATGCCAAAGATCAAAAGAGAATGCTCTTAACTTATGTTTTGGACAAAATTTTGAAGTTAATGCATCCAATCATGCCATTTGTTACTGAAAAGATCTGGCTATCAATGCCACATAATGGTAAGTCTATTTCATTGTCAGCTTATCCAGAAAACCATGATGAGTTTAAGAATGAAGAAGCCATGGATGACATGGATGTTTTGATCGACCTGATAAAATCAGTCAGAAAGATCCGTCTTGAAGCTAATGCACCACTTTCGAAGGCTATCGATATTTTGATCAAACCTCAGGATGAAGCCGTTAAAGAAGTTATTCTAAATAATAAGGACTATGTTGATCGCTTTGCACACCCTAAAGAATTGCAGATCGACACAAATCTTGAGGCTCCAGCTTTGGCTATGACTGCTGTTACAAATGGAACAGAAATTTATATTCCACTAGCAGAATTGATTGATCTTGATGAAGAAATTGCTCGTCAAGAAGAAGAAATGTCAAAAATGGATAAAGAAATTAACCGTCTGAATAAGAAACTTTCAAATGATAATTTTGTTAAGAAAGCACCTGAAAAGGTTGTTGATGAACAAAAAGAAAAATTGGCTGACTATCAATCACGTCAGGCCAAGATCAGTCAAAGAATTGATCAACTAAAAGCTAATAAATAGTTTTATAATGGGGAATGTGACAAATTGACGAATTGTTAGTTTGCGGTCGATCTCTATTTGACTACAAAAAAGTCGTTGTTTGCCTTTAAGCAAATAACGACTTTTTCATTATATTAGGGGGAGTTATCTCGTGTTAAATTATCAAGAAACCATCGACTATATCCATACCTTTTCTAAATTTCATCGAACAGACAGTCTAAAAAATATTAAACAAGCACTAAAACAGCTGGGTGATCCGCAAAATAGTTATTCAACTATTCATGTGACTGGAACTAATGGCAAAGGAAGTACTTGTAATTATTTAGTAAATCTTTTAGAAGCAACGGGAAAACGCGTGGGGATGTTTACTTCTCCTTTTATTACTAAATTTAATGAGAGAATTCAAATAAATCATCAAATGATCAGTGATGATGAATTAGTTGAGTTAGTGTCTCGTGTTCGAGAGGTAACTGATGCGATTGATTTAACTGAATTTGAATTTGTGACTATTTTAGGCTTCACCTACTTTCAAAAGAAAGTTGATGTTGCTATTATTGAAGTTGGCATTGGAGCAGAGCATGACAAAACTAATGTGATCGTACCTGATCTTTCAATTATTACGTCGATCGATTTGGACCACGAACAGATCATTGGACCAACGATTCAAGATATTGCCAAAGAAAAATCTGGGATAATCAAAAAAGATAAACCGATCGTAACTGGATATTTGCAACCAGAGATTCGCAATATTATAGTAGAAAAAGCGAAATCACAGGGCAGTTTACTGTCTGAATTTGGTCATAATTTCAAAATTGATGGATTTACAGTGGATGAAAGTATTAGTCGATTTAATTATTTGGATGAAAAAACAACTATAAAAAAGATCAAATGTCGAGGATTTGAGAAAACAACGGCAATGAATATTGCCATTGCCATTCGGTCTTTTATAATTTATCAGACTATTCATCATGAAAAAATTGATCTTCAGTTGCTTAAAAGTAGTTCTGAAACACATTTGATTTTAGGAAGAATGCAAATTGTTCAAAATAATCCGCTGATGATCCTTGATGGATCGCATAATTTTTCAGCAATTCACAATTTAATCAATTCTTTAATATCAAATTGGTCAAATAAAGATATAATTGTAGTGTATGCTGGTATGCGTGACAAAGATCGAAAAGATATTTTGAATTATTTATCAAGAAATGTACAACAAGTTTATGTAACTACCTTGGATATGTCTCGTTCGGCAGATGTAACTGATTACGACTTTTCGGCATATGATAATGTAAAGTTTGTTCGAGACTATCGAAGCGAGTTAAAAAAATTGAAAAATGGTTTGACTGATCAGCAGATTTTACTAGTCACCGGATCATTTTACTTAGTTTCCGATTTAGAGGAATTATTCTCGTAATTTAGGTTACAATGATAAAATTAAGAGAAAAAATTTCAAGTCACGGAATCAAATCTTTAAAAACCGAAGAACTAATTGCTGTGATTTTAGGTAATGGTATTAAAGGACAAAATGCTCTTCAGCTAGCTAGAGGGATTTTGTCACAATCAGAAGACCTTCAATTAAATTTAAATCAGTTAATGAAAAACAAAGGAATTGGCATTGCACAAGCCTGTAAGGTATTAGCTGCTTTAGAATTAGGCGATCGTAAATTAAAAGCTGATAAATTACCCGATCGGATAATGAAATTATCGATATTGGGGAAACATTTAATAAAAAAAATAGGAAGCTCACCACAAGAAAAATTAATTGCGGTATACCTAGATAATAGTAATCATATTATTATGGAAAGAATCGTGTTTATTGGTACGATTGATTCGGCTACTGTCCATCCTCGGGATATTATACGAGATGCATTAAGTGTTTCAGCTCGACGGATAGTAATCGCACATAATCATCCAAGTGGCAGTTTAAAGCCATCGAAAAATGATCAAGATTTTTCCTTGAGATTATATGAATGTTGCCAGTTAATTGGTATTGGTCTAGTTGATCATTTGATTATAACTAGAAATTCATATCTCAGTATGAAGTCGTCTAATTTAATTTAGTTTAAGTTACGGTGCTACTTTAAATTGGCCTTTTATATGATATAATTTTGTTTAGCGTAAAATGTGGTGTGTACTTTAAAGGAGAGAATATAAATTGTTTGGTATTGGATCAAAAAAACTTGGTATAGACTTAGGGACTGCGAATACACTTGTCTATGTAGAAGGTAAGGGAATTGCCCTTAATGAACCATCAGTTGTAGCAAAGAATAACAACACTGGAGAAATCGTTGCCGTTGGTTCCGATGCCCGTGAAATGATTGGTCGTACACCCGGAAGTATTTCAGCTATTCGTCCTATGCGTGACGGAGTTATTGCTGACTATGATACAACTGCAGCTATGATGAAATATTTCATTGAAAAAACAGCCGGCAACTCAAAACCATCAGTCATGGTTTGTGTTCCAAGTGGTGTTACTGAAGTTGAAAAGCGTGCTGTTATTGAAGCAACACAACATGCTGGGGCTCGTGAAGCATACGTAATTGAAGAACCATTTGCAGCGGCAATCGGTGCCGGTCTCCCCGTTATGGACCCTACTGGTAATATGGTTGTTGATATTGGTGGTGGTACTACTGATGTTGCTACTATTTCTTTAGGCGGAATTGTTTCATCACTTTCAATTAGAGTTGCCGGTGATAAATTTGATGAATCTATTTCATCATTTATCAAGACTAACTTTAACTTACAAATTGGTGAGAGAACTGCTGAAGACGTTAAGATTCAAATTGGCTCTGCTTCAATCGAAAAGGCAAAAGAAATTGAATCAATGCAAATTCGCGGTCGAGATTTAGTTACAGGTCTTCCAAAGACAATTCAACTAACCGGTGAAGACATTGCTACAGCTATCCATGAAGATGTTCAAGAAATCATTGAAACTATTAAAGAAACACTTGAAGAAACTTCTCCTGAAATTGCTGCAGATGTAATTGATCATGGTATCGTACTTACTGGTGGTGGTGCTTTATTACATCATTTACCAGAGGTTATTTCTGAAGCAACTGGAGTACCCGTATTCATTGCTCAAGACCCACTAGATTGTGTAGCCATCGGTACTGGGGAGTCTCTTAAAAATATCGATGTAATGCGTCGACAAAAATAAGCGGGTTAATCCCGTTTTTTTTATTTGTTCAAGTAGGAGGAAGCAATGCAAAAGTTTTTTTCAAATAAAAAGTTAATTATTCTAATGTTGATCATTATCGTGACCTTCGGACTATTGGCCGTGTCGGTCAATATTAAGGATAAAAAGAGTACTCCTCCTGTTGTACAGCAGGTTGGTAATGACACTGTTAGCATTGTTGGAGGTATATTTGCCTATCCCACTAATGCTGTTAAGAATGCTTCATCAGAATTTTCAGATTTATATAATACATATACTGAAAATCGTCGATTGAAGTCAAAAATTGGCGAATTGGCTCAAAATCAAGCTAAGCTGAAAGTAGTTCAAGAGGAAAATAAGAAATTAAAAGATGAGTTAAAATTAAATGCTACATTGACTGATTATACTTTTGTTAATGCATCCGTATTGTCGCGCTCTCCTAGTAGCTGGCAAAGCTACTTAACAATTAATCGCGGACAAACAAGCGGTTTGAAGAAAAATATGCCTGTAATGTCTGGTAAAGGTTTGATCGGTCGCATTATTGAAGTCAATAAAGTTAGTTCTAAAGTTGAATTGATTTCAACTGATAATGAATTGAATGACAAATTTGCTTCTGAAATTCAAGGCGATAATAAGAATATTACTGGTATCGTAAGTAAATATGATAGTGATTCCGGAGACTTAGTAATGGAAAACGTTACTTCAACTAAGGATGTTAAAAAGGGTCAGAAGGTTATTACATCTGGTTTAGGTGGTCTTACACCTAGAGGACTTTACATTGGTAAAGTTAATGCAATTAAGAAAGATAACTATGGAATGACTAATTCCGTCTACATTACTCCTGCAGCTGAGTTGAGGAACTTTACAGTTGTAACTGTTATTAAGTCATCGGTGAGTGGTGAAAAATAATGGATGTCAAGACACGTAAAATTACAGGTCAGGTCATTTTTATACTATTAGCACTTTATTTAGATGGTCTAATGAAGTGGGCTTTTCTAAATAACATGAATACTGGCGAAGTTATGTTTATTCCCCAATTGATGCTAATGGTTCTAGTCATGCTCTCAATGAGAATTAGTGATCGTAGACAGCTAATTACATATGGGATAGTCTTTGGATTGATCTATGATTCGTATTACTTTGGAATGATTGGGTTGTATACAGTCTTACTGCCATTAGCAATGGTAGGTGTTGATCACTATAAGTTCTTGTTTGTTAAAGCCAATATGGGATATGAGATCTCAATTTATTTCCTAGCTTTGACTTTCATGCAATCAGGAATTTATATCTTGGAAAGATTGTTACAACAAACAAAAGTGGACACAATGGACTTCATTACATTTACCTTGGGACCCACTTTGTTGTGGAATATGATCGTATTTTTCATACTTTATATTCCGTTAGCTAATTTGAGTGATTGGCTGGTCAAATACAGGAGGGATAAGTAATGAGTGACGTTACTCTTAAAGGGAGTAAAGACGGTTATGTCATGATCATTAGTGATCAGGGCAATTTTAGCAATTCTTTAAAAGAATTAAAAAAATTAATTGCTAATCAAAATGTTGGATCTTCTGAAGAAGAAGTTATTCAAGTTACTATCAAAACAGGCAATCGTTTGTTGACTGATGAACAAGTCAAAGAATTGAAAACCTTGTTTTCAGAATATCCTGAAATAGAAATTAAGAGCATTGATTCTGAAGTTGAGGCTAAATCATCGATTGAAAATTTGATCAAGAGTAGTCAGATGAATATTGAAGCGGGCATTGTTCGTAGTGGACAAAAACTTGAATATGATGGTGATTTACTTTTTTTGGGTACTTTGCATGAAGGTGCACACATCAGTGCTACAGGTTCAGTATTTATTATTGGTGATGTCCATGGCGTCGTTCAAGCAGGATATCCAGATAATACTGGTGTTGCTATTTGTGGCAATTTAATTGGAGCGGCTCAATTGAGAATTGCAGATGTGATCGAGATCGCAACTGAGGATAATGCTGATAAATTTAAAGATAATAGTTTTGCTTATCTAGATGATCTTCATACGATCAACGTTGAAGATATACAAAATTATCGGGAAATAATAAAAGATTCAAGAAAGAGAACGGTATAATAATGGGGATATCGATTGTTATAACTTCCGGTAAAGGTGGAGTTGGGAAAACTACCACAACCGCCAATATAAGTACCGTCTTAGCAAGCCTTGGTAAAAAGGTTTGTATGGTCGATCTAGATATTGGCTTGCGTAATTTGGATTCAGTTTTGGGATTGACCAATCGTGTGGTCTATGACATCGTTGATGTTGCGCAAGGTCGAGTAGTACTATCTCAAGCTTTAGTTCGTGATCCTAAATTTGAAGATAATTTGTATTTATTGGCAGCATCACAATTCACTGATAAATATGCCTTGGATCAAACATCTTTGGAAAGTATCATTAGTTATTTGAAACAAAGATTTGATTTTGTAATGATTGATTGTCCGGCCGGTATCGAATATGGATTCCAAAATGCCGTGACGGTTGCCGATGGTGCATTGGTGGTAACTAATCCTGAAATTGCTTCCGTTAGTGATGCGGATCGTGTTGTAGGGATACTGGAAAATATGAGTATGCCGATTACGCCACATCTGATCATAAATCGTGTTAGAAAAAATATGATCAACAATGGTACGTCAATGAAAATTGACGATATTGTTAATCATTTGGGTATTCCTTTGCTAGGAATAGTTATTGATGAAGATGAAGTCATTGCGGCTTCTAATTCCGGTCACATGGTTGTTTTAGATGATAAGAGTAATGCAGGTCATAGTTATCGAAATATAGCTCATCGAATGCTAGGTGAGAATATTCCATTGGATATTTTAAGTGAAACGAAAAAGACTGGATTTTTAGGTCGTATTTTTGGACGTAACAATTAAATGTGCTATAGTGTCTTTATATAAATAGTCAACACAAGGGGAGCCATTTGGCTGAGAGTGAATTGGAATTCAGACCCTTTAAACCTGTTATGTTAATACATGCGTAGGGATTGTGTTAGGGACACTGGATGCAGTTGGACTCTCTTGTGATGGCAAATATTATAAGGGAGTCTTTTTATATGCAAAAAAATATTGCAACTAGAAATAATAGTTTAGTTGTTTTAACTGAAGGGGCCATTATCGTCGCTGCAGCTCAAGCGCTATCATTTGTACCTCACGATTTAGGTGTTTCGTCGATTCAAGTGGAATATGGACTTATTCCCATGGCAATCTACGCGTTAAGAAGAGGTGTTAAGCCAGGACTAACTGCCGGTTTGGTTTGGGGAATCCTAGATTTGATCTTAAAGGGATTCAGTAGTGGTGGATTTTTAAATCCATTACAAGGATTAGTTGAATATCCTCTAGCATTTGCAGCTGTTGGATTAGTTGGATTGGGAAGTGTTCAAGTTAAGAACCGCATTCAATCTGGCAAAAATCCGCTGGGATTGATAATTCTTTATTCGGCTTTAGGATTTTTAGTCAAATACTTCCTGCATTTTTTGGCTGGTGGTATTTACTGGGGAGCATATGCACCAAAGACTATGAATCCATGGATCTATTCATTAGTTATTAATGGTGGCAGTTTTATTGCCAATATGATCATGCTATTAGTTCTATTAGTAGTTTTGAATCGGGTCCTCAAACGTTTTATTATTGTTAAAGAATAGAAAAAAATAAACCAGAGGCCAATGGCTTCTGGTTTTTATTTGTTTTAAATGAAACTCATGAGAGATCCGAGGACAACTCCGCCGATGGTAACTAAGATCATTAACCAAACAACAACTTGAATTATTTTAGTTAAAGTACTTTTAGGCTTTTTTTCGTCGTTCAAAACTTCCACCACCTAATCTGATTTCATATAATGAAATACTACTTCACTCGATCATTTATTGCAACTTAAATCATATGGATAACTAAACTCCAAAAAACTCCCACCGTTGGTAACTACGTATTATCAACGAATCGAGAGTTTTTTTAATTTGTCAATACCAATGTTTAATAACAAGTGGTTAATTGTGGGGAATTGTGGTAAATTAAGAGGTGTTAAAGAATTGAGGTGACTGGGATGTTCATGGGCGAATTTCACCACACGATTGACAGTAAAGGCCGAATCATCGTGCCTGCTAAATTTCGGAAAGAAATGGGTACAAGCTTTGTCATTACACGTGGTATGGATGGTTGCTTATTTGGATATCCTCTTGCTCAATGGGATAAATTGGAAGCTCAATTAGACAAATTGCCTTTAACAAAAAAGGATGCACGTTCTTTTACTAGGTTTTTCTATTCGGCTGCTACTGAAGTTGAGTTTGATAAACAGGGAAGAATTAATATTTCAGCACCATTGATAAATTTTTCTAAATTAGAAAAGAATTGTGTAATAATCGGTGTTTCTGATCGAATTGAAATTTGGGATGAAAAACGATGGAATGATTTCAGCAAAGAAGCTGAGGATAATTTTGAAGAGATATCGGAGAAAATGACGGATTTTGACTTCTAAAGAATTTAAACATAAGACAGTTTTACTAAAAGAAACAATTGAACAAGTTAATCCTCGTGATAATTGTATCTACGTTGATGCAACTTTTGGGCGTGGTGGTCATACGACTGAGTTATTAAGTCGCATAAATAATAGCCATGTATATGCATTTGATCGAGATGAAGCTGCTATTGAGGTCGGAGAACAATTGAAAAATAGTGATGTCATCGGCAGCAATCAACTAACTTTAATTCGTAGTAATTTTGAGGATATGAAGGAAAGTTTAAATAAGTTGAATGTTACAGCTGTTGACGGTGTCGTATATGACTTAGGTGTTTCTTCACCTCAATTTGATGATGCTCAAAGAGGCTTCTCTTATAAAAAAGAAGCTCGTTTAGATATGCGAATGGATCAGCGTCAGAATCTTGATGCTGAAAAGATTGTCAATGACTGGGATTACAGTGATTTGGTCAGCATTTTTTATAAATATAGTGATGAAAAGTTTTCGAAACAAATTGCTCGTTCGATTGAAAGAATTAGAGAGGATCATCGAATAACTTCGACTTTGGAATTGGCAGATATCATAAAAAATGCAATTCCGGCCGCAAGAAGACGAACTGGTGGACATCCCGCTAAAAGAGTTTTTCAGGCCATTCGAATCGCGGTAAATGATGAATTGGGTTCACTAGAAAGATCGCTTGAACAAGCAATCGATTTATTGGCTCCTAAAGGTCGAATTAGCGTAATAACGTTCCAATCTAAAGAAGATCGAATTGTAAAACATATTTTTAAAGAAAAATCACAAATTGATGTACCACAAGGCTTGCCAGTTATTCCAGATTACTTAAAGCCTGAATTAAAAATGATTACTAGAAAACCAATTTTACCAAATGAAAATGAATTAGATGAAAATAATAGGGCACATAGTGCCAAGCTGCGAGTCGTAGAAAAGATTTAAATTGGAGAATTGAAAATGAGAGAGAGTACAGCTAGAAATCTACAAAACTATGAAGAGGTTCAACCACAAACAAAAGCAGTTGAAACTCCTAAAATATCAGGTCGTGTGGCCGTATCTAAACTTGAGATCAGTTTATTGATTTGTTTAGGTGCTTTAGTATTGTCATTAATGGTGGCATTAGTCAGCATTAATGTTTCTATGACTGCAGCTCAAAATAATTTAGATAACATCACATCTAAAATCAACAAAACAAGTACTGAGAATGTTAATTTACGACAAGAAATTTCTGGAATGACAAGCTTTGATAGTCTGTCTTCATTTGCTAAAGAACATAATTTAAAAATGAGTAACAAGAATGTAAGGAATGTTTCGAAATGAGACGGATTATTAAAAAAGCTTTATCAAATAAGGCAACGCGAAATCACTATATTATAGGAATAATAATAGTGCTCGTGACTGCCCTTTTTTTTATAGCCGCAACTACTAGATTTACGTCAATTGCTATTAGTAAACAATATAATGGTGTTAATTTAGCACGGCGAACCAAAATGAAGTATGAACATTCTTCAAAGGTCAATGCACATCGTGGTGAAATATTAGATACAAATGGTGAAATGATTGCCGGCGATTCAAGTATTTATAATATTTATGCTGTTGTTTCACATTCGGCTAAAACCGAAGATGGAAAGCCCGATTATGTTCAAGATAAAACAAAGGTTGCTGAGGTATTGAGTAAATATCTGTCGATATCTAAAAAGCAGGCTTTGAAATATTTAACTCCAAAAAATAAAAAGCAATATCAGGTCGAGTTCGGTCAATCTGGGCGTGATCTTTCAATTGAGATCAAAAACAAGATTGCCGCTAAGCATTTAGCAGGAATAAATTTCGTTGAACTTCCATCCAGAGCATATCCTAATGGAGTATTTGCCACTAATTTGGTTGGTATTACTCAAGCCGATGATCCTAATGATTCTAATAGTAATATTAGTGGTGTTATGGGTATTGAAAAGTATTTTAATAAAATGTTGTCAGGTGTTAATGGTAAAAAAATTACTAAACAAGATTCTAATGGGAATGAATTACCTAATTCTCAAGTAGTTGAAAAAAATGCCGTCGATGGAACGAATGTATATTTAACTTTAAATAGTAGAATTCAACAATACGCAGAAATTTTGGCTCAGAATGTTGAAGAAAAATATGAACCCAAGAATCTACAGGTAGTTGTTATGAATGCTAAAACCGGTCAAATAGAAGCAGCGACACAAAGACCTACATTTAATCCCACTACTGGGAAAGGCTTGACCGATAGCTGGCGTGACACCTTAGTTGAAGATCAATACGAACCTGGTTCAGTCATGAAAATTTTGACCTTATCGGCGGCCATTGATTCAGGTAATTACAATCCTAATGAATTGTATCAATCTGGTTCAGTTGAAGTTGGTGGTCGAACGATCAATGATTGGAATGATGCTGGATGGGGATCGATTCCAATGTCTGAAGCATTTACAAGATCATCTAATGTCGGAATGGTCCATTTGGAACAAAAAATGGGTGCAAAAACGTGGATGAAGTATATGAAACGTTTTAAAATAGGTCAAAAAACAGGAATTCAGTTGCCAGGTGAAGTTGCAGGTCGAATTTCTTTTGAGCATGAAAGTGATCAAGCTATGACCTCATTTGGACAAAGTGTCAATGTTAATGCCATTCAGATGCTGCAAGCGTTCTCAGCAATAGCTAATAACGGTAAGATGATCAAGCCTCAAATTATAAAAAAAGTTGTCAATCCTACAACGGGTAAAACTGAAAAGACTTATAACACTGAGACAGTTGGTCATCCGATATCTGCAAGTACAGCAAGAAAAGTTAAGAAAGCTATGCGTTCGGTAGTTACTAAGGAATACGGAACTGGTAGAGTCTATAACGTTTCTGATGTAAAAGTCGGAGTTAAAACTGGTACTGCTCAGGTTGCATCTGAACAAGGCGGTTATTTGACCGGTACAAATAATTATATATTCTCAGTTGCAGGTATGATTCCATATAATGATCCTAATTATATTGTCTATATCACAATGAAACAGCCACAAAAAATGACTGAATCTCCAGAGAAGATCTTGTCAGAGATATTCAATCCGTTGGTTACTCGTTTAGTTAATCAAGGGGATTCACCAGGCAAATCGAATGTAGTTGGCAGCCAATACGTAGATATTCCAAGTCTTTTGAACAGTTCCACTACTAAAGCACAAAAGAAGATTGATTCACTGAACCTACAGGCTGGTATTATAGGAACTGGAGACAAGGTTGTTCAACAACTACCGGCCAGTGGCGAAAAAGTTATGCCTGGTCAAAGAATCGTCTTATTGACTAATGGTGCAATGACTATGCCTGATCTGAGTGGCTGGTCGAAAAATGATGTTTTGAAGTTTGCTGAAGTTACGGGTAAACATGTGACGACTAAAGGTGACGGGTATGTTACATCGCAATCCTTGAAAGCCGGTCATGTTTTAAATGACAGTGGTAAAATTATAGTTACATTGAAAAATAAATAGGTTAAGGGGATTTACATGGAACTAAGTCAAATTATTATAGATATAGTCAGTACTTTTGCCATCGTCTCGATCTTAATGCCATTTCTAATTGGCTACTTGATTTCGCATAATGAAGGACAATCTATTCGAGAGGTTGGGCCAAAATGGCATGAAAAGAAATCCGGAACACCAACAATGGGTGGACTTTTGATCATACTTGCTATGACGATCACTAACGTTTGGGTCGGTGCTTGGCAAAACAAATTGACACATTCGTTGATTATTATAACTTTGGTGATAGTTCTTTACGGTGGAATTGGTTTTATTGA
Source organism: Companilactobacillus keshanensis (assembly GCF_003946205.1). Taxonomy (GTDB): domain Bacteria; phylum Bacillota; class Bacilli; order Lactobacillales; family Lactobacillaceae; genus Companilactobacillus; species Companilactobacillus keshanensis. The sequence continues at coordinate 26,565 of NZ_RHOS01000008.1, read as the reverse complement.
TGATTTCATCAAAGTTTTTAAGAAGCGTAATTTGGGATTAAAAGTTTTGCAGAAGTTAGTCCTACAAATTTTAGTTGCTTTGATCTTTATATATGTTTATGCAACGGATCAATTGCCATTTAACTTTACTATTCCTGGTATATGGTCAATTGATTCAGTGATAATTTTTGTTCTATTCACAATCTTTTGGTTAGTTGGTTTTTCAAACGCAACTAATTTAACTGACGGTTTGGATGGTTTATTAAGTGGTTTGGCCACTATTTCCTATGGTACATACGGAATAATAGCTTTAAATCAAAACCGAATTGATATTGCTATCGTCTGTTTCTCAGTTGTTGGTGGATTATTAGCTTTCTTGATTTTTAATCATAAGCCTGCAAAGATTTTTATGGGTGATGTTGGTTCATTAGCTTTAGGTGCAGGATTAGCGGCTATTGCTATCCTATTAGGCCGCTACTGGTCACTTCTTTTGATCGGTTTGGTCTACGTAATAGAAACAGCAAGTGTTATGTTGCAAGTATTCTCGTATAGAGTTTTCCATAAACGTATTTTCAAAATGACACCAATTCATCATCATTTTGAAATGATGGGATGGAATGAATGGAAAGTTGATATTGTTTTTTGGATTGTTGGAATTGTTTGTTCAGGAATTTATCTAATATTATTTATATAGGAAGTCAGTCATGAAAGCAGAAAGTAAATACTCAAATAAAAGAATTCTCGTCTTAGGTTTAGCTAAAAGTGGTTTTGCAGTAGCTAAATTATTAAAAAAAATGAATTCGGAGATAACGGTTGTTGATTCTAATCCCCTAGAGGGAAACACTGAAGCCAAAGAACTTTTGAATCAAGGGTTTAAAGTTATTACAGGAAGTAATGATGCCGATTTAGTTGATACATCATTTGACTATGTAGTTAAAAATCCTGGTATTCCATATTCAAATGATCTGATAAAACATGCTCAAGATTTGAATATACCAGTTATTACAGAGCCAGAAATTGCTTATAGCTTTTCAGATGCACAAATGGTTGCTGTTACAGGAACAAATGGTAAGACTACAGTTACAACATTGATTCAATTGATGTTGGCTCATTCTCCAAAATTTAAACAATCATTTTATGCCGGTAATATCGGTATTCCTATCTCAGATGTAATACAAAAAGCCACTAAAGACGATGTAGTAGTAACTGAACTTTCAAGCTTCCAGTTAGAAGGAACAATTGATCTTCATCCACATGTAGCTGTTTTAAATAATATTTATTCAGCCCATATTGATTTTCATGGTACCAGAGCCAATTATATTAAAGCTAAAATGCATATTACAAAGAACCAAACCAAAGATGACTACTTCATCGTTAACTGGAATCAAAGTGAATGGCGTCAACTAGCCAAAGATACACAAGCACAAGTTGTACCTTTTTCAGATGAACAAGAGTTAGAACATGGTGCATATGTTAAAAATGATGAAATTTATTATGATAAAGAATTTATTTTAAATACTGATGTAATCAAAGTTCCTGGTGAACATAATGTTCAAAATGCACTAGCTGCTATCAATGTTGCCAAAATATTTAATGTCAGCAACGAAGACATTATTAACGTCTTAACTTCATTTAAGGGTGTAAAACATCGTATTCAATTTGTTGATCAATTTAACGGTCGTAAATTTTATAACGATTCTAAAGCAACTAATATTGAAGCAACAACTGTTGCACTAGAAGCTTTCGGTGACCAAGAATTGACTTTGATTGCTGGCGGACTTGATCGTGGAAATGGATTTGACGAATTAGTCCCACAATTAAAGAATGTTAAAAATATTGTCTTGTATGGCGAGACGGCCGATAAAATGGTCGATGCCGCTACAAAAGCCAATGTTACTAATATTATTAAGGTATCTAACTTGGCCGAAGCTGTTCCTGAAGCTTATCGTCAAAGCGATGATGGTGATGTTATCTTGCTTTCACCTGCTGCTGCAAGTTGGGATCAATTTGATACCTTTGAGCAACGTGGAGATCAATTTATCGAAGAAGTCGAAGGACTTAAAGGAGAGGCATAATGACCAAATTACGAATCGTAGTTTCCGGTGGAGGTACAGGTGGGCACATCTATCCTGCAATGGCGTTAATTCAACGTCTAAAAGAACGAGATCTAGTTGATGAGGTTTTATATGTTGGTACTGAAAAGGGCTTAGAGAGTAAGATAGTCAACAATGCTGGTATACCATTTAAAACGATTGAAATAAGAGGTTTCAAACGCAAATTAACTTTAGAGAATGTAAAAGTTATGCAACTATTTCTTTCAAGTGTTAGAAGATCCAAAAAGATTATTAAGGAATTTCGCCCAGATGTAGTCATTGGAACCGGAGGATATGTATCAAGTGCGGTTGTTTATGCAGCACACAGGTTGCATATTCCAACGGTTATTCATGAACAAAATACTATTGCCGGTATAACTAATAAGTTCTTAGGTAACTTTGTTGACAAGATTGCGATTGCTTTTAAGGAAGCTCAAGATCAATTTAGCGAGAAGAGAAAAATTGTTTTTACAGGTAATCCGCGAGCACAGGAAGTCGCAACGATAGAAGTAAATGATCGGTTGAAAGATTTTGATTTACAACCCGATACGCCGACTGTAATGATTTTTGGTGGTTCACGTGGAGCTGCTCCGATAAATCGAACAACCATTGAAGCTTTAGAAAAGTTTTCTAAAGAAGACTATCAAGTTCTCTTCGTAACAGGACGGGTGCATTACGACGATGTAATCAAAAAAATTGATAACCTATCATTGAACATGGACAATATATCTGTACGACCATATATTGATGATATGCCTGAAATTTTACCTGACATTAGTTTAATTGTTGGACGTAGTGGAGCCACTAGTATTGCCGAAATAACAGCGTTAGGAATTCCCGCAATTTTTATTCCAAGTCCATATGTAACACATGACCATCAAACTAAGAATGCTTTATCTGTCGCTAAAAACGGTGCGGCCACTATGATCCCAGAAGCAGACTTGACTGGAGACTTACTTTACTCAGAGGTCAATAAAATTATGAGTAGTGAAGAAATTAGAAATAAAATGTCAGTTGCTTCAAAAGATATCGGTGTTCCTGATGCTTCTGATAGATTGATCAAAGTGTTAACTGGCTTAGTTAAGTAATTAAGGAGTTACTATTATGAAAAAGAGGAAGAACTTAGGTAAAAATAGCATCATATTGATTTTGGCCGTTGTGATAATTTTTATCGCTTATCTGGGTTCTCCGCTTAGTAAAGTTAGAAACGTTACCGTTGAAGGTGTTAATGATCTTGGAGCACAGCAAGTTATTGATGCTACTGACATCAATAACAATAGTTTGTTGGTCAATGTAATGATTGATCATCAGACGATCGCCAACAAAACAATGAAAAAATTGCCTTCGATCGAAACAGTTTCATTTAAAACGCATAATCTAAGAGATATTGTTATCAAGGTTAAAGAATTTAAAACTCTTGGTCTAATTTATAAAAATGGATATTATTATCGAGTTATAAACGGTGGTCATATAATTAATCAAAAGATGCACTCGCCAATTGGCAATTATCCAATTTATAGCGGTTTCAATGATAAAAAGAGCTTGAAGAAAATTTCAAAAATTTATAAAAAATTGCCTGATAATGTAAGAACAAATGTTTCACAATTTTATAATTCACCTACTAAGTTGAATCCTTATCGTGTCAAAATTGATATGAATGATGGTAACAAAGTGGTAGCTGATATAAGAACCGTTCAAGCTAAAATGAAGTATTATCCGGGAATTGCCGCCCAAATGAAGCAAAAGGGTGTAATTAATTTAGAAATTGGTGCATATTCTTATCCTTTTAAAGCTAAGAAATAGGTTTAATATAGTCATATTTGTGTTAAAATTTTCTAATGAAAAGATTTTTTTCTAGGTAAGGGAGGCTGCCACGTATATATGGACAATTCAGAGTTTTTTGTAGGGTTAGATATCGGTACTAGCTCAATTAAAGTAGTGGTTGCTGAATCGTCAGACGAAAAGTTAAATGTCGTTGGCGTAGGAAGCGAAAGATCCGAAGGCGTTAGTCGTGGTGTTATTGTCGATATAGATAAAGCTGCGGGAGCAATTAAAAAAGCTGTCAAGCGAGCTGAAACACAGGCTAATATTACTATTCACGATGTTGTGGTTGGTATCTCCGCCAATATGTTACAGATTGAAAAATGCCAAGGTATGATAGCCGTTGGTTCGGAATCAAAGGAAATCACCGAAAATGATGTAAGACAAGTTATGGCAGCAGCTATGGTACAGAATTTACCTAGTGAACGCGAAGTTGTATCTTTGATTCCAAGACAATTTTCAGTTGATGGATTTAATAATATTAGAGATCCTCGTGGAATGATTGCTGTTCGTTTAGAGATGAAAGGTATTATTTATACCGCACCCAAGACGATTGTCCATAATACAAAGAAGGCTATCCAATTAGCTGGATTAAATATAATTCATAAAGTCATTACACCTATGGCACTTAGTCAAGTCGTTTTGAATGATGGTGAGAGTGGCTTTGGTTCAGTAATTATTGATATGGGTGCTGGTCAGACCACAGCATCTGTTGTTCATGATTATAATTTAAAATTGTCGACCGTTGATTTTGAAGGTGGACATTACGTTACACATGATATTTCAGTTGTTTTAAATACGACTGTTGAAAATGCTGATCAATTAAAAGTTTATTATGGTAATGCTGATTCCGATGAAACCTCTTCTGATGAAACGATCAGTGTTGAGGTCGTCGGTAAGACGGATCCAGAACAAATTTCAGAACAATATATTTCAGAAATAATTGAAGCTCGTTTAGAGCAAATATTTAATAGATTAAAGGAACCACTTGAAAACTCAGGCGCTTTATCATTGCCAGGTGGAATTGTTCTAACTGGTGGTGTTGCGGCTACACCTAATATCGAAGAGCTTGCCAAAAAAGTTTTTGGTGTCAAGGTTAGAAGTTATGTACCTTCTCAAATGGGAATGCGTCATCCTTCTTATGCGTTAGGCTTAGGATTAGTGACGTATGCTTCAAGGTTAAACGATATCGGAATTATTGCTGACAATGTTGTTAATGGAGCAACGATTAACCAAAATAATTCAACTCCTCAACCTGTAGCACAAACCAAGCAGGTCGTTGAACCAGATCCAAAAACCAAAAATATACCAGATGAAATTGAAAAAACTAAAAAAGCTTCAAAGCCTAAAAAGGGCAAAGGACTGGATAAGTTTAGAGATTTCTGGAGTAAATTTTTTGATTAAAAACTAAGATAAATTAAACAGGAGGAACTCCTCAATGGAATATTCTTTAGACTCAAATGACAACATGGGAGCAGTAATTAAAGTAATTGGTGTCGGTGGCGCTGGTGGCAACGCCGTTAACCGTATGGTAGATGCACAAATCAAAGGTGTTCAGTTTATTACTGCTAATACTGATGTTCAGGCCTTACAGGATTCAAAAGCTGAAACAAAAATTCAATTAGGACCTAAATTAACAAGAGGTTTAGGTGCTGGCTCTAACCCAGAGGTTGGACAAAAAGCCGCTCAAGAGAGTGAAGAAGCAATTAAAGAAGCCCTTGAAGGTGCAGACATGATCTTTATCACCGCCGGTATGGGCGGTGGTACCGGTACAGGCGCCGCACCTATAGTTGCTAATATTGCTAAAGAAAGTGGTGCTCTTACAGTTGGAGTTGTCACTCGTCCATTTGCTTTTGAAGGTTCAAAACGTTCACGATTTGCTGCTGATGGTATTACAGAGCTTAAAAAAGATGTCGATACACTAGTTATTATTTCTAATAGCAAATTGCTTGAAGTTGTTGATAAGAAGACACCTATGAGTGAAGCCTTCAGTAAGGCTGATGATGTTTTACGTCAAGGTGTTCAAAGTATTTCTGATCTTATTACATCACCTGGTTATGTTAACTTGGATTTTGCTGACGTTAAGACAATTATGTCAGATCAAGGTTCGGCTCTTATGGGTATTGGTACTGCTAATGGTGAAAATAGAATTACTGAAGCTACTAACAAGGCTATTTCATCACCATTACTTGAAGTTTCAATTGATGGTGCTAAACAGGTACTTCTTAATATCACTGGAGGTACAGATCTATCACTTTATGAAGCACAAGAAGCTGCTCAAATTGTTACAGATCAAGCAACTTCAGATGTAAATATCATCTTTGGTACTTCAATGGATGATTCACTTGGTGATCAAGTTAAAATCACAGTTATCGCAACTGGTGTTGAAACTGAAGATAGCAAGAAGAATGCTAAAAAGCCGACTTTAAATAATAAAATGGCTACTTTAGATAACAAGACTCAAAGTAGTGTTCAACCCGCTCCACAACAAAAGAAGGATCCTTTGGCAGATTGGGACATCAATCGTGATGCCGACGCAAACAATACTTCTGGCGAGAAGAGTGACTTTGAAATCTTCCAAAAGCCGGAAACAATTGATTTGAATGACGATGATGATGATTCAACACCGCCAATATTTAAACGTCGCAACAACAAATAAAGGAGAACTAATCTATGGCATTTGAAAAGTTCAGTAACTTTTTTGGTATCAATGATGAAGAGGATGAAAATCAACCAGTAAACCAAAAGGCTGATTATTCTAATAATGAAAAGGTTGTCTCAATGAATTCAACAACAGATTCCAGAACTGCCAGCAGTAAAATAGCTATTTATCAACCAAGAGTATATGCTGATGCCAAGGTAGTTGCCAAACAATTATTAAACAATAAAGCTGTTATTGTTAATTTCAACAATATCAATGATGATTCAGCTAAGCGTATCGTTGACTTTTTGACAGGATCAATTTTTGCTTTGAATGGTGAAATTAAACGTGTTGGGGATAAAATTTTTCTCTGCACACCTCCTAAGTTTGAAATTGACGGTAGCATTCCTGATATTAATGAATAGATAGGGGAGTTACATGGATCGAATTTTAACCGGTTTACCATATATCATAGCTGGAGCCTTTCAGCTGTATGAAATGGTCATATTTATATACTGCATACTTTCATTTATGCCTAGACTGTATCAAAATCCGTTTGGACAATTGATCGTACGCTTAGTACAACCATTTTTGGCGTTGATTCATCGAGCCCTACCATTTTTAAATAGACAAGTTTTAGACTTTTCTCCATTAATTGCTTTAATAATCTTACAATTAGTACAGAAAGTAATATTTATGGTGATTTAAAATGGCTGACAAAGAAAAAATAAGCCTGGATAGCGGTTTTTTCCGTCCTGAAGAAAAACCTTTTGTCGATCGTATCAGTGATTTATTATTAAAATCGCAGACTATGTATACACCGCAATTGACTGATTTTCTTAATTTAAGAGAACAGCTGATTTTGAATAACTTGATCAATAAATATGATGATTTATTTGTTCATTATTTTGGTGGATATGAAGGTGCGGAAAGGGTCAGGGGTATAATTGCTCCTGATTATTTTGTACCAAAAGATTCTGATTATAAGGTTTCAATGTACGAAATTCGATATCCAGAAAAATTTGCTAACTTACATCATGGTCAAATTTTAGGTTCTTTGACAGGATCTGGAGTTGATCGCGATCATTTTGGTGACATCATTACTGACGGTGAAAGATGGCAATTTTTTGTCTTTGATCAAATGGATGATTTCATTGAAGAGCAGGTTACAAAAATGGGACCATATAAGATTCATTTAATTCAAAAGAATTTTGCAGATTTACTTTTGCCTAAAGACGATTCTGTGGATGAAGATATCAGAGTCCAATCATTGAGAATTGATACAGTGATTGCGACTGTTTATGATTTATCCAGACAAGTTGCCAAATCGTTAGTAGAACATGGAAAAGTTCAGTTGAATTGGACTGGAACACGAAATGCTAGTGATTTTATAACAATGGGTGACACTTTGAGTGTTCGTGGATACGGTCGAATAAGAATTAATGATATTATGGGAAAATCGAGAAATGATAAATATATATTATTTGTAAATGTCATTAATAAATAATTAGGGGCGTGAAATTATGGTATTATCACCAGTTGAAATACATGATAAAGAATTTGACCACAAATTTCGTGGGTACGATCGTGACCAAGTCGAAAAATTTTTGAACCAAGTGGCTCAGGATTATGACCTAGCTTTACAAAAAAACTCACAGTTAGAAAAAGAATATGCTGAAATGAAAGAGCAGCTCAAATATTTTACCGATATGAAAGATGCTTTGAATCAGTCTATTATTGTGGCCCAAGATGCAGCTGACAAAGTTAAATCTGGCGCCGAGCAAGAAGCACAAGTAATAATTGAAGAGTCACAAAAGAAGGCCCGTGAGTTATTAAATCAATCGACCGAGAAGTCTAATCAAATTCTGCAAGACGCCTCTGATAAAGCTCGTCAGGTAACAATTGAAACGGATGAGCTTAAACAAAAGACAAATGATTTTCGTCATGGTTTGCAAGGAATGTTGCAACAACAATTATCAATGATAGATAGTCCCAAGTGGCAAAAGCTGGCTGATGCTACATCTACCAGTGATTTGAAACAAAAAGTGGGCATGCAAAATAATCAGTATTCTGAAGATAATTATGAAAATTACCAAGATAGTGTTCCCAATGACGAACAAATGAATTATAATGACAACATTACTGATAGTCAGGAACAAGATCAGACGCCAAATGATCCATATACGATCAATCATGATCAAAATGGACCAACATTCCAGTTTGACAATGACAATCAGGATGATAACAATAATTAAGAGAACAAATTCCCAGTAAAACGTTCTTCAGCGAGCTAACGTATGGTGTGAGGTTAGTAGAATAATTTACTAGGTATATCAGCTCTTAAAAATTTCTATTATATATTTACCAATAGGTGGTACAACGAGAACTCGTCCTAATTTGGATGGGTTCTTTTTATTTTAATCGAGGGGTGAAAGAATGAAAGTAAAAGACACACTAAATTTAGGTAAAACTAAATTTCCTATGCGTGGTAATTTGCCAAACAAAGAAGCAGAATGGCAAAAGGTTTGGGATGAAAACAAATTATATGAAAAGCGCCAAAAATTAAATGAAGGAAAACCAACTTTTGAATTATTAGATGGACCTCCATTTGCTAATGGTGATATCCATATGGGGCATGCACTTAATAAAATCTCAAAGGATATTATCATCAGATATAAATCTATGAACGGTTTTCGCTCACCATATATTCCTGGATGGGATACTCATGGTCTTCCAATTGAACAACAATTGGCTAAGAAGGGTGTTAAACGTAAGGAAATCGGTATGACTGAATACCGTAAAATGTGTCGTGATTTTGCTGAAAAAGAAATCAAAAAACAAATGGCTGGATTCAGACGTTTGGGCGTTTCAGCTGACTGGGCACATCCATATATTACATATCAACCAGAATTTGAAAAAGAAGAAGTTAAAGTCTTTGGTGAAATGGTTGATAAGGGTTATATCTATCGTGGTAAGAAACCTGTTTATTGGTCACCATCATCAGAATCCACTTTGGCAGAAGCTGAAATCGAATATAAAGATGTCAAATCTCCTTCGATCTTCGTTGCTTTCAAAGTACGTGATGGTAAAAACTTATTAGACAAAGATACTTCGTTTATTATTTGGACGACTACTCCATGGACAATGCCATCAAATGAGGCTATTTGTGTAAACCCTAAATTCAATTACGCTTTGATCAACGCTGATGGTAAAAAGTACGTTGTTGCTGAAGAACGTATCAGTTTCCTAAAGGAAAAGCTTGAGTGGGAAAATGTTGAAACTCTAAAGACGTTTAAGGGTAGTGAACTTGAGGGTCTAACAGCTACACATCCTTTCTATGATCGTGAATCATTACTTATTCTGGGTAATCACGTTACATTGGACGATGGTACTGGCTTAGTTCATACGGCCCCTGGATTTGGTGCTGATGACTTTGTTGTTGGTATGAAATATAAGTTGCCTATCTTCTCACCAATCGATGCACATGGTTGCTTCACTGATGAAGTTCCTGAATATCAAGGTGTCTTCTATGACAAAGCTAACAAGATGATTACTGAACGTATGACAGAAAATGGCTCCTTATTGAAGTTGAATTTCTTCACTCATAGTTACCCACATGATTGGCGTACAAAGAAACCAGTTATTTTCCGTGCTACACCACAATGGTTTGCTTCCATTGATAAATTTAGACCACAATTATTGGCTGAACTTGAAAAGGTAAGCTTCATCCCTGATTGGGGTAAAACTCGTCTTTACAATATGATCCGTGATCGTGGCGATTGGGTGATCTCTAGACAACGTGCTTGGGGCGTTCCGCTACCAATTTTCTACGCTGAAAATGGTGAAGCTATCATGACTAAGGAAATTATTAATCATGTAGCGGATTTATTTGGCAAATATGGTTCAAATGTTTGGTTTGAACGTGATGCTAAAGATCTTCTTCCAGAAGGATATACAAATCCTGCTAGTCCAAATGGTAAGTTCACTAAAGAAACAGATATTATGGATGTTTGGTTTGATTCTGGGACAGCACATGCTGGCGTTGCTAAGTTGCGTGATAACTTACAATTCCCAGCTGACTTAGTTCTTGAAGGTTCTGATCAATATCGTGGATGGTTTAACTCATTGTTGATCACATCAGTTGCCGCATTTGGCGTTGCTCCTTATAAAGCTATTCTTTCTCAAGGTTTTACACTTGATAAAAACGGCGTTAAGATGAGTAAATCACTTGGTAATGTTATTGCACCATCAGATATTGAAAAACAATTTGGAGCTGAAATTATTCGACTCTGGGTTGCATCAGTTGACTCAAGTTCCGATGTTGCTGTAACTGTTGATTCGTTCAAACAAGTTTCAGAAACATATCGTAAGATTCGTAATACAATGAGATTTATGCTTGCTAACACAAGTGATTTTGATCCTAAGACAAATCGTGTTGCTTATGAAGATCTTCGTCCAGAAGATAAGTATGTTGCCGTTAAGTTAAATGATCTTGTTAAAACATTGCATGATGAATATGATGTTTATGATTTTGCAGATGTTACAAAGAATGTGGTTCGTTTCATTACTAATGAAATGTCAACTTTTTATCTAGACTTTGCTAAAGACGTTGTTTACATTGACCCTGAGGATTCACATTCACGTCGCTCAATGCAGACAGTTATCTACGATGCAGCTGTTAAAATTGCTAAATTGATGACACCTATCTTGCCGCACACTATGGAACAAGTTTGGGAATATCTAAAAGAGCCAGAAGAATATGTTCAATTAGCTGAATTGCCAGTTTCTGAAGAATTGTCTGACACGGATGAAATCCATGAAAATTGGAGCAAGTTCATGTCGTTTCGTGATGATGTTTTGAAATCACTTGAAGTTGCTCGTACAAACAAGTTGATAGGTAAGTCATTGGAAGCTAAAGTAACTGTTTATCCAGATGATGAATTAAAAGCTACTCTAGATAGTATTGACAGTAATTTTGGTCAATTATTGATTGTTTCTCAATTTGAGATCAGTCAAGATGCCGCTCCAGCTAATGCCGACAAGTATGAGAGTGTCAGTGTCCTGGTTGAAAAAGCTGATGGAGATGTATGTCAAAGATGTCGTATGATCAAGACTGATGTTGGTAGTGATTCAAACTTCAAAACATTCTGTTCAAGATGTGCTAAGATTGTTACTGAGGAATATCCTCAAACAATTGAAGAAGGTTTTGAGGGCTAATAAATGTTTCAAGGAAAAATAATTCGTTTTAATAATGAACGTGGATTTGGTTTTATAAATAATGGAGAAGAAGATATCTTTTTCTTTGCTGATTCTGTTTTGAATCGTGAAGACTTCTTTATCAAGCCAGGTCTTGATGTTGAGTTTGAAATTGCTCCCGGTTTTAAGGGCCCGCAAGCAATCAATATAACTATACTAGATCCTGAACAAAATGAGGAAAGCGCTGAATAGTGCTTTCTTTTTTTATTGAAATAATTTATCAGGGAGAATAAATATGAGCGAGAAATTAAACCCAAAAAGATGGATGATTCTTATATCAGTCGGTATCTTTACATTAATGGCTACATTAGATGGTTCAATTGTCAATATTGCACTGCCTGTTATCAGTAAGGATTTAAATATTCCGATGAATATGGCGGAATGGATCGTTTCAATCTATTTAGTAACAATTTGTATTTTTCTACTATTATTTGGTAAATTGGCCGACTCGATTGGAAAAATAAAAGTCTTTAAGACTGGATCGATCTTATTTATTTTGGGCTCACTAGTCTGTGGGTTCGGTGTCGATCTGCCGGTACTATTACTTGGTCGTGTTGTTCAAGCCTTTGGCGCTTCGATGGCAATGGCAACTAATAATGGTATCATCACTCAGACATTTCCGCTGCGAGAACGTGGATATGCTTTAGGTTATATCGGATCCTTTGTTTCAATCGGGTCAATTGCCGGACCTGGTATCGGCGGTTTGATTTTATCGCAATTTCACTGGAGCTACATTTTCTGGATCAATCTTCCTATTGGCGCAATTGCATTGTTATTAGGATATTTAAATTTGCCGAAAGAAGAATCCAAGAATCCTGCAAAATTTGATTATCGTGGTTTTACTATATATTTTATGACTTTGATATTATTCTTTGCAGCAATATTTATCGGACAATCAGTTGGATTTAGTAATATTTATATTATTTTGGCGTTTGTTGTAGCCATTCTGTTATTTTTATGGTTCATTCATCTTCAGAAGAATACAGAGCAACCGATGATCGAACTGAGAATTTTCAAAAATCATGATTTCACGTTAGGATTGGTAGTTGGTTTTCTGATTTTTGTAACTAATTTCTTTTTCAATGTGGTCTCACCATTCTATCTTGAAAATGCCTTAGGTATGAAAGCTTCTATTGCAGGATACGTTTTGATGATGTTTCCGATCGTACAAGTTATCGTGGCACCCATTTCAGGGAAAATGTCGGCTAAGATCAATCCGATCATTTTAACAATTGCCGGACTAATGGTTTTGGCTATTGCCCAAATTGGTTATTTATTCTTTAATGTAAATACAAGCCTTTGGTTTATACTATTATTTATCGGTTTAAATGGATTAGGGAATGGGTTATTTCAAGCCCCTAATAATACAATGATCATGAGCTCAGTCGAAACGAGGGATTTGGGAATTGCTGGTGGACTGAATGCGTTGGCACGTAATATGGGAATGATCATTGGTGTGTCAGTTTCAACCACAATCTTGTTCTTATCAATGAGCAGTTTTTATGGAAAATCAGTTACGACGTATGTAAACAATAGGCCTGATATCTTTATCGATGGGATGCGTGTTACAATGACATTTGCCCTAGCAATTTGTTTAATTGCTATAATGATGTCGGTAATTAGGTTAATAAAATCAAGAGGTTTAAAGAATGAATAAAGAAGATTCTAGGTATTATGAAGAAGTAGTAGCACAAAAAAGAGTATTTGGCGGTAAAATTATCAATGTTGACGTTGAACAAGTTGTTTTACCCAATGGAATTCCAGCTATCCGTGAAATAGTTAAACATCATGGAGCTGTGGCAATTATTCCCTACACAAATGATGGAAAAATGATCTTTGTACGTCAATGGCGTGCACCGCTGGACCAAGAAACACTTGAAATTCCGGCTGGTAAAATTGATCCTGATGAAGGCAGCGATTTAGAGGAAGTTGCTTTACGTGAAATGAATGAAGAATTAGGTTTAACAACGGATCATTTAGAAAAGGTCACAGCATTTTTTGCTAGTCCTGGTTATTCAAATGAAAAATTAACGATATTCAAAGCTGATGATTTAAAAGAAGTTGAATTCAAACGTCCGTTAGATCAAGATGAATTTTTAAATGTTGAAAAATTAACACTTGAAGAAGCTAAAGAACAAGTTAAAGCCGGAGTTATCTGTGATTCCAAATCAATTTATGCCATTACTTATTGGGAGTTATTAAATGCTAAATAACCTTTTATCCAAAGTTAAAGGCGTCTTCTCTAAATCTGATAAATCTAAATATGATTCAGTAGTACCGGCTGATCAGGTTGAAAAAAGACAACAAGAACTGAGAGATCGAGAGAGACAACGTGTTGAAGAAGACTATCGTCAGACTCATCCTGATCAAATTATGCAAGAAAAAATGGAGTCATTTGAAAATAAGACAAATAAATTGAAAAAAAAGCTAAATATTGCGATTATTACAGTGTTTGGCTTAATAGTCATTGTATTTTTAATTTTATTTTTTATATAAAGGAGAACTGTTAAATGAAAATTGGCGTAATCGTTCCGATGGAAGAAGAAATCAAATTACTGAGAGAATCTCTAAGTGATGTAACTAAAGATGAAATTGCCGGAGTTGAAATTACAATTGGTTCATATAAGAATCATCAGGTTTATCTTGCTAAGAGTGGGATTGGTAAAGTTCAAGCCGGAATGACAGCGACAATTATTAATGATCGTTATCAACCAGAGTTTGTCGTTAATACTGGATCGGCCGGTGGAATTGGTGAAGGCTTGAAAATTGGGGATGTTGTGATATCAAATAAATTAGCTTATCACGATGCTGACGCAACTGGTTTTGGTTATAAGATGGGTCAATTGCCTGAACAACCATTGTTCTTTGAAGCAGATTCGTTCTATGTTGATGAAATTGCTAAAGCAGCCAAAAAATCTAACTTGGTTTCACACGTAGGTGTTATTGTGACTGGAGACCAATTTATTGACGGAAAAGAAAAAATTGCTACAATTAAAAAGTCGTTCCCAGATGCACTAGCTTCTGAAATGGAGGGTGCAGCCGTAGCACAAGTTTGTACGCAATTTAAGACACCATTCGTTGTTATACGTTCAATGAGTGATGTTGGTGATGAAGATGCAAGTGTCAACTTTGATGACTTTGTTATTCAAGCCGGCAAGAAGTCAGTTGAAATGTTATTGAACTTCTTAGATCAAGAGTAGAGGGGATTTTTAAATTGAAGTTTACTTATTTAGATAATGCTGCCACGACACCAATGGCTAAGGAAGTCGTTGATGTTATTTCTGAACAAATGGCAGAGAATTTTGGGAACGCATCAGCAACCAATTATTTTGGTCGTCAAGCGCGTAAAGTATTAGATGAAAGTCGTAATACGATTGCCCAAAGTATTAATGCCAAAGATTCAGAGATTGTTTTTACAAGTGGTGGTACTGAAAGTGACAATACTGCAGTTATTGAAACTGCCTTATCACGTCAAAATCTAGGTAAACATATTATTACTACAGCCATTGAGCATGAGGCTATTCTTAAACCAATGAAATATTTAGAGTCATTAGGTTTTAAAATAACCTATTTAATGCCGAATGAACGTGGTGAAGTGACGGTTGATCAAGTTAAAGATGCCTTAACAGACGATACTATTTTGGTCTCGATCATGTACGGTAATAATGAAGTAGGTTCACGTAATCCTATTAAAGAAATTGGTGAATTGTTAAAAGATCACCAAGCATTTTTCCATACAGATGCTGTTCAAGCATATGGTCAAGAGACAATCAATGTTAAAGATCAAAATATTGATATGATGTCAACATCTGCTCATAAAATTAATGGTCCGAAATTTATCGGTTTTCTTTATATTAATGAAAAGATCAATATTCCTTCCTTTATTAAGGGAGGCGATCAGGAGACTAAACGTCGCGCAGGGACTGAGAATGTTCCAGCTATTGCAGGTTTTGCTAAAGCGGTAGAGTTGATTACCTCTGCAGTTAAAACTGCTCGCCGTGAACGTTATTTTGGTTTTAAGCAACAAATTCAAGCAATTTTAAAGGATAATGATATTAAATTTGAGGTCAACGGTCCTAAGGACATAAATGCTTTAAATCACGTCTTTAATCTCTATCTGCCAGGGATAGATCGTGGCGTATTGTTAACTAGATTGGATCTGGAATATTTTGCCGTTTCCGGTGGTTCCGCATGTACCGCTGGAAGTCTTGAGCCTTCTCATGTTCTTGTTGCTATGTATGGTAAAGATAGCCCTAAAATTGATGATTCGATCAGAATCAGTTTTGGTAAGGATAATACAGCTGAAGAAATCACTGATTTTTCTAATAAATTAGTTTCAATTGTTAAAGACTTGACTAATTAGTTAAATTTCTTCAAACTTAATTTAACTAAGCTTAGGGGGTTTTACTATGAGTACAAAAGCACAAGTTTTGGGAGATAAAGATTTTTATGAAATCAATCCTGAAATAAAAAAATACGCACTATTAGATGTTGGTTTTCAAGAAACTAAACAAGGTAATTTCCGCCTTGAACGTCCAATTAATGGTAATTCACCATACGATGCTCGTTACGTCTTGAAAATTACTATCAACAAAGATTTTAGTAATTTTAAAATGGCTACAACGGATAAAAGTGGTCTACATAATTTAAATATTTTTAAATCAAAGAACACGGATCAAGAAGTTGAGGATTTCAGATATTTAATGAACTTTTTAATAGAAAAAAACATTTTAGTTAAGAGATAGAGGTTTTTAATATGGATAATGCAAAAAAGCGCGTCGTTGTTGGAATGAGTGGAGGAGTAGACTCATCAGTTAGTGCTCTTTTGCTAAAGCAACAAGGATATGAGGTCATCGGCGTCTTCATGAAGAATTGGGACGATACGGATGACTCTGGAGTATGTACTTCCACAGAGGACTATGAAGATGTAGCAAAGGTTGCCAACAAGATAGGTATTCCCTACTACTCAGTTAACTTTGAAAAGGAGTACTGGGATCGTGTATTCGAGTATTTCTTGTCTGAATATCGTAAGGGTAGAACGCCTAACCCTGATGTTATGTGTAATAAGGAAGTTAAGTTTAAGGCCTTTTTGGATTATGCTGAAAAGTTAAATGCTGACTATATAGCTATGGGTCACTATGCGCAATCATTCCGCGATGATAACGGTGTTGTACATTTGCTTCGTGGTGGAGATGCTAATAAGGATCAGACTTATTTTCTAAGTACTGTACAACAACATCAACTACAAAAGGCTTTGTTCCCGATTGGTGGAATGCAAAAGTCCGAAGTTCGTCGTATCGCTGAAGAGGCAGGACTTTCAACTGCTAAGAAGAAGGACTCTACTGGCGTATGTTTCATCGGTGAGAGAAACTTCAGAAAGTTTCTTGGTGAATTTTTGCCTGCTCAATCTGGAACAATGATGACACCAGATGGTGAAGTTAAGGGTAAGCATGCAGGTTTGATGTATTACACAATTGGTCAAAGATCAGGACTTGGAATTGGCGGAAATGGTAAATCAAACGAGCCATGGTTTGTTGTTGGTAAGGATATGTCAAAGAACATTCTTTATGTCGATCAAGGATATGATAATCCAAGACTTTATGCAGATCATTTGGATGCATCTGATTTGTCATTTATCACTGGTTTAGATTATGGTGACGAGTTCCATTGCACAGCTAAGTTCAGATATCGTCAACAAGATACTGGTGTTACAGTTCATGTCTTAGATGACGGTAAGGTGACTGTTGATTTTGACAATCCTGTACGAGCTATTACACCCGGACAAGAAGTTGTCTTCTATGATGGCGAGGAGTGTCTTGGTGGAGCTACGATTGATGCAGCTTACATGGCTTCTAAGAAGTTACAATATATCTAGAGAACATGTTGTTTCGTGAGGCATTTTAGTTTCTAGATAATATGAATAAACATCCCTTAGGCATTTGTATGCTTAAGGGATGTTTTTTATGTGATCTAGATATCGTTTTTAATCATAGATGAAAAATACACCTGTAACTTGAAAATAACCTTGGAAATCATCATAATAGTAATTAATTAACTTTGTAAGGTGAATAAATTATGGAATTGTACTTTGTCAGACATGGAAAGACCGAATGGAATTTAGAGGGAAAATATCAAGGCGGCCACGGTGATTCGCCACTATTACCAGAAAGTATGGAAGATATTAAATTGTTAGCCAAAAGGTTGAACGATGTTAATATTGCTAATGCATATACAAGTCCATTACCACGAGCCAAAACCACTGCCCAAACTTTGATTGCGGATATGAATCAAACAGTTACTTTGACAGTTGTAGATGGATTGAAGGAATTTGATCTTGGTATTATGGAAGGTCAAAAATTTGTTAAATTGGAAAGAGAGATGCCAGAAATTATTCATGCTTTTAGATATGAACCGGTCGATTATGATTCGGAACGCATTAAGGGTGAATCTTTTGAAGAAGTGGCAAAGCGTACGACCGATGCTGTTAAAAAGATCGTTTCAGATAATGACGAAAATGCATCTATTTTGATTGTTAGTCATGGTGCCGCCTTGGTTACTATGATTCAATCGTTATTGGGAACTGAAATCGCTGATATTAGAAAAGATGGCGGTTTATCAAATACAAGTCTGACACATTTAGAATATAGTGATAATGAATTCAAACTTATTAAATGGAATGAAACAGGATACTTACACAAGAAGTTGGAAAGCACTGATACTATTTGAGGTATTAAATGGATAAGAAAGCAGAAAAGTTATTTAAAGATGGTAACAAAGAGGCTGCCATTAAAGAAATCGTTAATGATTTGAATCGTGATCATCATCAATTAGATAAGATTTTACAATTATCAGCTTATTTGGTTGAAGCAGGAGATCTTGAACAAGCTGAGGAACTTTTAACAAAATCTTTGACTCTTTTTAGTGAAAATAAAGATGTTCGTTATAACTTAGGCAACATTTACTTTTTAGCAAATAAGTATGATAAGGCCAATGAGCTTTTTTCTAAATTAATTCAAGATAATTATGGATTTGAGGCTTACTTTATGGAGGCCAAAACTCTGGATGAACAGGGTAAAAAGCAAATGGCTATCGTTTATGCATTGACAGCCGTCGAGAAAAATCCTAAAGATATTGCGTCAATTGAATTAATGGCTGACTTATTGTTAGCTAATGGCAATTTTTCGGAAGCTAAGAAATATTATCAATCGGCAATTTTATTGAAACCTAAGGCCAAATATTATTTCAATTCAGCTTTGTGTGCAATGAACTTGAAACAAGATTATCAATCATATTTGGAACAGTCTAAGAAAATTGATCCTAAATTTTTTGCTGAAAACGAAAAGAAATTAGCAAATTTACAAAAATATTTAACAGAAACGGGAGATAGCAATGGCAGACGATAAAGATTATTTTGTTGGCACTGTCAAAGCTATTTTTTTTGAGAATCCAGAAAATTTATTCAAAATATTTACGATTAAAATAAAAAAGACCAATACCGATTGGGATGGTACCGATATCGTCGTAACTGGTAGTTTTGGTAATATTTCTGAAGAAGAAGAATATAAGTTTGAAGGTCGCATGGTCGATCATCCTAAGTATGGTAAGCAATTTCAGGCAGATACGTATCAACATAGCCGCCCCAGTGGCAAAAAAGAACTGATCAGTTTTTTTTCTAGTGATGAGTTTCCAGGTATTGGTAAGAAAAAAGCCGAAAAAATTGTTGATACGTTAGGTGAAAATGCTATCGATAAAATTCTACAAGATCCTAATGCACTTGATTTTCTAAAATTAGGTGAAGAAAAGACTAATTTGATCGTTGAACAAATATCTAAGAATCATCAGGCAGAACAAGTTCTGTATCAATTAAGCAATTTTGGATTTGGTAATACTTTGAGTGCACGAATTTATCAAAAATATGGTGTAAATACTTTAGAAAAAATAACTGAAGATCCGTATCGATTGGTAACTGATGTTAAGGGTGTTGGTTTTAAGAGGGCCGATGAGCTGGCTAAAAACTTAAATATTCCACTAGATGATCCTAGAAGAATCAAGGGCGCATTGATCCAATTAGTAACTGTGCTGAATAACTCAACCGGTGATACTTTGATTGAGCAGAATGATTTATTTAAACGCGCCATGGCAATTTTACGTTCAGATAATAATCCTAATGAATTGAAAGCAAAAATTTCTGATGGGTTAAAGTCATTAGTCAACGATGGTGTCTTGATGTCTGAAGAAGGCAAAGTTTATGAAAAGTCATTGTATGAAGCCGAGTGGTCGATCGCACAGTCTTTGAAAATGATTACTGATACCTATAAAGACGTTGAATGGAGCAACGAATCATTTTCTAAAGAACTAAAAAAGATTGAAAAATCATTCAAAGTTGAATATGACCCATCACAGGAAAAGGCTATCAGGCAATCATTAACACATTCTGTCTTTTTATTAACCGGTGGTCCCGGTACTGGTAAGACTACCATTATCAACGGAATTGTAGCTGCCTATGCAAAGTTAAATGATGAGACACTTGATCCTGCGTCTGAAGATTATGCGATTGCTTTAGCTGCACCAACGGGTAGAGCAGCTAAACATATGGGTGAATCAACCGGTTTACCTGCTATGACGATCCATCGATTATTAGGATTAACTGGAACTGAAGATGACGAATTTGCGGAGCCAACGCTTAACTGTAAATTACTAATAATTGATGAGATGTCCATGGTCGATACTAAATTATTTAAGACTTTGATTGATGCAGTTCAGCCTGGAACACAGGTCGTGCTTGTTGGTGATAAGGATCAATTACCATCAGTTGGACCAGGTCAGATATTCTCTGATCTGATCAATAGCCAAATATTTTCAACAGTTATCCTAAAAGATATCCATAGACAAGATGAGGATTCAACAATCATTCAGCTTGCTCATGATATTAATGAAGGTAGAGTAGCTGACGAAGTTTTTCAAAATCGTTCTGATCGTAGTTTTATTGAATGTACAAGTCAAAATGTACCAGAAGTTTTATCGCAAATTGTTAATAAATCCAGTGAACGTGGATTTGATATAGCTGATGTACAAGTACTGGCTCCAATGTATCGGGGTGTTGCCGGGATAGATAACTTGAATTCAACGATTCAGGATGTAGTTAATCCTATGGCCGAAAAACGTAAAGAAGTACTAATGGGCAATGTTCATTATCGTATCGATGACAAAGTAGTTTATCTGGTAAATACGCCAGAAGATAATGTTTTCAATGGTGAGATCGGTAAAATCGTCGGAATAATTTTATCCAAGGAAAGTACCGATCATGTGGATCAATTGGTAATTGATTTTGATGGAAATGAAGTCACACTTGATCGTAAAGATTGGACTAATATTGCTCTGGCATATTGTACTTCGATCCATAAGGCACAAGGTTCAGAATTCGAAATGGTCATTTTACCTTTGGTTAATGAAGAATCGCGGATGTTACGTCGTAATTTGCTTTATACGGCCATTACGCGTTCGAAACGTCTACTTATCATGGTAGGTAATAGAAGTGCCTTTGAACGTTCCATAACTGATGAATCGGCAGAAAGAAATACTACGTTGAAGAAACGGCTATTCACAGCCTTTAAAATCAAAGAAGATACGTCAGAAGAAAAAATTGAAGAAGATCCAGTGGATGTTTTTGAACCTGATTATCGTTTGACGTTAGATATGGTAATGAATAATAGTATTGACCCGATGATCGGAATGGATAATGTTACCCCATTTGATTTTAGTGATCGTGAAACAGTTAAAAAGGATTAATGATAATTCTTCGATTATTTTTCAAATATTGTAAATTAACAAAAAGTTGTACCTACGCCTGATTAAATCAAGTGTAGATACAACTTTTTTGTAACTCTATAAATTACTTTTTATATATTATTTCCAAAAACGGAATCTGTTTGATAACCCCAATAGGCGGGATCTTTGTATGTAAAAGCATATTCAAGAATAGTGCCTTTAACATTAGGTAAATAAGTCTTTCTTCTCTGATACATGAAAATCGGATATTGTTTGTGATTGAAATAATTTAGAATATTTTCATCATCAAGCATCTCAACTGTTGTTTCTTGTGAATATGGTAGTTTGTAAGGATCGATTCCAGCATCTTCACGTATCCGCTGGTAAACGGAATCAAAATTATGCAAATTGATCAAGGCATCTTTTGAGATATATTTTGAATTGATGTAGTTAACAGTATATTGAACCACTTCCTCTCCGATATATCGAAGGCGTTTGATTTCAAAGTATTGTGATTTAGAATCGATTTTTAGGATCTCTTGGATATCATTTTGATTATTCTCTTGAGCCGAAAGGACTTTTACACCTTCAGTATTGCCATTTGACATATTTAAATCAGTTAATAGAACAACACTACGATGGTTTTCCTTGGCAACAAAAGTACCTTTACCCTTAATGCGAGTAACTTTATTATTTTGCTGCAAGTCATTGAGGACTTTTACGGCCGTGGTAGAACTGACTTCGAAACGTTTACAGATATCAGATTCACTGTAAAATTTGTCACCTTGGTTAAATGAACCATGGTTAAGCTCGTCAGTTAAAATTTCGATAATTTCTTGATATTTAGGTGTGAGCAATTAAATTCCTCCTGTTTAGAATTCAACTTTTGCCACTCGGACAATTAAGTCAGTTCCATACTTAAAACCAGTTGCATCAATAGTTAGCATATCATTGTTTTGGGTGAAACTTAACTTTTCTTTATTATCTAACCAGGAAATTTTCTTTGCTTGTTTATTAATACCGGTAAATGAACGTGGATTGACACCTTCACCACCTAAAACGACATTACTGTTACCAACGATTTTAAGGTCAAAAATGAAGAGATACAGATCTTTTTCGTCTGATAGTGCAAAATCTTTCATCTGATAACCGGATTCAATATCCGTTGGACGCGTTTTATAAATTGCTTGTTTATTGTGATCCATCCAAACTCCGATGAATTTCATATATTCTTCGGAAATAGTTGGAATCTTACCAGTTCCGGTCAGACCAATGTTTACTAAAATATTAGCCCCGATATCTCTGGCATGACAAATAGTTTCAATAACTTCACGTGGCGATTTAAAATTGATATCTGATTTAGCATAACCCCAGTGTTGATTCAAGGTCAATGAAATCTCACCAGCAACATATTTTTGACCATCTTCACCATGATTGATCGAATCGGGTGTACCGCGTTCGTACGTAACAGCATCAATTTCAGGATTAATTATTTTACCACGATTTTTAAGACCAGTATTATTAATGATCATGGCATCAGGTTGATATTTGCGAATAGTCCCATATAGATCGTCCAGATGCCAATCGGCATCTTTTTTATTCCAATTGCCGTCAAACCAGAAACCACCGATCGAGCCATAATTCTTGGAAAGTATTTCAACGGATTTACGTAAGTATTCCAAGTACTTATTGAAATCTTTCTCATATAGAGGATTGTGCCAATCGTATGTCGCCATGTATAAGAATGGTTTAATATCATATTTATGACAGGCATCCACGAACTCTTTGATTAGGTCGCGTTTGGCTAGACTGTGTACGGAATCGAAATCACTTAGTCCTTGACTATCATAGAGGAAGAATCCTTCATGATGTTTAGAAGTTAAGACGATATACTTTGCTCCCATTGATTTAGCTTGTTGAACGATTTCTTCCGCATCAAAATCTTTAGCGGAAAAAGTATTGGCCAATTTTTCGTATTTTTCTTTATTTATACCATGAATAAATTCAGTCCATTCACCTTGACTTAGTTGGGAATATAGACCCCAGTGAATGAATAGTCCTAATCCTAGATCTTCGTAATCTCTTATTCTTTTTAAAGGAACGTTCATGTTGATCCTCCTTAGTTGAGTAAAACACTCAATCTTATCACTATTAAGTTAACACATTAAGGTACCGTAATTCAAGTAGTAAGGAAAGTGGTAAAGACCTTTAAAATGGGATTTAAACGAATTTTAAGATTTATTGTAATCGGTTACCTAATGTGCTAGACTTAATCCGAAATAGGTTAATGTATTAAGATAATAAATTTAGATGGTGGTGAGAAGCAATGTATGTATTATCAAGTCATGGTAATTATGCCAAGGAGACTTTGAAAAGCTGTGAGATGATCACAGGAGAATTAGCCGATTTTGCAACGATCTCTTTCCATGATCCTATGGGTGTCGATGATATGGTGAGTGAGTATGACAAGCTATATAGTAACAACACGTCAGATACATTTAACATAATCACTGATATTAAGAATGGAACTCCAGCTAATTCGGCAATCTTATTTAAATCAAAACGCGACAATGTCCGAGTATTCTCTGGATTATCATTGAGTCTAGTTTTGACGATAGCAACTGGAACTCCAATCGAGGAAGCTCTTAAAGAAAATCGTGGAGTTTTGGACGAAATCGATCCTCAAAAAGAGATTGCAAAAAAGCACGAGAGTGGTGAAGTGAAGGATCAAGAAATAGACGTAACTTCGACTAAAGATCCAATCGTTAATGTAAGAATTGATGCGCGTTTGATCCACGGTCAAGTCGCAACAATGTGGACTAGAAAGCTCAATGCAACCAGAATCATAGTTATTGATAATGAGATTGTGAAGAGCGATGTTCAAAAGATGACCTTGAAGACAGCTGTTCCTAGAGGAGTACATCTTAGTATCCTAACTAGTCAGGGTGCCGTAAAGAGATTGAAGGATAGAAAGTATCAAGGGCAAAGAGTCTTTATCTTAGTTAGAGATCCGAAGGTATTACAAGAATTGGTTGAACAAGGCATTAAAATTAAGTCGATCAATGTTGGTAATATGTCGATGTCCGAAAATGCACGTCAAATTGCTAAGAGCGTCGCTGTAACAGATGCAGATGAAAATGTATTTGAATATTTATCAAAACAAAAAGTTGATCTTTATCATCAAATGGTACCAAATGATAATAAGCAAGAATTTATGAATTTATTGAAAAAGGGGCGTAAATAATCATGACAATAGTTTGGTGGCAAATACTATTATTAACAGCCTTAGCTTTCTGGATGATCATTGATCAGATCACCGTTGGTATTTTATGCAATTATCCATTATTGATTGGGTTCGTTGCCGGAATAATTATGGGCGATATTAAAACAGGGCTAGTCGTTGGTGCTACATTACAATTAATGGTTTTAGGCGTTGGTACATATGGTGGTGCCAGTATGCCGGACTTTATGACAGGTGCCATTATTGGTACGGCCTATGCTGTAATGACAGGAAAGGGTATTGATTTTGCAATTGGACTAGCCGTTCCGGTTGGACTATTGATGGTTCAACTTGATGTTTTGGCACGTTTCGTCAATACATTCTTCTTACACCGTGTTGATAAGTACATCTCCGAAGGTGATACAAAACATGTTGCCAGAAACATTGTTTACGGTGTATTTCCTTGGGGATTATCAAGAGCAGTTCCTGTTTTCATTATGTTGATCGTTGGTAATAATGTTGTTTCAAAGATTGTTGAATGGATGCCACAATGGCTTTCAAATGGTCTAACAGTTGCTGGTGGAGTCCTACCAGTTGTTGGTATTGCAATTTTATTGAGATTTTTACCTACAAAGAAATTTATCGCATATTTGATCGTTGGATTCATTGCTGCAGCATACTTGAAGATGCCAATGCTGGGTGTTGCATTACTTGGCCTAGCCCTAGCTATCATGTACTACAAGCAAAATGACAATGGTGATAATGATAAATCACAATCTCAAGACGATGGAGGCGTGGAAAATGAACTCGGCGAATACGAAAACTAAGATCACAAAAAAGGATCTTTTTAAAGCAAATTGGCGCTGGCTTTGGTCAAGTCAAATCTGTTGGAATTATGAAAGAATGATGTCAACTGGATATCTTTATACGATGTTACCAACATTGAAAAAATTATATCCAGATGATGAGGATTTAATTGAAATGATGAAGACCCATAACCAATTCTTCAATACCAATGCCTATGTCGGTGGTTTTATCGTCGGTATGGATATGGCTATTGAGGAAAAGGAGGGTACCAAAGCTAAAGATACCGTTGCCGGTCTAAAAACTGGATTAATGGGACCATTTGCCGGTGTTGGTGATACGATCGTCGGGGTTATTTTACCAACTATCTTTGGTTCCATTGGTGCCTATATGGGGTTAAAGGGTAATCCGATTGGTGCTATTATCTGGCTACTCGTTAACTTTGCAGTATTGTTCTTGAGATTTACTTTGTTGCCTTTGGGTTATTCTCAAGGTGAGAAGTTGATCTATGCCGCTGGTGATAAACTAAACCGTATCACTGACGCAGCCATCCTTCTTGGCGTGACAGTTGTAGGAGCCTTGATACCTACAGTTGTTTCCGTCAAAGTTCCCTTAGTCTTCCAAAGTGGTAAAGTTACTTTGAAGGCTCAATCTGTATTGAATCAAATCATGCCATCACTAGTTCCAGTGCTATTAGTTGTACTTTGCTATTGGTTATTAGGAAAGAAAAAGATGAATTCAACTCGCTTGATCGTCTGTGTCCTAATAGGAGGAATCATTCTAGGTGGTCTTGGAATTTTGAGTAAGTAACAAAAAAAGATAGTCGATACTTTTTAATAAGTATGGCACTGCAACTATTTTTTGAGACATTAAAATAAAAGCACTTCTTTTATTGGGCTATTAAGCTCCGGTATTCTACCGGCGACTGATAGCCCAGTTTTTCGAATATTCGTTCTTCATTCCAAAATTTGATGTATTCTTCT
>NZ_RHOS01000007.1 GCF_003946205.1 Companilactobacillus keshanensis | reverse complement strand
AGTCAAAGCAAAAGCACCTCCAAGATTTATTTTCTCAGAAGTGCTCTTATTTATCTGTATCAAATTATATACTCAGTACCTTTTTAGCGTTCTTTTTAAATGAAAACAAAAATAAAGCCAATCAGATTACCTATACTATGTACTACGATCGGATAAACCAAATTGTCATCAGTCAATTCATAAATAATGGCAAACAGTATTAGATCACTATACGTAAAAATAGCCAGGCTGGTGAAATCAGACACGCTTGTAACATGATAGAGCATGAACATAACCGTTGCCAGAATAATTGATATTATACTGACGGTTAATTTATTTAGTTTTAGTCGTTGCAACAGTCCTTTAAAAATCGTCTTTTGAAAGAAATACTGGAAAATGATTTCTTCCATGATCGGGCCAACGATCACGATCATAATAAACATCAGAACAATCCCTAAGATACTATTATTATGCAGGACACTTTCAACATGCCCTTGATTACCCGATTGTGCCGTAAAAATATTCTGCAAAATCATTTGTATTACAAAATCTAAAATTACGAACAGAGGGATCAACCACAATTTATGTCGATTTTTACTGATGGCATCAAGATCCATAACCATTGAATCAGTAATGGCAAATAAAGCTACCGCACAACTCAAATATTCCAATAAAACGACCGAATCACTGGCCAAGTTTTGTGACATTATTGGTCGTAACCAAGAATACAAAAATTCTGCCGATATAAAATAAATTACTAATGAGCCAATCAATTGTTGCACGCGACTACGCTGCATAAAGCTATCCCCTATTTTTAAAATTGTATCTATATTATACATTAAAAATTTATCGAATTATTTATAATGGACATCATGCCATTTTGATTGTAAACTGAGATAACTCTAATTACAGAAAGAAGTTTTATATGAAGAGAAGTATCATTTTGCTTGGTCTAATTATTGTCGGAGGAATTGCCATAAATCAATCTGATAGCGAATCTGCCAATAATATTAAGGCTCAAGTAATAGGTCATGCGGCAAGTACAACTGATTATCTACAATCCAAAGTAAATAATTTTATTAAAAAAGAAAAAATCGTTCAGAGTACTACCGTCAAAGATCCTACCGGAGAAAAGACCAAAACAGCTTCAGAGAACCAAACTACTCCGTCGAATCAAACACCGATTCTATCAATTATGAATGGATTTTCAGTTGATAACACTTACTATTATCATTTCACCAAAAAGACACCATCATCGGTGAAGCAAGTCTTTGAGACTGCCATAGACGCCTATAATAACACCGGGCTAGTTAACTTAGTTGCTGGTACCGGTACTTCAAAGCAAAACCGCATCACCTTCTCTATATATTATAAGGATGAAGGTAACAACGCGTCTTCAATTGAACTAGGAAACGGTGGCCCTAAACTGATCTATAATACTGCCGACGTCAATAAACATGCTGTAAATCACGCGACTGCATCCATAAATATGAACTATTCAGAGTCCGTTACAGCATCTGTAGCGATGCATGAAGTCGGTCATGCGCTAGGTCTAGATCACAGTGATGACATGAATTCTGTCATGTATCCAACTAATCAGAATGTCACTCAGTTATCCGATGGTGACATTGCTGGTTTAAAAAATATTTACTAAAAAAATCGTCAATATAACAAATCCTCGTACTTTTTTAAGTATGGGATTTTTTTAATTGTAAGAAATTTTCTAGCACATGCCTTTGACTATTTCAGATAGTTTCCTGATTGCTTGATCGAATTCATCACTATTAATATAAGCAAAAGACAATCTCAGTGAGTGATTCTCTTTAAAATCATAGATGTCTCCAGAATTAAGTAGAATTTTTTCTTTGATAGCTGCATCAAAAAGTCGTTCGATTTTAATGTCCTTTTTAAAAGTTAACCAGATATAAAAACCTCCATCAGGTCTGTTCCAATTGGCCAGATCTTTAAAATACTTTTCCAAGCTTTTTAAGGCTTTATCCCGACGACTCTCTAATTCTATTTTTAAATCTGACAAATAGCTATCATATGCTCCACTATTCAAAAATTCAGTCAATGCCCACTGTGATAAGGAACTTGCACCATAGTCCATCTGCATTTTTACATCACCTAAACGATCAACAATTGGTTTGGATGCAACGACCCAACCAATTCTTAGTCCCGGTGCTAACGTCTTAGATGCTGTACCAAGATAGATGACCATTTCATTGTCATCTATCGACTTTAACGTTTTTGCTGTAACGGCGTTATAAGATAATTCCTGATAAGCTCCATCTTCGATAATTGGTAACCGATTATCAACACAGTAATTCATTAACTCGTAGCGACGTTTTTTTGACATGGTTATCCCAGTGGGATTTTGATTAGTCGGTATTGTATAGAGAATACTTGAGTTCTGCTTGGTTATTGACGATAACTTCCAATACTCCAACCCATTTTTATCCATTGGTATTCCCTTTAGATTCATGCCTGTTGACTGAAACATTTGTAAGGATTTCAGGTAACTAGGTGCTTCCGTAAAAACGGTACTGCCTTTTTGTAATAGACATACGGCAATCAGCTGAAGAGCTTGTAACGATCCTGAGGTTATCAAAACATTCTCAGGTCCGACCATTATCCCTGATTTTTCTAAATGTTTAGCTATTGCTTGGCGTAATTCCAATAAACCCAAATTTTCTAAATATCCTAAAGACGTTAATTTTGAACCAACCTTTTGAAGAGTCGCACTCCACATACTCTTTGAGAATAATCTTGGATCAATTTCTCCGGTTCCAATTCTGATAATATCGGGTTCAAATTCTAATTCGTTGATAGCTTGGATCATGACATTGTTTTCTTGGAATGATCCCGACTTTAAATATTCGTTCCAATTTGTTGTTGGTAGAAATAATGACCAAGTATTACTCGAAATTTGAGTTCCCGCACCGTGTCTTCCGGAGACTATTCCATAAGAGGTCAATTCATCAATAGCAGTTATGATCGTACTACGATTGACTTCAAATAATCCTGCTAAAGCACGTTGTGATGGCAATTTAGTTCCAACTTGCCACTCACCTGTAGCTACCTTTTCATGAATGAATTGGACTATTTGTTTATATACTGGTATCCGACTAGATTTATCTGGACGCCATTTTATTTGAATTGATGAGATTTTTTGCATTTCAATCTCCCTTTGGCTGGGTATGATTTTTACTTTTGGTTGGTTACAAATGACAATAACCGCCATATAATCGTTCAAGTGATCTTAATTTGACTTAATTATATGTAATTTGGTTGGGAAGGAAAAGATATAAATGAATTTTTTTATTCAAGGATTAACGATGGGACTAGCTTATGTTGCTCCAATAGGTATGCAAAATCTTTTTGTAATCGATTCAGCTTTGACACATACTAAAAAGCGAGCTATGTTAAC
Source organism: Companilactobacillus keshanensis (assembly GCF_003946205.1). Classification (GTDB taxonomy): domain Bacteria; phylum Bacillota; class Bacilli; order Lactobacillales; family Lactobacillaceae; genus Companilactobacillus; species Companilactobacillus keshanensis. The sequence goes on along the minus strand of NZ_RHOS01000007.1, from coordinate 97,739 downwards.
AGCTCTAATAGTAATATTTTTTGATATTGCACTATCAATCAGTTGTTTCTTTGGTATCGGAGCTGTAATGAAACATTACAAATGGTTGCAGCTAGCGATTCTATTTTTTGGCAGCCTAATTGTAATTTACATCGGTATTAGTTTATTACGTCCTAATAAATCTAATCTTAAAAGTTCCAAATCTCCCACTTCAATCAAAAAAACTACTACCACAGCTTTTGTAGTCACTTGGGCTAACCCACAAGCCATAATTGATGGAACCATGATGTTAGGAGCATTTAATGCAACGCTTCCTTCCACGAGTTCCACGCCCTTTATCACCGGAGTAGCATCAGCATCATTGATCTGGTTTACTAGTTTAACGTTTATTATTTCTATGTTTAGTAATTGGTTCAATGCCAAAGTATTACGATACATCAATCTCATCTGTGGAATTATAATTATCATCTATGGATTAAAACTATTATATAATTTTCTAACCATAATTTAATCTTCTGAACATTATTTTAAAAAAACTATTTACATTTTAAGAAATAATGCTAGTATAAATGTCACAAGATAAAGACGACAAGAAAGAAGAGTAAGTTTACTCAGCCTGACAGTGAATTGGGAATGGTGAGAACCCAAACAGCGTTGAATTTTCTGAATAACCCTTTCTTATGTTTCTGGCCGAAATGGAATTTCCAAAGTAAGTTTAGACGTAACCGATACGTTACCATCGGTAGAGTATAGTTTGTTTGTACTCTTATTGAGGTGGCTTATTTTTGATAAGCAACTTGGGTGGTACCGCGAAAGTCTTTCGTCCCTTTTATTAGGGATGAAAGACTTTTTTTATTGCCTGTCTTTTATCGACTAAATTTTAAAAAATGAAGGAGACCTACCTATGCATTTAACAATTCCTGAATCATACGATCCAAAACTATCGATCATCGAAACACAAAAAGCAATTCGTTACATTCGTGAAACCTTCCAAGATGAATTCGGTAAGGAACTCAATCTATCACGTTTATCAGCTCCAATGTTCGTTGAAAAATCAACTGGTCTGAACGATAACTTGAACGGTGTTGAAACTCCAGTTTCATTCTCTATGAAAGATATTCCTGACCAAACAATCGAAATTGTTCACTCACTAGCTAAGTGGAAACGTGTTGCTTTGAAACGTTATGGCTTCGGCATGCATACGGGCCTCTATACAAATATGAACGCTATCAGAAAAGACGAAGATCTTGATAACATCCATTCTATCTACGTTGACCAATGGGATTGGGAGAAAGTTATTTCTAAAGAAGAACGTACAACTGAAACTCTTAAATCTACTGTTAAAACAATTTTCAAAGTTATCAAACATATGGAACATGAAGTTTGGTACAAGTTCCCAGAGGCTGTTTACCATTTACCTGACGAAATCCACTTCGTTACGACTCAAGAACTTGAAGACAGATTCCCAAATATGACACCTAAGGAACGTGAAAATGCCATTACTAAAGAATTAGGATGTGTCTTCTTAATGCAAATCGGTGGCAAAATGAAATCAGGGAAACGTCATGACGGCCGTGCTCCTGACTACGATGACTGGAAATTAAACGGCGATATTCTCTTCTGGTATGAACCTCTACAGATGGCTTTGGAGATCTCAAGTATGGGTATCCGTGTCAGTGAAGAATCAATGAAGACTCAACTAAAAGAAGCTGATGCTGAAGATCGTCTCAAACTTCCATATCATCAAATGCTAGAAAACGGCGAATTACCATACACTATCGGTGGTGGTATCGGACAATCACGTTTATGTATGCTACTACTTGGCAAGGCTCACGTTGGTGAAGTTCAAGCTAGTGTTTGGCCACAAGATATGATCGACAAATGTTACGAAAACAAAATCCAAATTTTGTAATTACTTTTTTTCTTCCGGAATAAATGATTTTCAAATCAATTTTCCCAAACGTTTAAAAATAATACCCCTAGACACAAATTTACTAAATTTGTGTCTAGGGGTATTTGTTTTGTCATATATAATTCTATTTTAAATAGTACTAATACAAATTAGCCTAAGACAAGAAAAAAATTAATAATCAAAATTCATTACTTTTAGCTTATTAGAACTATCTTTATAATAAACTCGACAATCAGAATTTCCTGCCTTTTCTTCTGAAACATCAAACATGTTTCGAACCCGATCTTCACCGTTTTCTCTTAATTCCAATGTTCCAGTCTCATTTGATTTAATTTTAGTATTATCAGACGTTTTTATATAAAATTTTGCTAAATCAAATTTGATAGGACGATCACAATTATTTTCCACTTCTAAAATAATTGTCTTATTGATATTGCTATCGTCACCATCAAAATTCATTTTAATCTTATCTCTATCTTTATCAGATAAATTATCATAATCCTGATATTCAATATCTTCTAAATCTTTTGAACTGGCATCATCATTCACGCTGCATCCGGTCATTATAAAAGCAATTGCAAATCCCATCAACAGCACACTATTCTTCATAAAGAATCCCTTTCACCAAAAAGAGAGCGTGAAAAAATATATTTAGAAATTATATTTTATCGCGCTTTTTGTAACATATTTAATAATAAATTCAATTATGCTACGATTCTCTTTATTTTTTATTTAGCTCCAGCAAAAATTCCATCCAATGCATTATTGAATAATGAACGATCTGTTTGTTTGTCACTACTAATTTGTAGTCCTGGTCTAAATGATGCTAATAAGAATTCCCAGAATGTTCCTGAAAGTCCTAAGGCATCATGATCTGACAATGATAATGTATAACGAATAGCATTTTCATCACCGGACTCGACCTTTTGAACCCATTTTGGTTCACGTAAACTTTCACGGCCAATGGCTGCAAATTCAATTCCGTTATCCATAACTTTTTCAGCATCAGCTGGGGATTGAATATCACCAACACCGATCAATGGAATGTCTTGTCCCAAGTGCTCTTTGATCAATAAGTTCAATGGTTTATCGATAGATTCATTATTGAGTGACTTACGCCATACATCCCCCATTGATACATGTAAATAATCGATTGGTTTATTCTTTATCGCATCAACAAATGCTAAAGTATCTTCTATTGTAATACCTGGTTTTTCGACTTCCTCAGGTGATAGACGATAACCAAGGATAAATGGTGTCTTAGCATATTTATCAATGGCTTTTTGAGCTTCATCGATCACAGCAAATGGAAAAGCCATTCTCTTCTCAAGACTGCCACCCCACCTGTCATCACGACGATTACTATGTGGTGAGAAGAATTGTTGAATCAAATAAGTATTAGCACCATGGATCTCAACACCATCAAATCCGGCTTGAATGGCACGTCTTGTCGCTTGTCCAAAATCTTTGACAGTTTGCTCAACTTCTTCTTCACTTAAAGCTCTTGGTTCCTCAGAATTATTACGTAACGCTGTGACAGCACTAGCACTAACTGGTTGTTTGCCACGGAGAACTGATTTAAAGGTCATTCGTCCGGCACTAAAGATTTGTAAAATAGCTTTAGTCCCATTCCTGTGCATAGTGTCAGCTAAACTCGTCAAACTAGGAATGAATTTATCGTCAGCAGCACTTAATTCACCTTCAAAACCTTTACCCTCATCATTTACATTGGCAACGGCGGTGATAAACATTCCAGCTCCACCAGTATGAATATTGTAATATCTAAGCTCGTCTCTTGTGACCTCACCATTTGAGAAGCTCATCATTTCAGTCATTGGTGGTATTACGATTCTGTTTTTTACAGTAATACCCTTTTTTGAAAAAGTATATGGTTCCAAAAATTTATATTTTGTCATTCATAACCCTCCAATTATCTTGATACGATTATGATAACCCTAATAATAGACATTGTGAAATATTTAATTTAATTTTGGAATATTTTGTCTCGATGATATTTTAAGTATTCTATCTTGGGTGAATAGCGTTTATGCATAGACAGCTTCTTGTATTGATACTTACTCAATCTTTCAAATACTTCTTCATCTGACTGTTTAGAGATCAATATTTTACCTGTATCCGTAAAGGTAAACATCCCTTGTTCAAAAGCCTCGGCCAACCACGCTGTTAGACAAATTCCATTTTTAAAGTCCATTCGAGTATTCTTATTTTTTGACCACGGAATCACTCTAACGGCCACCAAATTTTCAATTGTATTATCACCCGTAACACAACATTGATATCCGTAATTAGCCTTTATCATATCGGAAAACACTTTCTGTGCAGGTTCATATGTCTTCATTTCACCAATCTCATCATCCAAAAAGAATTCACCCGATTGCTCATTCTGATAAATATATGCCGATAACTTTTCTTCATTGGGACTTAAGGATTCGAGCTTTTTGGACAACTCATCCTGAAAATTTATCAAACCTACAAAATCCTTTTTTGTGATTTGTGTGATCCCATTCATATTGAAAAAATTGTTCCACAATCCACTGTGCTTTTTAAAATTCCAATTGAAATTTTCTAAATCAGATTTGAATAATTTTCTATTAAAAACAAATGGTTTATCAATTTTTATTATTGCTCGTGAGGTCTTAGTATCATCCCGAATAGTCTTACCAATCTTTCCAGCACCAAATAAATAAAATTGATTTCGATATTCTGATCCGCCTCCTGATCTTCGATAAATGAATAAATCACCAGGATGTATTTTCTTATTTAGGTCCTTACGCCAACTGTAAATTTTAAAATCTATATCATTGTGATTTACATTTGATCCTGAGTCGATCACAAAGTAATTTATATCATCTTTTTTTAATTCTTCATTATATATTTCCATGATCTCAGTATAACATTGCTAATAAATCACAAAGTAGGCGTTCACATGAGATATAAAGAGAATTACAATGAAGTTGCATGAATATTTTACAATTAAGGAGTGAGATATATGTTTAAAAATAGATATACCAGTTGGGATGCAACTTATGATGTAGCTGTTTTAGGCTTTGGAGGTGCTGGTGCAACTGCCGCACGTTTTGCCGCTGATAATGGGGCCAAGGTCTTACTAGTTGATTCCGCTCCTGAGGGACATGAGGGTGGAAATACTCGTTATGCCGGACAGGTTATCGCCTCTGGTGACAACTTAGAGGATTTAAAAAAATATTATGACGCACTTGCTGATCCACTTTCATATGACAAAAATTTAATGAATAGGTATGTTGAAGGACTATACAAAATCCCTGAATATTTAGAAAAGTATCTAGGTGTTAAACCTTTTGTAATGGGAAAACATCCAGATTCACCTGTTTCTAAGGCACTCTATTTTATGGCACATGAGTATCCAGAATTATCAGGTGAAGCAACCCATGAACTCGTGGCCGTTCATGAAGGAGTTGCCGATGCCGCTTTATGGAAAAATTTACGCAAACAAGTAACTGATCGAGAAGATAGAATTGATGTTTTATACGAAACACCGGCCAAACATCTGATTCAAGACTTCAACAGTAAAGCCATCATTGGAATTCAAATTGAACAAAATGATCAGTTATTAGATATTAAAGTAAATAATGGCGTGGTCCTTGCCACTGGTGGATTTGAAAACAATTCTGAAATGGTCGAAACCTATTTAGGCGAAACAAGTCTACATCCGATCGGTTCTCTATATAATCAAGGAGCTGGCGTTTCAATGGCTCAAGACATTGGAGCAAAACTTTATAACATGGCAAATTACGAATCATATGGTATCTTCCATGGCCTGACTCCTAAGCCTGCTGCCGGACAACGGGCACAATTTTTACCATTTGACTGGCCGGCACTTCACAGTGGAAGTGTCTTTGTTGTTGGCGACGACGGAACTCGCTATTTTGATGAAAATGAGATCCATAGACATGGTCATATTCAAAATCATGGTCAATGGAGAATTCCTAATGCTCAACTTCATCCTTACGTTATTTTTGATGATAAGAAATTTAACGAATTAAACAACGATGATAATGCCCCCTATCCTGAATTTTTGAAAGCCGTTATCAAGGCCGATAACTTAGATCAATTAGCCGACAAAATTGAAATCGATAATGGCAATTTAAGAAAAACTGTCGGCGACTTTAACAAATTTGCTGAAGAAAAACGTGATTTTGCCTTCGACCGTGCACCTGAAACACTAGAAAAATTTGATAACGGCCCATATTATGCTTTGGCCTTTGCTCAAGGACTATTAAATACCGTCGGTGGTCCAGTTCATAATGAAGATGCCGAAGTAATAGATACTAACAATAATGTTATCCCTAATCTATATGCAGCTGGAGAACTAGGCAGTTTGATGGGGCGCAAGTACAACGGTGGCAGTAATCTGGCCGAGGATCTGATCTTTGGTAAGATTGCCGGTGAAAATGCTGCTAAAGAGAAATCTATTACAATAGATGCCACTACCTCAGCTAGTAAACATGTCGATTTAAAATTTAACAATAAGGAAAGTTTTGAAACCGGTCCTAACCAATATATTGGAAGATCAAATGCCGGTATGGGTAATGAAATAGTTGTCCGTGTAACTATGGAAGACTCAGATATTAAAAATGTAGAAATTTTGAAGCAAAGTGAGTCGGAAGATTATGGTGCAAAAGCAGTGAGAATGTTGCCTCAAGAAATTATTGAAGCCAATTCAACAGATGTCGATGCTGTTTCTGGTGCATCAGTTTCCAGTGCCGCAATCAAAGAAGCAGTCCAAGATGCTTTGAAAAAAATCGCCGTTTAATAATTAACGGAAAATTATTTAAAAAGGAATTGTGCCGTGCTTGATTATTTCAAGTGCGATGCAATTCCTGTTTTTTTATAATTAACTGAATTGAGTCGGAAGGTCCGAGAATATTTGTCTTATTGACCATGTCTTGACCCACTCACTTTGCTACAATTAACTAGATTGGGAGGAATACATATGAAACTTCTACATACTGCTGATTGGCATATTGGCCGCACTTTGAATGGCTATTCGCTACTGGATGAGCAAAAATACGCCTTCAAACAAATCTTACAGATTGCTAAAGACGAACACGTCGATGGCATAGTCGTTGCTGGTGATATTTACGATCGGGCAATTCCTAGTACCGAGGCGATCACTACTCTAAACGAAATGTTTAAAATCCTAAATATCGATAATCACTTCCCTATTTATGCGATCTCTGGAAATCACGACGGTGCTAAACGTTTGAATTACGGACGTGATTGGATGGAATTCAATAACTTTTACATCAACACATTATTGGAAGAATCTTTCAAGCCAATTGAAACGAATGACACACAATTATTCTTGCTACCTTTTTTTGATCCAATGGACGCTCGAGTTTATTATCAAAAAAAAGGTCTAGATGAAGCTTCCGTCAAAGATATCAGAACAATTGGGGATGCTATGTCACTAGTTTTAGATGATATGTATAAATTATTCGATCCTGCAAAAAAACATGTCCTAGTAACTCACTTTGCCGTCTCACCAAGTGCTAAAGATATTGATCTGACTAGTGAAACGACTTCAAAGGTCGGTGGCTTGGAAACCCTAAATGCTACTCAGTTCGATAAATTCGACCATGTCATGTTAGGCCACATTCATACTAGATTTGCCTCCCCTAGTGAAAATATCAGATACAGTGGCAGTCCAATAAAATTTAATGTAAAAGAAGCTAAAACTACTACTAACAAAGGATTTTATATAGTTGATACTACAAAAAAATCTGAAAGAACGGATCTACGAGAAATTACACCCGGAACTGATCTCATTGTTTTAAATGAAACTTGGGAAACGTTAGTTGATCCAAAATTTTACTCAAAACAACCTGTTGATCAGGATTGGTTTGCGATCACTATTAAAGATTTTGACCGTACAAAACATGTTTCCACCAATATTCGTGCTCAACTACAAGATATCTACGGAACAGTGGTTGAACTGGATTATAAAAATATTGAAAATAAGAATACTGAAGCAGAATCTCAGGATATCAATCAACTTAACGATGAAAGTGTCGTTGATCAGTTTTTTGAATCAATTACCGGAAATGAATTATCAAAAGAACAAAAATCTATCGTGGACGATATTTTTGTAGAATTGAGAAGTGAATAAGATGAAACCCGTTTATTTAGAGATGAATTACTTTGGACCTCATGAACATTCGATAATTGACTTCAGACGTCTTGAAGAAGCTCCCATATTTCTGATCGGCGGAGATACTGGTGCTGGTAAGTCAACCATCTTTGACGCCATGACCTTTGCCTTGTTTGCTAATACGACAAGTGATCGTGATGCTAAAGAGATGCGCAGTCAATTTGCCCCCAGTGATGCTAAAACAAGTGTTATTTTCTACTTTGAGCAAGGTAATAACTTATATAAAATAGAACGCACACCAGAACAGTGGCTAGAAAAAAAGACCAAAGCTAAAGGACTGACCCTTAGAAAAGCCAGCGCAACTTTAGGAATCGTAGAAAAAGTTGGTGGACCAGAGATTCAAAGTATCGCCAGTAAGTCACAAGATGTCGGTATCGAAATTACCGATATCTTAAAACTTAGCGCTGAACAATTTAAAAAAATCATCCTGCTACCGCAGAATGATTTTTCAGATTTTTTGAAAGCTAAAACCAGTGACAAAAAAGATATTTTAAAGAGGATCTTTGGTACTCAAATATTTACAGATTTCTCTAACAAATTAAAAGATAAATACGATAAGGCTAGACAACAAAATACTGATTTTGAAACAGAACTAAAAACTCAAATAAACTCAATGAATTTGACCGACGAAGAGTTAGAAAATCTTGGGCACGAAGCCGAGAACCAAAAAATTGTCATCCTCAAAAAATTTGTTGATAACAGAAAAAATTCTCTTTCAAAATCTCAAGTTGAAGTAAAGAGTACTAATAAAGTTTTAAATGAGGCCGATAAATCACTCCAAAAAGCCAATGAGATAAAAAATAAATTTGATAATCTAGAAAATCTCCAAAAACAGTATCAAGCCAATATTACTGATCATAAATCAATTATCGACCAAAAGGTTCAGCACACGTCAGAATTAGATTGGTCTGATAAATATAAAGATACTGTCCATGATTTAAAACGAATTAAAAAGGATAACGAGAAATCCCTTGTCGCGGAGTCTGAAATTACATCTAAATTAAAAATCACTCAAGAAAATTACAATTCTGTATCTAAACAATTAGACAAACTAATCAAAGAGCAGCCAAATATTGATCATAAAAATTCAAGAATTGATGAACTGTCAGTTTTGATCCCTCTAGTAACAAATAGCGAAAAAATTAATCGCAATTTATCTGAAATAAAACCGCAGATCAAATCCATTACTACTGAAATCAACAAAAAAAATGACGTCTCGGCTAAACTAAACGATGATATTAAATCAAAGAAGGATCAATTGATCGAACCCACTTCTTTACAGAAAAAGAGGAATTCTTTATTATCTGAAAAAGAAAATTTTGTAACTATCCTCTCCCCGATTGAGAATAAACAAAATAACTTAAATTCAGAAATCAAGAACCTTAAAGAAAAAATTTCTAAGCAAGAAAAAGAACTTAAGGCTAAAGAAGACACCCTAGCTATTGCCAAAAAAGACTATCACGAAAAAATCGGTACGAGACAATCGCTTATGATCGCCCAATTACAACAAGAACTAGTTCCTGGAGAACCTTGTGTTGTTTGTGGTTCAACTGAACATCCCCAAATAACTAAGACCGTTGAAGCTGACGAAGTTGAATTGAAGAAATCTATCGACGCTGTAGATAAATCACAGAAAAATTATGCAGCAGCTGAGCAAAATATAAAATCAGCACAGAATAACTTAGAAATTATTAATAATGAATTATCACAAAAAAATATCGAGCTAGATTCTATAAATAAATCTCTAAAATCTGCCTATCTTAAATTAACAAAATCTTCAGCATCGAACTTACCCGAAGAATTCAATATGAAACTCATAAAGGAAATTTTTGATGAAGAAGTAGATAAAATTGACTCAGACTTGGAAAAAACATCTAAATTGTCTAAAGAAATTTCTACATTAGAAAACTCACTAAAAGAAAATGATCAATTAATTTCTGAGAATAAACTCAAACTTACTGAAGTGAACTCTCAACAAGCAACCTACAAAAAGGACTTAAAGGATATAGAACAACAGATCTCTAATAATGACAAAGCGAGTTCAGAACTGTCAGAAGAACAAACAAATTTGAAAAAGGCAGTTGTCGATTATACTAAACAACTGGAAAGTTCTAAAAATGAAGCTCACATTAGTGAATTAGCTTTATCATCAGAACAAACAAAACTAAATGATATTTCTGAACAAGCAAAGAAGCAGTCGGACAGTATCGAAAAATTACAATCTCTTCTGGACATCACTTTAAAATCCTCTGATGCCAAAACTACTGATATAAATATTTTAATAAAATGGATTGATGAACTTAATCAAGGTGCAAACTCTGAATTAAAAGAAGCGATTTCTTCTTATAATAAGGAAAAAGAATTACTCACAAAAGATATTCAAAAAAACACCACCGACCTAAGCGACGTTAAAATACCAGATATAGCACAATTAACAGAAGACTTGAAAGAAAAGAAGAGCCTAAATAATGCCGCTATGACGAAATCGGCCGAATTAAATCTTATTTTTGACAATGCCAATTCAACTTACTCAAAAATTAAAAAGATCATTAATAGTCAAAGCGACTTTGGTAAACGATTAGCTGAAATAACCGGTTTATACAACGTCATAACCGGTAAAGATGGTAATGACGACAAATTAAAACTCGAAACTTATGTTGTTCAGAATTATCTGCGTAAAGTTCTCGATTATGCTAACCACACCTTTATCAATGACTTATCCAATAATCGTTACAGCTTCGAAATTGCGGCTCAAGGATCTGATAAACGTACTGATCATGGTCTAGATATTAACGTTTACGACAATGAGACCGGGGCCACTCGTTCCTCTGATACATTATCCGGCGGCGAAACTTTCATTGCCGCATTGTCCATTGCCTTATCATTAAGTGAAGTGGTTCAATCTTCGGCTAATGGCGTTAAAATAGATGCGTTGTTCATTGATGAAGGTTTCGGATCTCTTGATGATGAAACTCTCGAAAAAGCTATGTCCGCACTCGAAAATATTGGGCAAAATCGAATGGTCGGTGTTATTAGCCATATTGATGCCATGAAGACTACAATTGGACAACAAGTATTGATCAAAAAAATCGGTGATGGTCGTAGTACCGTCAAAATAATTACAAAATAATTTGGAGGAATTTTTATGAATCAAGAAGTTTGGGTGCCAATACCAACCGTATTATATTGGTTTTGGCTAATACCGATATTCTTTGGAATTTGTTTTACCATTGCTTATCGAAAAGACAAAAGACGTTTGAGTAATGGTATTTGGTTCTCACTATTTCTCTATTCATTCTTGCCTATGGCAGCGATAACGATCCTAGGGATAAATAATCATCCGCTAATTATCATCAGTGTGACAATATTTGCTATTTTCTTATTAATAATGATATTTCTCTTTACCCTGCAAGCCTTATTATTATTGTGGAATGCCTTAGTAGTCTGGAAAAGAGAAAGCCATTCACTAGCAAATATGCTGACACTGATTTTGGGAATAGCAATTATAGTTCTACCATTTTTTGCAAATGAAATTAATAATAGATTACCGCATCCCTGGTCCAGTTTGATAATACTAATTTCTAATCTGGTCCTATTCTATGTCATTTTTTGGTTTTACAATTATTTGACCATGTCCATCCTGTATCAATTCAATCGTCCAAAGTTAAATCAAGACTATATAATCGTTCTTGGAGCAGGCTTGTTGAATGGTGATCAGGTATCGCCACTACTTGCCAAAAGGATCGATCGAGGATTGAAATTTTACTATAACCAATTACGAAAAACTGGAAAATCTGCCAAAATGATTTTTTCTGGTGGACAAGGTGGGGACGAACTCGTCCCTGAAGGTAACGCTATGTTGGATTATGCTTTGAAACAAGGCCTTCCTGAAGAAAATGGTATTGCTGAGACAGAGTCCAAGAATACCTATCAAAATATGCTTTACTCCAAAAAAATCATTGATCAGCAAGCCAGTAATACTAATACGATCTTCGTTACTAATGGATATCATACTTTCCGTGCCGGTATGGTTGCCAAACAGGCCGGTCTAAAGGCTGACGGAGTTGGAGCACATACAGCGCGGTTCTTCTTACCTAATGCCATTATTCGAGAGTATATCGCTATCTTTATGCGTAATAAATACTGGCATGCGACTGCTGTTGGTTTAATTATTGTCGGTAGTGGAGTAATTACTTGGCTTGAACATCGTTATGGGATTAGATAATTCTTTAAATGTAACAATAAAAAATCCGTCAGTTAGGAATAACTCCTACTGACGGATTTTAAATTCTCTTTTATTTTAGTCTTTAAACACGGCATCAACGCCATTTTCAGTCTTTTTATTCTCGCCTTCAAAACCAAGATCCAATCCTAAGATTCCCAAGAAATCCATTAATGCAGGATTCAATCCTAGATCATCGAGCTCCGTACGGTTAACACTATATCTAATTGTATCTTCTAATCCATTTTGAACTTTTTCGATCCAACGTGGTTCACGCAAGTATTCACGTCCTAATGCGGCAAATGTAATACCAGCATCCATAATTTTTTCAGCATCGGCTGGTGTTTGAATTGAACCAACTGAGATAAGTGGCAATCTACCATTTACTTGATCCCTGATACGTAGGATAGTTGGTGTATCTTCTGTCTTATCATTCAAAGACTTTCTCCATGCATTACCCATAGAGATATGTAGATAATCTAATGGTTGATCAGCCAATTTATCAATAAATTGTAGTGTATCTTCCATACGAATACCTGGTTCTTCGATTTCCTCAGGTGAAATACGATATCCCAAGATAAATGGTTTCTTAGCGTATTCATCAATTGTCTTTTTAACGATATTGATGATTTCCAAACCAAATCTCATTCTCTTCTCAACTGAACCGCCCCACTTGTCAGTACGACGATTTGAATTTGGTGAGAAGAATTGTTGAATCAAATATGTATTGGCACCGTGAATCTCAACACCATCAAATCCAGCTAAAATTGCACGTCTTGTTGCTTCACCAAAGGCCTTAATGATCTCCTCAATTTGATCATTTGTTAACTCCCTTGGTGTTTCCATTCCATCACGAGGAGCAGCAACGGCACTAGCACTCTCAATTTGTGTTCCACGAAGAATAGCACTATTAGACATTCTTCCAGCATGGAAAATTTGTAAGATGGCCTTTGTGCCATTTCCTTTCATTGCACTGGCCATTTTAGCTAGGCTAGGAATAAATTTGTCATCACTAGCGGATAATTGGCCCTCAAAACCTTTACCGTTAGGAATTACATAGGCAACTGGACTAATGAACATTCCAACGCCGCCTGATCTCAAACTTGCATAATATGTTTCATCACGTGAAACTGATCCATCTTCCAAACTTGACTGTTCAGTCATTGGAGGAATCACGATCCTATTTTGAACGGTCACACCGTTCTTAAAAGTATATGGCTCTAAAAATTTATATTTTCCCATTTCATAAATCTCCTAACCTTATATTGTGAATTTGTTTACAAGTACAGTATAATTTGGGAGTAAGAAATATAAAAGTACGCACTTATAAGTTAGGTAGTAACCGTATGGTAAGAATTGTGAGGGAGCAGGCTCTATGAAAAATATTATTTATAATTTAGGTATTGATTTAACATTAGATATTATCGAAGGCAAATGGAAAACTTCGCTTATTTGCTGGATTGGTCAAAAAGAACGACGTAATGGTGAACTTTTAAATATTATGCCAGGCATTTCTCAAAAAGTTCTAACGCAACAATTGCGTGAACTTGAAAGTGACGGTATTATCCAAAGAACGAGCTATGGCACCGTTCCCCCTAAAGTTGTTTACTCTCTAACTGACGATGGAATGGAATTACGCCAAATATTAGTCGACTTATCCATTTGGGGCGAAAAGAAGGCCGATCATTTAAACAATCATGGTGATCATATCCATATAACACATGATAGTTCGGAAATTATTCCTGAAGATAATCCTACTTTAAAGCTTTTGGAACAATAGAATAAATTCTCTCTGAAAAATTCAGGGAGAATTTTTTTATTTTCCGTAATTTATACAAAGATGATTTTAAATATATTGGAGGATCTTCATGAGTAGTATATTAACAACTGTTTCATTTATTATGGCTCTTATAGTACTTGGCTTTTTAATTACATGGATCACAGGCTTTTTCAAAAAAATAAATACAGTATCTAAAGTAGGTAAACTTGGATTTATTATTTCTATATCTATCTTTTTGGCCTTTAGTATTGGTACAGGAGCTTCTCTATACAAAGATATTAAAGAACAAAGCGAAAGCGAACAACTAACTGAATATATGAATAATAAGGCATTAGATTCCATGAAAAAATTTAATAAACTTTACGAATCACAGGGACTAGAGTTAGAAACGGTGGGAAATAAGGAAAATCGTAGTTGGCATGACGCCATTTGGAAAAACAGTAGTACTTTTGATGTAGATGAAACTCTACTAACTATTACTATGGATAATAGTGTACCTATTGGTTCAATCAAGGATAGGTTAAAATCTTTAAAATCTGAGTTAGAAATAATCACGGATAATGACACTGGAGATTATGATGCTCAAATATATAAAGATGCTTATGATAAAATCGAAAAAATGTCCAAATTCATTGCTAGTCCTAGTGGAAGCTATAATAATTTCATGCCTAAACTAACTGAAATGGATGATGCCGTTAGTGATGCACATGAAAAAATAAAGGACATAAAAAGTTAACATATGACCTACATCAAGTCCAAATATCTCAATTATGCTATCATTGTATTATAAAATTGTTATAATGATTTACACGAGAGGGAGGACAATCAATGCAATCAATAGATAAAGCAAAAACCGCTGGTTTGGCTCGATTCACCTCGCTAGTATATTTGTATACTGGTTTAGGTGTTGCCTTTTGGACAATCGCTGCTAACGCCATCGCTAGAAATAGTTCACTTTCATATTCAATCATGAATATGATGGGAGCACACAGTTTGATTTTTTCACTAGTTGTTATTGCCGTAGCTTTTGGATTCATCAGCATGGCTAACCGATTCGCAACTACTTCGTATTTAATGACGTTTGTCAGTTATGTGGCATTCCTATTAGCACTATCTGTTTTTGGAGTACCTGTTTTCTACTTGTACTCAGCTCAAAGTATTATCCAATCTTTGGCTGTTACTTCAGTAATATTCATAGTATCTGCCGGATTTGGATTCTTTACTAAAAAGGATCTAACGACTTGGAGCAGAACTTTACTGATCGGTTTGATTTCAATAATTATCGTTTCCGTTATCAATATTTTGATCTTCCACAGTACCGTTGCCGCCTTGCTGGTTAATATCGCTGTTATCGTAGTTTTCTTATTCTACATTGCCTTTGATTCACAAAATATCAAACGAATTTATAACAGTGCTCAAAACTCAGAAACACTCGGAGCCATTGCTCTAGTTGCTTCAATCAGTTTGGTACTAGATTTCATCAATATTTTCTTGAGTATCCTTTCTATCTTCGGTGATAGATAGTAATCAAGATAATAGGACATCCAAAAGCTCAAGAGATCCTCACGAAGGATTTCTTGAGCTTTTTTGTTCTTATTGTTTCGATAATTATATTTACGCGTTTGATAAAAAGTAATTTCCAGCATCTACTCCAAAATTTAAACAAAGAAAAAACCAGTAGTTATCAGCTACTGATTTTTGTACATATATTTAAAATTTTGACTAATCGACGAGTTCTGAAACAGCTGAATTAACGGCAGCTTTTTCAGCCTCGATCAATTTAACACGTGTTTCAACAACCTTAATATCCATGCTTATTTCACGTTTCATACCTGGTGTATTCAACTTAGGTTCAAAGAAGGCCTTAAATTCAGCTAAACGCTCTGGTGTACGGAAGATCATTGATGTAACGGTGATATAGGTAGTAAATTCCATATCCCCACCAACAGTGTCATCCAACCATTGCCAATCGTTTCTGATCCAATCCCAAGCTGCTTGTTGTCCGGCATCATTAGCTAACAATCCACGATACCATGCACGTAAATCTTGAGGTTTGATCGTATCTGAATCTTCAAAGAATCCAACTAACTTTTTAATTAATTTAACATCTGGTGTCGCCGTTAAAGCGGCACAGATATCTTCCTTATAGCTAGAATCAGATGATTTGCGATATTCATCCAACAAATTGTCGAATATTTCTTCTGTACCATAATTCTTAACTTCATTTCGTAGAACAAATAATCTAATATCAGCGGAAATAGCGGATAAATCTTGTTGCTCATTATCCTCATAAATTGCATGTGCTGATTCAATTGAAATTGGATTTTTAGCATACAATGACGCGTTCAAAACATATGGACGTGTTAATTGATCATCATTTGAGTCACTGATTTTTGGTTGCCAACCCAATCTCTTTACTTGATCTGAACTTAATTTATCAAATAACTTCTCTAATGATTTGGCCTCAGACGAATTTTGAGTAACAAATTTCTTTAAATCGTTTGCAACACGATACAACGTAGCGATTACAACATTTGAATTACTTGAAGCAAATTTTGGTAGTAAGGGCACTATTTCAGCATAGGATATTTGTTTCCCTTCGGCCAACAAACGTAGATCTTGTAAAATTTGAAGTTGTGAAATCGAATCTAATGAATCGACATTATCTAAGATATCTTTCAATAATTCATCGTCATATTTAACGATAAAGTGAGAATTATTTCCAACATTAGCACGGAATGGTTCATTATTCTCTTTACGCAATTTATCATATGTACCAACAACTACCGTTTTGTCGGCCATGATCTTAGGTGCAGCATCATAATTACTATTTAAAGGTATCTGCCATTGACGTTCCTTATCAACACCATCACCAATGAAGAACTGTTCTTGAGTCAAAGTTAATTCACCATCAATGATCGATGCTTTTACAACCGGATAACCAGGCTGTTCCAACCAAGTATTCATAATTGTAGCAATATCCATACCGGCGGCTTCTCCAATGGCATTCCAAAGATCTGCACCTCTAGCATTATTGTATTGATGTTTGTTAAAGTAATTCTTCAATCCCTTTCGTAATGCAGCATCACCTACTAAAGCGCGCATCATAACAAGCATTCTAGCACCTTTAGCATAGACAATGGCACTGTCAAATAATGCATCAATTTCAGCTGGGTCTTCAACATCTACGTGAACTGATTGTACTCCATCAGTTGCATCACGTTGCAAAGCAGCTGGAACATCTGAAGTTTGGAACATTTCCCAAATATGCCAATCAGGTTCGATCGCATCAACTGAGACATATTCCATCATATTGGCAAAACTTTCATTTAACCAGAGATCATCCCACCACTTCATAGTTACAAGATCACCAAACCACTGGTGAGCAAGTTCATGAGTGATAACTGTGGCAACTAATTGCTTAGTGTCAAGTGACGTATTATCTGGATCGAGTGTTAGATAAGCTTCACGATAAGTTACCAGACCCCAGTTTTCCATAGCACCAGCTGAAAAATCAGGTAGTGCCAATTGCCATGAATGTGGAAGTGGATATGGTGTTTGATAGAAATCTTCATAAAATTCTATTGCTCGTTTAGCAATATCTAAAGCAAAGTCTAATTCATTATTTTTATGTGCTTTAGTTGCGAAAACTCCAACTTTAACACCACTCTTAGTAGTTGCTGTTTTACTTTGTAATTCACCAAAGGCAAAAGCAATTAAATATGTGGACATACGAACAGTAGTATCAAAGTAGTGAATACCATTTTCCGTCTTGATCTCTGGCATATTACTCAAAACTGTTTCACCAATTTGCTCGTCGAATTTGATAGCAATGTCAAACTTAGCCTTGGCCTCTGGTTCATCAACACATGGAAAAGCCTGACGTGCAAAATTGGTTTCAAATTGTGTACCAATAATTTGCTTCTTAACACCACCAATTTCATAATATGAAGGATAAATTCCCATCATAGAATCTGTCAAAGTTGCTGTATATTCAATGGTTAAAGTTACTTCACCAATTCTAGTCAAGTCAATATTAAGTGCATCATTTTGATTCTCAGCTGTGAAGGAGACATCTTCTCCACCAACTTGAACGGACTTGATTGTTAAACCGCTTTGATGGATCGAAATATTTTTAACTTTAGCCTCACCGGTAATAGTTGTCTTACCGGAAATCATCTTAGTTTCTCGATTAATATCTAAATAAATATCGTAATGTATTGGCTGGAATTTTTGATAAAAATGTGTTAGTTCAGTCATAAAATCCTCCCTAAATTGTCTATAATACTTTCATTATACGACTTTCATTATTAATTCACTCATATTAAAAATCCGCTATTCTTATGTTAAATAGAATAGCGGATCTTTAAATTATTTTACTAATTTACCAACTGCAGTTAACTTGGATAAAACTGATTTTTTATGTGGAGCGTGAATGATCACATCAGACAGATCATTTCCGGCAGTATTTCCGTGATGCTTACCACCTGCCCAAGGTTTAACATCGGTCATATCATAAACTACACCATCAATTGCCACATAAGCTTTATTGCCATTTTGTCCATCATATTGTTTGAGTTCTTCCAATGTAAATTCTTTATCTGCCATAATACTTTCCTCCCATACCAAAATCATTTCTAATTTCATTATTACATATTTATCAGTCTATAAATAGTAATACGTTTGAGTATAAGTTTACTTTACTTTTTTAAAACTATAAGTTACTATTTATTCGAGAGGTCAAGTATATGAAAAAAGATTTTGGTGACAACATCTCGAACACTGTTTATGAACATCGAGTATTAGCTAGAATGTCTCAACAAGAACTAGCAGACAAAGTTGGAGTTTCCAAACAGACTATCTTCGTTATGGAGAAAGGAAACTATGTCCCTACCCTTTTATTGGCATTCAGAATTTCAGATTATTTTAAAGTTCCGCTAAAAGAGATCTTTCAATATGAGGGAGGAATCAATAATGATCAATAACGGACTATTCACAGGGTTGCTTCTTTGGTCTTCAGAATCAACCGCTAACTGGCATCAATTGGTCGGGGGAAGTTTTGCAATATTTTTTATCAGTTTAATAATTATTCTCAGAGGATACTATCTGTTTATTGGCTGGAACTTCTTAAGTAACGGCGATGGAAGAACTAATATAATTCTTGCCCGTTCTGCATTGTTCATGTTTACAACATTTATCATCTGTGATCTTTTTCTACCACATGCCTTCATGTGGCAAATTTTCCTTTTGATAAAATATTCCGCTGTATTTCTTATCGGTGGATCTTATTTATTATGGCAATACCACAGGGATCTTAGTTAAAAGATAGTAAATTTATCTTCAGACGAACAAACTAATATACTAGGTCATCTAAGAAACTCATACTATAACCCATTACGAAAAATGACGTTTCTCTTTTAATCGGAAAGTGTAACATGAAATACACAAGAATAATTAGAATTCTTGATTTAAATCAAGTCGTTTTTAACCGCTTTCATATAAACTGGATTCATCAAACGAAAAGAGGTTTTATATATGACTGCCGTTAAAGATTATTTAAATAACCATCAAGAAAAACTGGATTTATTCACTAAAGCAATTACGATCGCACATGGTAAAAATCATCCCGAAGTATTCGCTGTTAGAGAAGAATATCTTAAACTAAAAGAAGCAGCCGAGAATGGTCAAAATTTGGATGGCGATTTTGATCAACTTCGTGAAACCACTCAAAACTACGCTATTCCTGATGATGTCTGTCCAACATTTGAAGCAACTTATCAGATGTTAGAAAGTGCCGATTCTATTAATGCTAAAGCCTAAAAAACCTCCTTCAACCTAAGTTGAGGGAGGTTTTAGTATGTGCTGGCAACCTGGTCAGATATGATCCAGTTACCATTATCTTTAACAAAATAAATCTTCATTTCTAGCGACCAAGTATTGATGCCTCCATCCCAAATACTTGCTCTAACCTGATTTTGACCAACCAAACTAGCCTTATTACCATCAATTTTTATATCTTTGATATTTTCTTCAACCGATGATAAATACTTCATTTTTTCATTTTGAATTTGATCGATCCATTCTAATTTTGATTGAATGTACCCAGTCATATGAGTTAAATGCATTGATGCTTTCAAAATTTCGTTCAATTTATTAATATCCTTATTTACCATAGCTCTATTTTCATCACGATACAGTTCAATGATTTTTTCTTTATCAGTCATAAATATCACTCCTTAACCTAATAAAAATAATATCCGAAATACTGATATAGAGCTATTTCAATTCAAGAAGTAATTGATAAGTCTAACTTATACAAAATTCTCTTTGAGCAACTTTGCGAAGGATTCAATGTAGTACCCCGAATTATCGGCTTTCCAATAAGCATAGTAATTCTGAACCATCTGTTGCTTAGCATTTATTAGATTAACCGTTTTAACGATCTCAGTATTCAATTGTTTTTCTGTACGATCATTTACAACCAAATAACCTTGATTAGATGCTACCAAAATTTGAGCCTCATCATAGTTCTCAGCCAATATAAATTCACTTTTAACACCTAAAATCTCTCGATAGTATGCCTCATCCGATTCTCTTTGGTCGTTGGCTGCAATCAAAACACAAGGAATATCAGCCAATTGTGAAATATCCATTTGATCATTTATATCATCAAAAGAAGTTTTGCTTATTGCTAACATAAATTTGCTGTCAGTTAAAAATTCATTCACATATTCGTTAGACAAAGCCCGACGCTGATCGGCAAAATTCAAATCGACTTTTCCTGTACTTAATAATTCATACAGTTCTTCGTGATTGCCGCTGGTGATCTTGATTTTAACCTGCGGAAATTCCTCAGAGAATTTTGATACCGTCTTCAAGAATTCCGTAGTTCCAAAATTCTTGAGATAGCCCACTTTTAATTCAACCTGTTCATTCTTAACAATTTTGATCGTATTTTCAACTAAGGTATCGACATTATCCAAAATATCTTGACTGTGCGTATAAAAATATTGCCCGGCTTTGGTAACTTCGAAACTTCGGCCTTTGCGTTCAAGCAATTTAATTCCCAAATGAGACTCCAGTTCTTTCATTTGTTGAGAAATAGCCGACTGTGAAATGTTACATTCGACCGCTGCTTGGGTGAAACTATGATTTTTTACAATTGATATGAAATACTGCATTTGTTGGAACATATTTTGACCCTCTTATTTGTTAAAAAATGTATTTTGTTGTTTACAAGTTCAACTATACAGTATTAAATTGCTCAAAAAGAGTACTTCAACGTATTAAAAAAATCACATCCCAAGATGTGATTTTTTGGTATTATCCTTCACTAATAATAACTAATGACTTAATTGCCTCACGTTTATCCATTGCTTCATAAGCCTTTTGAATATCCTCAAGAGCAAAGCGCTTGGTGAAAACTTTTCCTGGATTGATCTCACCCTTCAAAACTGCATCCAACAAAATTTCTCTATCATCGGTAGTAACTGATGCGATTCCACCACGTAAACCAATATTTTTAAAGAATAAATTGTTAGTGTTCATTTCAGGATTTTGCGGAATACCAACACGACCGACAATAGCACCTGGTCGACCAACTTTAACAGCCGTATCAACAGATTGCTCTGTTCCGACACATTCAAGCACAGCGTCGGCTCCACCATCAGTTAATTCCATTACCTTTTGAACTGCCTCATCACCACGTTCGGCAATGATATCAGTTGCACCGAAATCCAATGCCAACTTTTGTCTATCTTCATGACGGCTCATGGCAATAATACGTTTAGCTCCACGAAGTTTCGCAGAAATAACCCCACACAGTCCAACGGCGCCATCACCCATAACAACAACTGTGTCACCTTCTTTAACTTCAGCAGATGATGCAGCATGATAACCAGTAGCCATAACGTCAGCTAACGTTAAAAGAGAATTGATGGTTTCATCTGAATAGTCTTTTGGAGATCCGGGAACTTTTACTAAAGCCCAATTAGCATTAGTAAATCTCAAGTATTCACCTTGATATCCACCATTTCCTCCTTCTTCTTTATTCATACAGTCACCGTCAAAACCTGCTAAACAAGCGGCACAGTGACCACAGCCATGTGTAAATGGTGCAATTACAAAGTCACCTTTTTTAACCTCGGTAACTTCTGAACCAACTTCATCAACGATACCGATGGCTTCATGACCTACTAAAGAATTCTTCTCGCGATCTGATATTCCACGGAACCACCATAAATCCGATCCACAGACACAGGCACGTAAAACATGAATAATGGCATCGGTTGATTTTTCAATTTTAGGTTTCTCTACATCTTGAACTTCTACTTTTCCTGGTTTAATAAAGGCTGTTGCTTTCATATTAAGATCTCCCTCTTTTTTTGAAACGTGCGTAAAATAAACATTACTACTAATCGATGCGCGCTCTTAATTTCTAACCTCATCTACATCTCCATACCAATACTGTGCAGTGATTCCACCGTCAACTAAGAAATCACTTCCTGTAATAAAGGCACTTCGACGATCCATCAATAATTCTGCCAAACTAGCAATCTCATCCGGTGTACCTGGACGTTTTGTGACCATAGAATTGAACATCTTTCTGTATCCATCGCCTCTTGGACCATTCAATTCATCCAAAGCAAGCGGTGTCATAATTATACCAGGACTAATGGCATTTATTCTCGCTCCACGTTTTTGCCAGTTAACTGATTCAGCGGCTACACGTAAAACATTAGTCCTTTTAGCATATTGATATGCTGCTAATGAATCTGTAATAACGTCTGCCTGTAAGATTGGCAAATTTAATAATTCTTCAGTTGGAGTCATTGCTAAAGTCCTATTATCTTCAACTGATAGTCCTGGTAAACGATGACCTGATTGAGATGAAATAACAATCCCTGAACCACCTGGCGCCATGACCTTACCAAACTCTTCTAATAGTACAGAAGTTCCATAAAGATCAACTTTCAAAACTTGTTTTGCGCTTGCTTGGGATGGCGAAACTCCGGCTGCATTCACTAATCCCATAATATCACCAAGTGACTGTGCTTTGGAAACTACTTCTTTAATAGAAGTTCTTGAAGATAAATCAGCCTTAATTGTTTCTACCGAAAATCCGGCCTCGGACAAATGCTGTTTCATTTCGACTAACTTATCTTCACTATAATCAGCTAATAGTAACTTTCTTCCAGCAGATACTCTTCTAACAATTGCTTCACCGATAGCTCCGGCGCCAAATAATACAACTACTTCATTATTCATTTATATATCCTCCATGTGTTAACTAACTTTCGAAGGTAATATTACAAGGAAAAATTTGCTTTACCAATTCCGAATGAATAGATGATCGATAAGTTAAACTTATGATAGAAGTAAACATTGATCCAATAGAGTGAATTGACAACTTACTTGGATTAGAGTCATCCACTTTTTATAATTACTAAGTTAATATCCTTCAATTTTGATTTTAATATGTTTAAATTACTTAATGATATAAAATAGACTTGTACCAAAAAGGAGTGTTTAGTTATGGAAACTTTAAAGATGATTCATTCACGTAAAGCAATTCGTAAATATTCAGGCCAATTGAATGACAAACAACTACATCAAATAATTCTGGCAGCTAATGCTGCACCAGTTTCATTGGGTAGTTACGATGATTACAGATTGACTGTCATTCAGGATCAGCAGGTCCTCTCGCAAATAACTGGCATTTATAATGCACCAACCTTGATAGTGGTTTCTGCCAAGGATCCTACCAAATCAGAATACGTTTCAGCGGGAGCTATCGTCCACAATATGGAACTCGCCGCTGAAGACCAAGGATTGGGAGCAAACTACAATATGGGTAGTATCCACTTGATTCCAAGTACCGTTCTACCAAGCGGATTTACAGCACTATTTGCTTTAACTGTTGGACAAACAAGTGAAGTATTTACGCCCAAAGAAATTTCTGATGATCGCATAAAATCAAATATAGTTAAATAATAAAGAGACAATGTAATCCGATTGGATTATATTGTCTCTTTGATTTAAGTGGAAAAAGTTATATTTTGTCATACTCTCTTATTTTTATATATAAGTTATTTTTAAACCTGACAGAGAAATATAACCATGAACTGTAACAGTAGGACTGTCTTCAGTAATTTCAGGATTTCCCTCTTCAATTAAACCGCTCATACTATTATCATCAATTTCTTTGACGATATTCCAATTTTTAGGAACATACAAATCAACTCCACCAAGCGAAACATTAACATTGATTACTGCTGTATCCTGAACCGTAACATTTTCAAAATAAACCTTGGCATTACCCATTGAAACATCAATATTAGCTTCCTTAAAATCATCTGAAGTTACGTATCTAACACTACTGCCCATACGAACACTGACATTAACATCCGGTTGATCAACTGTTTCTACATCAACATGGTGTCCAACACGTGTATGAACTCTAGCATTATGCCAATGACCAACATGGTCATAATATCTCATATTACGAAAACGATGTTTAATTATGAATGGATGAAATATAAATGACAATCCAATTGAAATCAATAATGCCGCACCTAGTACTGTCCAAGGAACAATTGCTGTTATACCAAGTGGCTTAGCATATAAAATTGCCAGAAATGCCAGAGAAAAAACTGTCCCCGGTATTGCGTAATAAACTAAACTTTTTATCAAAACAGCTACCAAAAATATCGTTAGAACTACGGTCCAGAAGCCGAACGTATAGCTGATCAAGTGCATCTGACTGACAATCAGAATACCAGCACTCAACAACATGAACAGCCCCCAAAAGATCCCATTTCTATTTCTCATCCTTAAAACTTCCTTTGATTTAATCTATTTTTTAATTCCTTTAAAAACCTTCTTGAAACGTATATCGTTTTATAGGTGTTTTTAAATTGAACTAAGTTTCCCGTCACCGATCGTGATAATGAAATGATTTCATCAATATTGATAATTGATGATTTTGACACTCGCAAGAAACTATCTGGTAAATTATTATCCAATTCATATAGTCGATAATGAATCAAAAAGGCGTTGTTTTCAGTGTGAGCATAGACATTGCGATCATTAGTCTCGAAAAATAGTATCTCTTTTAAATCCAATGAATAAACCGTTTCATTTAGATAACCATTTATCTGACTGAATTCACTTTCAATATTTTTGATTTTATCTACGATTTTCTTCAATTCGTCATCTTCTTCAGGAGATTTGATCACGATCTCTTTTTCTGAATACTTCGGCGAAACATCTACCCTTATTTTCACATCCCACAACCCTTTCGATAAAAGTATTACACCACATATACCAGTTACTTCATAGTAAATTTGACCAAGTGGTTACTTTTACCGAATAAGTGGTCAAAAAAATACCGACCCACGGGAAGTTTGGGTCGGCAATCAGGGAAACATTAAGGAAACGTAAATCTTTGAGGGAGTACGACTCTCTCAACTTGAGTATATGTCCTTGCTAAATTTTGTACAAAGAATACAGCTATTGAATTTTTCATAAAAAATACAAAATAAAACGTCAACTCACGGTAAGGGAAAGCTGAGTTGACGTCCTGAAATCAAGTTTCTAAAGTAATCGTGAGAGATTTCTCTCTCACCGTCAGTATAGTATCTTGATCTTATTAAGGATAAAAATATGCCCATCAAATTTTTTGTTTTAAGGGGAAAACGTAACATGAGTGCTACCAAGAATATAACCGAGATATTAAAGATAGTGTAGAAGAAAACGATACAAGTTTAACAAAATAGAACTTGAACAAATAGTAAGTAGATTACTTAATGGACTATTATTACTTGAACAATCTGAAATTAAAAAATCATACCGTATCAACAGTATGATTTAATATCGCCACAATTATTTTTTAATACTCTTACTAATTTAATTTTATATAAAACTAGAACTGTTGTGTTAGATGTTAAAAAAACTCCATCATATTCTAGTTTTCGCTTGGTTTTCCGTCTAAAACAGTACCATCTGGATAAACAGTCCAATTAGTCCATCCCGCTGGAAGACCTGGTAATACATCCCTAACATACGTTACATAATATGCTTTACCCTTGCTTGAATCCCACATGCCGTAATTATATGAAAAGTAATAATCACTGTGATCATCTGACATTGAAGGATTTTGAGATTTAACTAAATTCATAGCCTCGATTTCATTATTAATAGTTTGTCCTTCATAACTAGTTTCCGAAGCTTTGACAAATTCATTTGTAGAAACTTGGTACATTTTTTCCCCATTTATCTCAGCAAAAATTCCAACTTGCCATGGAGTATTGGCACCTAGAGCACGATTAGTTATTAAATCTCCATCTTTGTTATACATACGTGTAATATGGTCGAATGTAGTTGCAACTCCAGATGCTGAAACATCTGTTGAATTACTAAAAATTCCAACAGTTAATGCAGCCATTACAGCAATAAACAAACTACCTATTGTTTTTTTATTCATATTGAATCCCCCGAAAATACTTTTATATGGAACCTGATTTTAGTATATATACGCAACAATGCAAAATCAACGAAATATTTTAATAGTAAAAATAATTCCTATATCGAATATTTTATAAATTCAGTAACACAATGGCTTTTAACCAATTGAAATTTGTCGTTTTGTCATATGTAGTTACATTCAAAATAAATTCCACCTTTTAAATATATTTTGTCAAATAAAAGAGCTTATTCAAACATTTATATCAATTTTAAAAATATATTGAAAGAGTCAAATATTTAACTTAATATAGGATTTGTAATCCTTAATAAGAGAATTATTAAGTTATAGGGGGAAACTAATGAGGTCATTATTATTAAAGTCACTAACTGTATCTGGGTTAGCTTTGGCTGCATTTGCTACTAGTTCTGCACTAAGCAATAACGCTGATGCCGCAGAAGTTGCTACAACAAAGAACATTGCTGTAACGCGTCTATACACACAGAATGGTAACTTAGTTCAAAATAGAGGTCTTGCTGCAAACACACCTTGGCAAGTTGGTAAAACTATTCAAATGAATGGTATCGACTACTATCAGGTTTCAACAAACGAATACTTGAAATCAACTGATACTGCTAGTTTGACAGGAAGCAATGACGACCAAAGTCAAAGCTCGGTAGACATATTAGTTGAACAATATGGTGCTGATACTTATGATGACCGTGATGGTTCAGTTAATGGTCATGTTGATCATTTTTCTGATTGGGTGGTTTCAAAAGTTGTCTTTGAAGCATCAACAGGTAAAACATACTATCAAATTTCTAACCATCAATATGTAAACTTATACAATTATCAAGTTCACGGCGACGAAGGTACTCTTCCTCATGTACAAGTAGATCATCTAACTGATCTTAATAAGGATATTGATCCTAATACTGGTATGGAAGTAAATAACTATAAACCAAACATGGAAAATATCAATAAGTACTTTGGCGAATATTTGAATGCTTTGCACAAGGCTAATGGAACTGCATCAGTCACTGTAACATCAGACATGATGAACTATGCACAACAACGTGCTAATCAACAAGTTGGTAACACACTAGATCACACAACAGCCTCTAGAGAAACTTCAGAAAATCTCTCAAGTGCTGGATTTGATTACTTGATCAAATGGGCCAACGTTAAATCTGACAAAGATACAGCCTACTACCTATTGTCACAATGGTATGACGAATCAAATAATCTGACTGCTCCTGGACAATCTGGTCATTTCGGACATCGTGCCGCATTGATCTACTCTGGTCCTAATGTTGGTTTAGGTATCAGTGGTAACGCAACATCATTTGATGCAGACTGGAACTATGATACATTAGGTCAATTCAATGCGTTATATAATTACTCAGGATCAAATCCTAATACTAAATTTGTATCTAAAGATTCTATTTAAAACAATAAAGCTTCAGAATTCCTTTAACATTAGGATTTCTGAAGCTCTATTTATTTTAATTACTCTCCTGAAACAGCAGGCATTTGATCTGCTACTGAATCAACATTTTGCTTATCTGCATTAGTTGAATAAAATTGATCTTCCAATTCCTTCAAACTAACATCATGCGGTATTAAGGGTGCATCCGCATCAGACTGTCCACCACTAAAGTCTTTAGTATAGTAAGTGACTGTATCTCCACTGAATTTATAGGCAACACTAGATGCTAAGGTACCTATTCCGATCCAATACTTGCCATCACTTGTATATACTCCTAAATCAGGTTCCATAGCGATACCGTCATCCTTAGGTCTAGCATACTGATAAACCATTAATCCTATTTTATTAGGATCGGTGACTTTTGAAGTAGTGCTCTTATTAGACGATGCCTGATTACTATTGGAATCATTTGAAGTCGTTGTCTCCGCACTCTTACCAGCCGCAATATTAGAAAAGGCCGATTTAACGTCATTATTTTCTGTTTCCTTTAGATTAGGTGTGCCGTCACGACTTTGATCTACTAAAACAATTGGTTGTCCTTTATGGAAAGTAAAGAAGTACGTAATGTGATTTGGCAATGGTGGGACGGTTCCATCGTAGTTATAAATTGCGACGACATCATAATCGTAGTTACCTTCACCATCTTTACTCCAGCCGATTGACGTATTAGCACCTTCAATGGTTACTTTCGACAAATCATCTGGATATCTAGTTCCAGTTGAAGTCTTCAAAGAATTAGTTCCATTATATTTAACATATGATTGTTTCATAGTCGGTGCCCATTGGTCGATAAAATTCTTTAGTTTACTATCCTTACTACTATCCCAAAGCGTATCCCCCTGCTTATTTCTAGTAGTAGATTTATGATTACTTACTTTTGAAGTCGTTGCTTTATTATCAGAATTATTATTGTTGCTTTGACTTTGACTACTACATCCGGCCAAAATAAGTGCTCCAGTAAATAATAAAGTTGCCAGCTTTAATTTTTTAGTTTGCATGATTCTCCCCCACTTTTGTCTGTTGCTTGATCCCCATTTAATTCTTTAAATATTAATTTTTTTTGAAATTAAGTATGCGATTCGATTATATAACAAATTATGAATTAATAGAACTACATTTATATAAATGTCCATATGAAAAAAGACGACCAATAATGGCCATCTTTAGCGTTATTTATATCCTAAATAGGGTGTAAATCCGGAATAAGTTTCAACATTTGTTGGTGTCATATTCAAACTAGAATCTGTGGCCTTTATAAATACACCTAGTGAAACTTCATAGAATGTGTCAGTCCCATTTGTTACAACGCGACTAACCTTCCAAGATGTATTAGCACCAAGTTCACTGTATGGTTGTGGATCTCCTTTTGTAGCTGTTAGATACAGTGGAGCTGCTTTATTACCAACAGTTGCTATTAAAGTACTTGATGGTGTTGGAGCTGGGGTATCTTGTCCAGTCAAGGTTGAGTCTGATGCACGAAGATATTCATCTGTAGAAACTTGATACATCGTTTCCCCATTAATAGTAGCCGTTTTGCCAACTTGCCATGGTGTGCTTGGTGCAAGTGCACGATTAGAAACCATAACACCATCTGCCGTATAGAGTCTTGCTGTAACTCCGGCATGAACTGTGGCAACAGTTGCAGCATCTACTTGTGTAGTGCTTGATAAAGCAGTGACTGCTCCAGTAGTTGCCATAGCCAATGCTGCTATAATTGCGACTGATTTTGATCTAAATTTCATTATACCAATCTCCCATTTCCCTAAATTTAACGTCTAAATTGTACATCTACTAAAATCATGATTAAACAGGATTTATTAAAATGAAACGATTTTATTTATATAAGCAATTATTCCTGGTATCTAGCTTAATTTCCGTAATAATTGAACTTTTATCGATGAATAATGTTTAATACATTCATATATTCTATATTGATTCAAAATTAACTTAATTTATTCAAATTTTTATATCATTTTATGAGGACACAGTCTCTAAAACCGGAAAATTATTTCCTATAGTAATGGTTTCTGTGATACCATTTAGAATTGAGGATTCAATTGACTCTATTTATTCAAACTATAAACTGATGAAAAAATCATTAGGGGATGTATGATGGTACAAACAGAAACTTTTATGCCAATAATTTTGGGGACAGATAACAACGCCTATGGAATTGCGCGTTCACTGCATGAGGCTTTTCACATCAAACCAACTTGTTTTGGCCGTGGAAATCTGATCATGACTAGGGATTCAAAAATTCTAAACGTTATTGTCAAACACTTTACTAACGATGAGGAATTCGTTAACGCACTTAACGAAACAGGTAAGGAATTAAAGAAAACCTATCAACACTTGATTATAATTGCTGCCAGCGATCAATACGCTGAACAAGTAATTCGTAATAAAAGTCAGCTTGAGGGTCTTTTTGACGTTCCTTTCATTGATCAGGAATTGCTCACTTCATTAACTCACAAAGATAAATTCTATAAGTTAGCTGAACAAACAGGCTTACCAATTCCAGGTACACAGTTAATCACTGCTGACAATTATCACAACTTTATTTCTAAATTCGACTTTCCAATAGCTTTAAAACCAGCAAATACAACTGAATACCTTGGATTACACTTTGATGGAAAGAAAAAAGCCTTCATCCTTGATGACGCTGACGAATTAAGTTCAACAGTCGATAAAATCTATCAAGCTGGATATTCTGACACGATGATCTTACAAGAGTTCATTCCTGGCGATGATAGTCATATGCGTACGTTAAACGCCTATGTAGATCACAACGGACAAGTACGTATGATGGTACTAGGTCATCCTGTCTTAGAAGATGTAACACCTAATTTAATAGGTAATTATGTTGCCATTGTTAATGACTACAATGAAAAACTTTACAAACAAATAAAGAACTTTCTTGAAACAATTAAATTTCATGGATTTGTTAATTTCGATTTGAAATATGATGCCAGAGACGAAGAATTCAAAGCTTTTGACGTTAACGTACGTCCTGGTCGTTCTAGTTATTTCACAACTGCCAGTGGTTACAATATTTTTGCAGAAGTTGTTAATGACCTAGCATTAAATAAACCCTTTACTGAAACAGTTGCTGCTAAAGCTGATCATTTATGGCTCGGAGTTCCAAAGAAGCTGGCCGTAAAATATATCGAAAACGATAAGATCAAAGCTAAAGTTAAAAAATTGATTCAACAAAAGAAGTATTCTTATACGCTCTACAATTCACTAGATAAGTCCATCAAACGTAATTGGCGACTTTATAAGTATTACCACCAATATTGGCAACGATATCAAACGTATTTTACTAACAAGGAGAACCTATAATGCCTGTACTTACAAAAAATGATCCAGAAATAAAGAAATATCAAGATTACATCAAGGGAGCTGATTTTACTTCAATTACTCAAACACTCGAATGGGGACACGTTAAGAGTAACTGGGATGGCTTTTATGTTTATTTAGGTGATATCGACAACCCTACTGCTGCCATGTCAATTTTAACTATCAACGGACTTGCATATTGTTCAAAAGGTTACGTTGGTGATGATTTCAACGTTGATACTTTAGACGCTTTAGTTGCTGAAGCTGACCCTGTTTTAAAGGAAAACAACTGTTTCCTATTAAGAATCGATCCTGAAGTTCCATTTAACGAAAAATTAGATAGTAAATTAGCCGATCATGGCTACACTTTGAGAAATAGAAATCTTCCATTAAGTGAAGCACACAGTACTATCCAACCTCGTTTCAACTTTGTTATGGATATTAAAGATGCTGATCCAGAAGATATTTTAATGTCATTCCATTCTAAGACACGTTACAACATCCGTTTAGCTAAACGTAAGGGTGTTACTATCGAAAGTGGTGACACACAGGAATTCATGGATCAATTCTATGAAACTTACAAAGTAATGAGTGACCGCCATGACATTACATACCGTCCTAAAGCATATTTTGATCGTATGGTAGAAGCATTCTCTGGTAAAGATATGATGAACATTTACTTAGCTTCTGTTGATGGCGAAGTAATTGCCGGATCAATTTGTTTTGAATATGGTGATAAAGCTTGGTACATGTATGGTGGAAGTTTAAATTCTCACCGTAACTTTATGGCACCACATCTTCTACAATGGGCCATGATAGAACATGCCATTGCGGATCACAAAGAACGTTATGACTTTGGTGGGATCTTTGGATTTGACGTAAGTGACGGTCTATACAAATTCAAACATGGTTTCTTCAAGGATAGTAAGTATCTAGAATATATTGGTGAAATCGATCATGTCTTAAATAAAAAACGTTATGATGGATTTGTTAATAAGTAATAAAATGACTGAAAAAAATGATCAACTAAGCCAAGCAAAAAAGCTAATAAAAGATTTATACAACTCGACGACTGATAGTCGATTACAAGGACCGTTATTTAAAGCTTACAAACGTCTCGATGAAGGCGCTGACGTTAGTGACCTAACAGCACGTGCGGCCAGTGCCGTTAATTATCTTCGTATTACCTATAAACTCGTCTTTACACCTCAACAAGAGAAATCGTGGCGCGAACTTAGAGATATGGGTTCAGCCGCTATCATGTATCATGATTCTAAGAATAATCTGTTGGACTTGAGTGAGATGTAAAAAAACAGTCACCGTTTTTTCGGCGACTGTTTTTCTATTCTCTTTCAAATATTTCGTAAAAACTATTATTACTGGAACGAATCATAATATGTTCCTTATTAGGATTATCATTATCCACCGGTACTCCTTTAGGGGAAAATTCAATTGTATACAGTTGCGCCCCAATTGTCGCACTTACATTAAGTGATTCTGACTCATCAAAGGTAGCTGGCTCAGATTCATTTCGATCTGTAAAATATGTTACTCCGCCATCTTTTTGATTCATTGAAATTTGACTATCATTGATTTTATTTTTTGTAATATTTAACTTTTGACCAGTCAATGGCATCTCATGAACTCCTTGACCATCATGTGCACTTCCACCTTCAGAGATTTCTTTCCATGAACCCAGATGTAAAAAAAGCGCCTAGACTATGATTGGTCTAGGTGCTTTTTCGTCAATTTTTTATTACTTATTTGAACCAACGTGATATCTTTTTCGTTGATAACTAAATCCCTCACCAAAAACTTCATGTGCATCAAGTACCGTAACAAAAGCTTTGGAATCAATAGACTTGATCAGTTTTTTAACTTGCGGCACTTCACGTGGTTGAATCATCAGATAAATAATTTTCTTTTCATCATTTTTATATCCACCTTCAGCGTTCAGATAAGTTAGACCACGTTCAAGTTTAACATCAATTAACTTAGCAATTTCTTGATGTTTATCCGATATAATGAACAATGCTTTGGCACGATTAGGACCTTCCTGTACTAGATCTATCATTTTGGCCAATACGTAACTAACGATCAATGAATACATTATGTGATAAAAATCCAAATATGAAAGTGATAAGAACAATACCAAATAGTCTATGATTAAAATTCCCTTACCAGATGACATACCAAATTTCATCTGACCAATACGTGCGATGATATCACTACCACCAGTTGTACCGTTATAACGGAAAACCAGTCCAATTCCAAATCCGGATAATACTCCGGCTGAAAGGGATGACAATAATAAATCATGCTTAAATGGTAATGGACCAATGATAGTCTGATGAGACCAGAACATTAAAAATAGTGATAAACAAACGGCCCCATAAAGCGTGTAGAACATGATACGCTTTCCTAAATAACGAAATCCAATTAGTATCAGTGGAATATTAAGTACTAAAGTACTCACGCCAAGATTGATATTAAAGAAATAACGAATGATCAAGGTAATCCCGCTCAGGCCACCGTCAGCTAAGCCATTGGGAACAGAAATCATATCCAAACTAAAGGCATAGATGGCACAACCTATGGTGATCATTAATAGTTCCAAACTATTATCTCTAGTCCACCACTTAAAATTCATGTCTTTTCCCCCAATATTGTAATTTAAGCTTTTAATAATAGTGTACACTGAATTACTTTTAAATATAGTGTGAGGGATGGATTGGAGGTGATTTGGAGTGGGAAAATATTGAATTTATGTATCTAGATTGAATTTCATATCTAAATTAAGAATTTAATTACATAAGGCTCTTATGTTTCGATATTGTATAAACTGTCATTAATCAGATTGTTTAAATAGATTCACAATCATATTTTGGTAAAGCCTAGAGTTATATTTATCAGTATCATAACGAAAGCCCAGCTTTTTCATAATATCAATTTCTATATCTCCAGTTTCATTATACGTTTCAGACATCACAAGTCGCATCTCTATTATGCCAATCCTAATTTTCTTAGAATATTCTAGAAAACATTCAAGATATTTACTAAAAATAAATACATAATTTTCTAAATCTATGAATGGTCTATTTTTTATCAAGCCAAAATTTATAATAGTTAATTTAGGTATACTGATAAACTCAAATCGCATGTTACCACTTAAATAAAATCTTCTATTAGAACTATATTGCATTTGAAAATTCATAGATCTATTGCCTGAATAAACTTCATATTTTAACGATGGTAGATTACAAGCCTTTATCTTAGAGTCCAAAATAGATATATTTTCATTGGTGAATCCATTAGGATCGTCTGAAATTATTAATTTATAAACTTTTGAAAGTAATTCATCACATTTAACATTTAAAACTCCACTCAATGCAAATGATACATCTGAAGTTATATTGGCTCTAGAATTATTATAAATTCTACTGATTGTACCTCGTGATACTTCAGAATACTCACTTAATTTTGAAATAGAAATTTGCCGTTCAGCCATGATCCCTTTTAAATTATTATGAATTTCTACATTTTTTTGCTTTTGATGTTCCATATATATACATTCCTCCAAAAGGAATTTAACAACTGTATTAATTATTTTTCAATTGTCAATATATTGACGCCTTTACATAATTATTAGTATTTGGTTTTAAAATCTCTATTATCCACGCCTAAGATCGGGTCAATGAAGAAAGTGATTTATAAATAATTTCATTTAAATTAACTAAAGAAATATAGACAAGTATCCAGATTTCAACTGAATACTTGTCTATATTTTTTTACATTTATATTCTAGAATACAAAGTTTGATTTATTTCCACTCGAGACTACCAGAAAACCGAATGAGCTCAAATAGACGTTGTTCAAGTATTTTGAATTTTAATGAATTTAATTGTATCACAAGAAACAGTTTTGGAAGCGGCATAGGAATTGCACGATAACTTGGAGAAAAGTTCATATCAACAGTAAGCGTAGACCTCTCAATGGCCATTGCCAACACCTTGGTCAACTTCCTGGTCAAACCACCTAGCACCTGCATCTATTCAATGATTTGCATTGGACTAACAATGGAATGTAGATGAAGAAAGTGGACGGCAAGGTCGCCTTCTCTGTATTGAGCACAGTGTAGATCTGGACATCGGTGGCTCTGGCTATAGTCCCGCTCGATCTAACTAATCATAACTACGGCATAACGCATAAGATTCTCTGTTAAGTACTTTGATACTGACAGCAGCATGAGTGTGGTATCGCAATATACCCTGACTCTTTCCAGGCAAAGTAATAATTGGATTATCACTGATAGTATTTAAAAAAACCGGTACGACCTTTCACGCTAAAACTAGTGTAGTTGGACGTGTCGAGTTCTGTCGTTTTTCTGGTTGTATAGCGGAGTTGCAGCTACGAACTTTACGAATGATTAAGTAAGGTAGGTAGTCGAAGATGAAGGTTAAGGTGACAATCTTGGTGAGTAGTCTACCCATCTGAAACATGTCGGAGCTTGCTAATACTGCGACCGTGAGTATCCGGCTAAGCGTGTAATTAAATATAAGAACCACCTACAATACAATCATTTTTACTAAAAGTGTTACTTAAGAGACATTTTTGTTCTCTTTTGTCTCTTTTGGCACACTTAAGAGAAATATTGATTCTACCCACAAATTGATATTGATTGTATGATCATGTCATCAACTAATCGGAGGCACATCATTGACCAATCAAATTAAGATCCACGTTTTGCACACTGGGCTAGTTAAAGTCGACAAAGCTTTACCCTTTCACGGCATATATCGCAATCCACTTGCTTTCACCGGATTATTTCGTTCAGAGAAAAATCAAATCACCTTGCCTGTCTCAAGTTATCTGATTGAACACCCCAAAGGCTTAGTCCTAATCGATACTGGATGGAACAAACAAGTCCGCACGAGCAACTGGGCAGAGCTAGGTCCCCAAGTTCAGATTAACACAGGTTATCTACCAAACGGATGGGCGGTTGATGAACGTTTAAAGGCTTTAGGCTATCAACCTGAAGACCTCGATTATGTCCTATTAAGTCATCTGCACTGCGACCATGTCAGTGGTTTAAAACATGTCGCTAAAGCAAAAAAAATTTTGGTGTCCTCCCCGGAATGGCGCGTTGCCAATCATCTTCCACTAGTTTACCTGCCAAGTGAATGGCGCGGCATTAACGTTCAAACCTATCAATATAAAAATACTGGCGTCGGGCCTACTGGCGAAAGCTTTGATGTCTTCGGCGATGGTAGTCTACTTCAAATTCATACCCCAGGTCATGCAACGGGAATGTCTTCCACAATGGTGCGCGGTCGAGACGGCCAGTATGTCCTACTGGCCGCCGATGTTGGTTACGCTACCCGTTCATGGGAGGAAATGTTAACACCAGGCATCTGCACTAGCCGCAAAGCTGCGATCACCAGTTTAGGATGGGTTCATGAAGTGGCAAATGATCCACACTGCATTGAAGCCCTTGCAAATCACGATACCAACACCAATCAGCACCTGATCACGCTTCCGTACTAAGTACCAGATTAAACAGTTGATTCATGAAATGAGAAATCACCTCTGGTTGACCATGTCGCAAAGACCAACTGATTGCAGTCAGCGCAGTGGTCGAATATAATTCAATGGCAAATTCTTTAGGAATCGCCAAGGTCATCTGCGGCAACAGTGCTTGCGCATGGTGCGCCAGACTATCAAGATAGCAGTCACTAAGATTGCTATCTTTTTCATGAACTTGTAGCAGACAAACAATAGCCTGCGCGTCACTTTTTAATTGCTGATACAGTGCTAGTAGAGGTTCATCTCGCGTGATATCTGTTACACGCTTATCTAATAATTGATCGAATATAGTGGCACGTTGCGTGACCATCTCATCAAGTAGTGCATACTTATCGACATAATGATGATAGAAGGTACTGCGCCCAACCAACGCTTGAGTGCAAATATCATTTACCGTTATTTCAGAAAAGTGCTTTTTAGTAAGATTCATAATCAATCCAGCTTGAATGTCACGTTGACTTTTGAATTGACGTAGATCTGTCATCTTATTACCCCCAGTAAATTGTTCAACAGATATCACGAAATACACATTTTGACAGTTTCATATAAAAGAATCGGGAGTCAATACTTAACTCACTTTATTATATATAAAAAGGTTCCGTAATTACGTGCTTGTGAAAAAAGCGTCGATTTTCCAACACGAAATCTGGTGTTCTTTTGTAGATACTGCAATTATCGTTTTAAATTAACGTCGCCCAGTCTACGACACCGTGCTGGAAGCTGCTACGCTCCAGTAAAGAACTCAACTTTACTTGTGCTAGTTCTGTGTTAAACGCCGACTGTGCGTCCGAAAAAGCATGATTAACTATTTCTTGACTTTGTGCAATGTGAACTTCGTCTCCGGGAAAAACGCGATTAGCTAAGTTCAACTCAGGCATAATTAGCTGATCCGTGGCATCCACTGCAGTACAAACGTCCAATAAGGAAACTGCCGTAATGTCACATCCTAGGGTGAAACCGCCATCTTTACTGGCACTAGAGTTAACCAGTTCTGCAACAACTAGTTTACGAAGAATTTTTTTAAGGTACGAGTCCGACACCTCTAGTCGTGTACTAAGCACCTGACTTTTGATTGGTGTATGTCCTTTTTGCAATGCCAACATCAACATCACGTACACGCCTTGCTCAACACTACGGTTAATTTTCATCAATTTTCTCCGCTGCACCATAAGCAAGCAGTTGATTCAGTAAGTCGGCAATAACTGTCTCAATCTTAACTGGACGCATGTTATGAACGAATAATCCCAAAAACTTTAATAAGGGTACCATTTTAGTCATCGAATCTCTGCGCCCTGCACCATACACTAACGTTGGTTCAACATATGCCAGTGGTACTGAGCTAGTCTGGAGCTGACGAATCAGTTTGTCCTTCGTTTGAAGAAATGCTTTAGGTCCTAGCTTCCCACCGATGAAGCCCATGACATGAGCACCATACTGTTCCGCAATTTGCTGCATCACTTGTGCGGGAATATCGTTAACACGAACAGACTTAAAAGCATCTTTCTCCGGTCGTCCAATTAAGTCAACCACGTAATCAACTTGAGCAGGGATCACTGATTTAACTGCTGAAAAATCTGTGACATTAACCGCTATGTTTGTCACTCCCTCCATATTCATTGAACTACGCCCAGAACGCGACAAAATAACAAATTGCGCACTTGGATCCAACTCATGCCATTGTCGTGTCAATTCTTTTCCGAGATAACCATTACCACCTAAAAGTAAAACTGTTGAGACCAATTTCTCTCCTCCTAATTCCGTAGATATATAAAGTCCTTAGATGTATAATATCCATAGAACATATCATTGTCAAGCAATTAAGTTACTGAACATAATAACATCCTTACATGGTTAAACTGCATCCGCAAATTACCGATTACCTTGGAAGGAACCATCATGACCCGCATTCATATCCAACTTTCTCAACCCCACTGAACGCAAAAGCGCTTGAGCTTCTTTCCGATTGGAAGAAAGCACAAGCGCTTGAGTGTAAAACTGATTTTGTTCTGTTCTACCGTTCGACGGCTAGAACAGATGTGGTGCAGATTTAAAACAACGCTGTTACCACCAGAAGTTGCACAAGCAGGTAGGTAGCCATCAAAACGTTGATATAAAAGTTCTTATAAGCTAATTTCGCCTATTCCCACTCAATAGTTGCTGGTGGCTTAGAAGTAGTGTCATACACTACACGATTGACATGATCTACTTCGTTTACGATTCTTACTGAGATTTTTTGAAGCACATCCCAATCGATCTTAGCGAAGTCAGCCGTCATACCATCGATTGATGTAACGGCACGAATTCCGATCGTATAATCGTATGTTCTACCATCACCCATAACACCGACACTTCTAAAGCCTGGTAATACTGTAAAGTATTGCCAGATTTCTTTATCTAGGCCGGCTTTTTTGATCTCGTCACGCAAGATATAATCTGAGTCACGAACGATTTTAAGCTTATCTTCGGTCACTTCACCGATAACACGGATTCCAAGGCCTGGCCCTGGGAATGGTTGGCGCCAAACGAGGTCATGTGGCATGCCTAGTTTTTCACCTAATTCTCGAGTTTCATCTTTGAACAATGTTCTCAATGGTTCGATCAACTTGAATTGCATGTCATCAGGAAGTCCACCGACATTATGATGAGACTTGATTGTTTGAGCGGTACTTGTACCACTTTCGATAACGTCTGTATAAAGTGTTCCTTGGGCTAAGAAGTCGATACCATGTAACTTAGTAGCTTCTTCGTCAAACACTTGAATAAATTCGTTACCAATGATCTTACGTTTCTTTTCAGGATCAGAAACTCCTGCTAATTTGTCCAAGAAGCGTTTTTGAGCATCAACTTTAACGATGTTCAAACCAAATTTACCTTCAAGACTTGCCATAACTTGATCGGCTTCGCCTTTACGTAATAGACCATGATCAACGAAGATACTTGTTAGTTGTGTACCTATTGCTTTATGCAATAAGACACCAACAACAGATGAATCAACACCACCAGAAAGTCCTAAAAGAACCTTTTTGTCGCCAACTGTTGCACGAATTTTTTCGATTTGTTGGTTAATGAAGTCATCCATTGACCAGTTAGCTTCTGCTTCACAAACATCAAAAGCAAAGTGCTTTAAAATGTCCATACCGTATTCAGTATTTCTAACTTCTGTATGGAATTGAACACCGTACATTTTACGTTCATCATCAGCGATTGATGAAATTGGTGCATTCTTACTTGTAGCGGTAACTTTAAAGCCTGTAGGAGCTTCGCGAACTAAGTCACCATGACTCATCCAAACATATTGTTTCTTAGGCAAGTCCTTAAAAATAGCTGCATTTTCATCAGTCACTTCGATGTCAGCTTTACCGTATTCACGATTATCAGCTGATTCTACCTTACCACCCAAGTTGTAAGCCATTAGTTGCATACCATAACAAATACCAAGCATAGGAATGCCTAGTTTGTAGATATCTTGGTCAATTGAAAAGGCTTCTTTATCATAAACCGAGTTTGGTCCACCTGATAAAATAATACCTTTTGGATTAATTTCTTTAATTTCAGCGGCAGTGATTGTGTTTGGAAGTAATTCAGAATATATGCCAATATCTCTGATTCTACGAGTGATCAATTGATTGTATTGACTACCGTAATCCAAAACAATGATGCTGTCTGCATCTGGCCATTGTTTGTTCAAATCCAATTTCCCCCTAGTTTGATTTATTTTATTGTATCTAAAATCCTACCTCATGTCACTTTTTACTAGTACTTACGTAAATAAATTTTATCAATTTGATGATCATCTGATTTATGTAAGATCAAATCGGCTCGTGTTTTGGTAGGTCGGATGTAATTCAACAAATTTGGATAATTAATATTTTGCCAAACATCCTTTGCCATTTGCAGTGATTCTTTTTCAGGAAGCTGTGTAAATTGATAATAGTAACTATTTGGATCATTCCTTGCCAAACTCAACAGCATTTCAAAACGAGCTAAAAACCACTTCTCGATATTTTTGACGTCAGCGTCTATATAGATGGAGAAATCAAAAAAATCACTCATAAAAATTCTGGTATTCTGAGTCAATTGCAGTGCATTGATACCTTCAACGATCAAAATATCAGGACTATCGATCTCTTCATATTTATCAGGGATAATATCGTAAATATTATGTGAGTATAATGGATAACGAATTGGACCGCTCTGTGTTTTAACATCACTTAAAAACTTCAAGAGTTTTGGCATATCATAAGTTTGTGGAAAGCCCTTTTTATCCATCAAGCCCTTTTCTTTCAAGACTTTACTAGGATACAAAAAACCATCCGTTGTCATTTGGGCGACTGTATATTGCGGATAAGCCCTCTCAAGCATGATTTTCAACAATCTGGCAGTAGTGCTTTTACCGACAGCAACTGATCCAGAGACTCCTATAATGAAGGGAACTTTTTTATTGGAGTGGTCCAAAAAGTCATTCTTTAGCTTAGTTAATTTTCGATAATTCTTCAAATAGATATGAAGTAGATGGCGGACGGGAGCATAAACAGACCTAACATCTTCAATTGAGATTTCATCATCAAGTGATTTAATCTTGCGCAATTCGCCGTTAGTGATAGCCTGTTTATTATATTCGCCATGGAAGTGCTTCCATTCCTCACGGGAGAATTCGTTATAGTTCGACAATTCTTTCATAATTATGAACCTACTTACCTAATAGTTAATTAACTTTTACCAATTTTCTGGTATTCTAGTATAGTATAGAACATTTTTTAGAAGGAACACATATGAAAAAAATAGTATTATTCGGAGATTCGATTTTCGCCGGTTATTCAGACGGAAAAATCACTGATGCATTGACCGATCGTATCAGTAAGCATTTTCCTGAAGACAAAGTGATAAACTTATCGATCCCAGGATATAAGACTAGTAATGCTGTTTCAAATATTCAACAGAATATTTTGGATCTGCATCCCGATTTATTGATTCTTGGCTTTGGCGCTAACGATATCTCAACTAGCGACGAGATCAAGCCCGGAAAGTTTGCTTCAAACCTATCAACTATCATCGATACCGTTGGCAAAGATAAAATCGTTTTACTTTCACCGCCATACACAGATTGGCACAAAGTACCTAGTCGTCCTTGGACCAGACAATTGCAATTTGATTTAGTCACTGAACACATTGGAAAAGAGTCAGATATTGCTTATATTGATCTATTGCACGAAATGTCTAATTCCAATTCAGTTCAAAAACTATTGCAGACTGATGGTTTGCACTTCACCAGCAAAGGTTACAACCTATTAGAAGAATTATTAGTACCACAAATCAAACTGACGCTAGCCAAACAGTCTGAGCTAGTATCTAATTAAGGAGCACCATATGAATTTAAATATTCCTCAAAAATATTTTATTTTATCGTGCAATGAAAAAGGCAGCATTCGCATTTTCAAAAATACTAGACGACGTGCTTACTTGGCTGCGAGTTCCTTTTTTGATCTAGCTTTAAACGACATTATTGATCTAACCGATAATAGTGTCATCATCAATAAGGTTTTGCCAGACGATAAGACATATCTAAATGAATTTTTCCAGATCATCAATCGTAATCAGGGTAAGAGTGTGACACACGTACTCAGAGCGATGGCGACTAAAGAAAATATCACTAAACAGATCTATAACGAAATCGGTGATTCATTAGTTACAAAAGTTGATGTAACTAAGGCTACTACTGGCCTAGTTTTCAAAACTAACAACTATATTCCCGATATCAGAGTCAAACAAGAATTAGTATCCGAAGTCAGAAAAGAGATTCTAACTGCGGACAAAATTTCTCCAGAAACTTTTGCCTTATTAGTCGTACTCTATGGAAATCATGACTTAAAGACCTATTTCTCATCCTTTGAACAAAAACAGATCAAAACTAAACTTGAAAAATCTAAAGATGATCCAACTTACGAAAAATTACTTGAGTTATCAAAAAGATTAAGCAGAGTTATTTTGACATTATTAAGTTAGACTATATTTTTCAGAAAAACTTAAATAATTTTCAATCCTCTTTTGGTGGTATCATCTAGCTGGAAGCACTAACTATGGAGGATCGAATTGAACAAAATAATTCTGTCAACAATCGCCACAGTTTTTTTGATTGCTTTTATCCCTATGGCCTCATTGCTATCTTCAAATCTTGCCATACGCAATCGCGTTCTAAACGAAACTTCAACTGTTTTGAAACAGAGCGATTCTGAAAAGTATGGTTATGATAATAAAAGCAAGAAGTTCCTAAAGTCTCACCCATATCTGTCGTTGAAAAAAATCACCGACAACCAAGGTGTTGACGATCAAGGAGAGTACTTCATTGGTCAAACCAAAAATAATAAGTTGATAAGAATCTATATTAAATTTGCCTCACCAAATAATCGTATGGATGACTTCAACCCAGTTCTGCGAGTGAATAAAATTCAAGTAATGCAAAACGCAACTGTCGCCTGACAGTTGCGTTTTTTATTTCCTATAATATTTTTCTGGTACTCGTTGTAATAGCTCTGATAGTTCACCAATAGCAGTAATCGTCAACTTATGCATAGCACGTGAGGCAATTGTATAAACCAATTGTTGCTCATCTTCATCAAATTTCTTTTCGGAAGCATCCCACATAATAACTGCATCGAATTCCAAACCTTTAGCTAAATATGATGGTAAAACAATTGTACCTGTGGCTAAACGTTGATTTTCAGAACGGATCCAAGTGGCTTCAATACCTTGATCCAATAACATTTTCTGCACATCTTCTGATTCTTTCAAACTCTTAGTAATAATCGCTGTTGTAAAGTGACTTTGATCATTTTCTTTTAATTGTCCAACAACATTATCCAGGGCTTCTGTTTCATTATTTGAAATCATAACATTGGGCAAATCACCATCACGATTAAATGGTTCAATTTTTTGCCCATTAGTCAGAATTGCTTTGGTATAATCCGTAATTTGTTTAGTAGAACGATATGAATGAGTCAATTGAACTACTCGAGTAGCATCAGGATCAAATAATCCTTGAACCTCTGACAATAGGGTTTGACTATTCTTCTTAGTAAAGATCGATTGATTCAAATCACCCAGCATAGTGTAACGTGCACGAGGAAATTTATACTTCAAATAGGCCAATTGGAATGGTGTATAATCTTGAATTTCATCAATAAAGACAAACTTCATATCAAGTTCACCATGTTTACCAGTTACCAAGTCATATAAGTATAAATAGGGACTCAAATTATCCATCGAAATCTGCTTATCATTAAACATCTCAATGAACTCATCGACATAGTTTTTCCATTGTTCTTCAGTAATCCCCTGTTTGCTCAAATCAGTGATTTTAGGTACAGCTCTCAAAAAGTTTAAGTAATTAGTCGAAACGCTCAAGAATCTCAAATGATTAATTTGGCTATAAACTTTTTGCATTGCTGCCATAACTATCTTACGAGCTAAGAATCTTTGCTCCTCGTCGCCATTCTTAAATTCTTGATCAGATGTATTATAAAGCATCTTCAATTGTTCTTGACTCAAATCTTCGATCTGCTCTTCAACCCACTTTGAACGCATCTCTGAGCCAACTTTACGACGCAACATCTTTTGTAGACGTTCCACTGTAGCATCCAAACGATTTCCTAAATTATATTGTTCGCCAAAACTATAATAAATTTCTGCAATTCGTTCTTTTGAAATAAAGACCTTGCCTTTGAAATTAATGTTTTTAAAACTAACTCCACTTTCATTCAGTAGCTTACCGTAATTAGTCAAAATTTTGTAAAATTCAATATCGGAAACAAATTTCGAAATATTTTTATTAACTGGATTATCTTGTTTCTCAAATCTCTGTGAGAGACTTTCCATTGAAATATTAGGTAGACGACGAGCCAAATATTGACCATATGTCATCTGAACCATATTTTGTTCACCCATTTCAGGTAAAACGTTTTGAATATA
Organism: Companilactobacillus keshanensis; assembly: GCF_003946205.1. GTDB lineage: Bacteria > Bacillota > Bacilli > Lactobacillales > Lactobacillaceae > Companilactobacillus > Companilactobacillus keshanensis. Next base: position 52,796 of record NZ_RHOS01000007.1, on the reverse strand, counting down.
GTCATTAAATAACATATTTGGTGAAAACATAACGACCTGACTTGATGTCAAAGTTCCACGATATCTATACAATAAGAAGGCAATTCGTTGCAAAATGGCAGACGTCTTACCTGATCCGGCTGCACCTTGTACAAACAAGAGTCGTGACTTAGTATCACGAATGATCTTATTTTGTTCGGCTTGAATTGTCTTAACAATACCTTTCATGTGAGTTGAGGACTTACCATCCAAAACTTCCAAAAGCATTTGGTCGCCAATTGTTTCTTGGGTATCAAAATAGGCTTGAATTTTACCATTTTCTACTAAGAATTGACGTTTTAAGAATAACTCAACATGTTGCAATCCATCAGGTGTCTGATATTCAACATCCCCAAGTTTCCCATCATAATAGATAGAAGAAATTGGTGCACGCCAGTCATAAACCAAGAAATGATCTGCTTTATCAGTGAACGAAGTTAGACCGATATAGATTTTTTCTTTCTTAGGTTCACCCTTTTCTTGAAAATCCAATCTAGCAAAGAACGGTGTTTTTTCCAGACGCTTTAAGACGCCTAAACGTTGTTGTGATTGATGCCAACTATTATTACGCTCATCAAGCATTTGTTGCTGTGCATGAATAGATAAAGCTGCATCCATCGAAATAGCATCGCCATCCATACCTACATGGATATCATCAAAAGCATCATTAATGACTTTCAAATCTTCCTCGGCCACATTGATATGTTCTTCCAATTTGCTTTCAGAAGCTTTTATTTTTTCAACCACATCATCTAAATGTGCTTGCTCTATTTGTTTTTCATCTAATTGCTTAATTTCAGATTTTTCTGTCATATTAACCTCGAAATTTTTAGTTATATAATATTACCATTTTTATAGGCATAATTCAAAAATAGAGGCTTATCAATCCATTGGTATAACACGAATATGAGCTTAAAAAACTTTTCCAAAATTTATTAAACATTATGATAATTCTTGCCTAATAATCTGATACAATTTAGCCATCAAATCGAATACGGAGATGGACATATGCAATCACAAATCTATCCATATTTTGCTTTTAAAAATGCTAAATCAGCTATTGAATACTATCAGGAAGTCTTTGGTGCTACTGAAGTTTATCGATTAAGTCCTAAACCTGAACAGGCTAAAGAATTCGATATTCCTGAAGGCGTTAATTTAGATGATTTAACCATGCATGCTGGATTCACGATCTTAGGTATGAAAGTTGAATGTGCTGATGCTTTTACAGGAAATTCTGAACCATCAGGACAAGTTTCACTGTTACTTGATATCAACAGTGAAGATCCAGAAAGTGCTAAGGCCGCAGATGATTTTTACGAGAAATTAGAAAAATCTGATGATGTAGAAATCACTATGCCTTTCGAAGAACAATTCTGGGGTGGAAAAATGGGCGGTTTCACTGATAAGTACGGAATTAATTGGATGTTACACACATCGCCTTGGTCAAAAAGTGTAGATCATAGTTAAAAATGAATTTTAGTGCTCCAAACTAATAAATAAAAGAGCTTATTAAGTTCTTTTATTTTTTTGCAAAAAAGTACTGGACAAAGTCCAATAAATAACTATAATGGACATTGTCCAGTAAAGGAGATCGCTTATGCTTTCACAAAAAGAAATCAACGAAATACGTTCTTTCAATCGAAAATACACTGATAGATTAGGATTATTAAACAAGCAAGTATTCAATACTGACTTTAGTTTTCAAGAATCACGCGTTCTACTAGAAATCGGTAGTCACGATGAATTGACACCTATGGAAGTTGCCAACAATTTAGATATGGATGCCAGTTATACTAGCCGGATCATCAATAAACTAGTTAAACTAAATTTAGTAACTAAGCATGACTCAAAAAAGGATGCTCGTTCTAAATTTCTACTACTAACAAAAGCTGGACAAAATTTATTTGATCAAATTGATGATGACTCTAATAAACAAATTCAGCAATTAGTGGCAAATATATCCGTAAATCAACAAGAACGGCTTTATAAGTCGCTCACTACCGCCTACGATATTTTATTTGAGAATGAAAGTGAGGATTAATCATGTGGGAAATCAAAACATTTAAAGAATTATCAACTAGAGAATTATTCGATATTTATAAACTACGTCAAAAAGTTTTTGTTCTAGAACAAACTCGACTATATAAAGAAGTGGACGATCTTGATCTTGAATCCTTTCATATCTTTAAATATCTCGATAATGAATTAGTAGCCTATGCCAGAGTGTTCAAAGAAAACGATCACATCAGTTTTGGCCGAGTTGTGACTGATAATTCTCAACGTGGAACTGGTTTGGGTAAATCATTGGTACGTGAGATATTGATATTTATCAAACGTAACTTTCCTGGTTCAAGAATTGAAATTGAAGCTCAATCTTACGTCCAAGAATTCTATGAAAAATTTAAATTCGAACGTATTGGTGAAGAATTTTTATTCAACACTACACCTCATGTAAAAATGATCTTACAAATGTAAAAGCAGAGCCAACTTAAGTTGGCCCTGCTTTTTTATATAAATATTTAATTAATTTATTAAACAAAGTCTGTCAAGAATGATTTTATGCTTTAATACCGGCTTTATATTTTTTATAAAAATATAATAAAAAAGGTGCTGTTATACTCTTTTTAGCCAAAGGAGCAAACTATTAAAAAGAAAATTTTAACGATAGCACTATTAATTCTAGGGCTATCTCAAAGCCTAGAAATAACTGCAAAGGCAGAAACAATTTTTACAAGTATGCCTGATCCAAAAGATACATACTATCAACCATTTAAAAAAAGCCTATTGAACTTCAATAAAAATCTTCAAATGAAAAGCAGCTCGACTGATAATTTTTATACCTTATCTCATAACCATCCGAACCTTCAAACAAAAAATTTCAATTATCCAGATATTTGGATACGTGATGTAGCACCGGTTATAACTACTAAGATGGTTAAATTCAAATATTCCCCCAGTTATCTAAAGAAAAGCGACAGTAGTTACTTAAACCGTCAATTCACTAGATTCTTAAAAGGGAAATATCATTATATAAAATCTGATCTTATAGTCGATGGTGGTAATATCCAATGGAACGGCAAGGAGACAATTATCGCCACTAATCAAATATTCAAAGACAATCCAGATTGGTCACATACAGAAGTAATTCAAGAACTAGAAGATAAATTGAATATAAGCAAAGTCATTATTATTTCCAAAGAACCTGGAGACGTACTAGGTCATAGTGATGGTATGGTAAAATTCATTGCACCTAATAAACTATTAATAAGTGATTTTAGTTATGAACCTGGTCTTCTTCAAAAACTTAAAAAAGAAATAATCACTAAAGATCCACAAATAAAATTCATAACTGTCCCTTCCTCTTATACTGCCAAAGGCCAATATGATAAACATATTGCTTCTGCAAAAGGTTTATACATTAATATGCTAGAAACCAAAGATAATATTTATTTCCCTCAATACGGTTTAAAAAATGATACTAAGGCAATGAGAATAGTTAAAAAGAATACTAACAAGAAAATCATCCCCATTAGAATAGGCAAATTAGCCACCACTGGTGGATCGATACATTGTCTAACCTGGGAAGTCCCTTCAAGATTCTTAATTAAAAAATAAAACAGTATCCGCATACTTTGCGAATACTGTTTTTTTATTCAACCATTGCCAACCCATCAGAATCAAGAATCTTAATCTCGGAATTAGTCTTCTTTTCGATCAAGCCCTGCTTATCTAATGATGTTAACTTACGACTTATCGTCTCCGGAGTAGTACCTAGATAAGTTGCAATATCCTTCTTCTTCAAAGGCAAAACGAATTGAGCTTGCTTTAATCCAGCACCTGTTTCCAGCAAATAGTTAGCTAATCTTCCTTCAACACTAGAAGCGGCCGACTCAGTTGTCTGTTGCTCCATCTTTACTAGACGCTTGCCAAAGGCATTCATCATGTTTAGTGCTAAATCAGGTGAAGCCTTCATCATATTTTGGAAATCAGAGCGATGTATCTGACAAACATTTGTATCCATTAGAGCTTGGGCAAAACTTGTTCTATCTTTAGAAGTAAACAAGGCTGCCTCACCATCAAAATCTCCAGTTTGGAGGACTCGTAACATCTGTTCACGACCATTGGCAGAAATTTGGAAAACTTTGGCCTGACCATGGGCCACGATCGTCAAAGTATCAGCGGCATCTCCTGCTGAAAAAATATATTCTCCAGCTTTGAAATGGCGATCAGATACTAATGTAGAAATCTTTGCTAAGTCTTCTTCTGGTAGTGATTGAAAAATCGTTACTAGATCTAAACAGTCATCTGCTGTTTCTTCATCATGTCCGTGAACTTTTGTCATTTGTCTATCCTGCTTTCTGTTGATTTATTTTGGCTTTGAATTTTTTTCTGAAACGAGTTCCAGAAAGGCAACCCTCTGCGCTTACTGAAACGAGCTACACGAGACAACTTCCTGCGCTTACTACGAATAACGAGTATGGCAGAAATAGCCATACTCGTTATTCTAGGTAATGCTCAAAAGTTTAACGTCTCGTTTTACTCTCTAGTCTTCGTCATCCTCATCATCTTCGAATCCTTCTTTAGCACTATTGCCAAGTAAAGCTTGATAAATACGGATCTGGTGATTATTCCAGCCAAGCAATTCTACTAATACTTGAGCCATGAATGGACGATCTTCATTTCCTGCTAATTTGATTGCACGTGTCACAAACATATTATCAGTTGCGAAGTCATTTACAACTGTTTGGATCATGGCTTCTGAATCCAAGTATTTATTTGCACCGTTTTCTTCGATCATTGTGTAGTCTGAATATTCTTTCATTGTTGATGGTGGTAATTCACCTTCATCCAATAATTGATCGGCTATTTTGTCAAACCAAGCGTTATTTTCGTCGATAGTGTCATTTAAAACTGATTTATAGTTTTCAGCATTGGGACCTTTAACAAACCATTTTAATTGATGCAATTTAACATTGATATATGCGTGATTTGAAACAATATGTCCCGTCATGGCGCCGGCCGTTGGTTTATGATGATCTGCATCGGCTTGTTTTTGCTCTTCAGCAAATTTCTCGTCAATTGTTAATTCTGTCATTATGCAACTTCCTTTGTCTTGATTTTTTTAACTTCATATCCTAATTCAGTAATAACTTTACCTAAATCTTCACCTGAAACTTTTGATTCATCAATGTTGGCTTTTACTTTACCGGCATTGAACATGACCTTAACATCTGAAACTCCGTCTTGATTTTGAACTGCTTTTTGAATCTTTGTCATACATGATGGGCATGTTAATTCGCCTAATTGTAATACTACTTTTGCCATAATTGATTTCCTCCTAAATGTCTTTAACTATCTTACAAGTCCTATATTAGTATTTTTTATGCAGTCTTCACTTGATTTAAATCAAGTTTTGAAGATTTATTGAAACTTTTTATTCTTAATAATCTCATAGCATTAAAGATAACGATCAAGATACTGAATTCGTGGACAAACATCCCACTTGCCATATGGATAACTCCGACTAATAAACCTAATAGTAATAGTGCAACGGTACCTACGGCAATAATGATATTTTCCTGCGTATTAGCAACTGTCTTTTTAGCTAGTACGTATGCATGTGCCAAAGCGTCAAAGCTTGATTTAACTAATACAACGTCAGCTGTTTCAATAGCAACATCTGTACCTGTACCCATACCAATTCCGATATCGGCCGTAGCTAGTGATGGTGAATCATTGATACCATCTCCAACAAAGGCTACGTGATGCCCTTCATCAGTAAATTTCTTAACAAAATCAACTTTTTGCTCTGGTAATAATTCAGCATGAACTTCATCAACTGGTAATCTGTCAGCAACATGTTGAGCTGCGGCCTTATTGTCACCGGTAAGCATGACAACACGTTTGATACCAGCCTTCTTTAGAGCTGTTAATCCTTCAAAGGCATCTGATCTTAATTGATCATTAACACCAACAACTAATTTCAAATCTTTATCCACGGCCATAAGCACAATTGAATCACCTTGGTTAACACGATCATTCATAGCTTGTCTAACGGCATCTGATATTTCAACGTTATTGGCCTTCATTAAACGTTCATTTCCAACTAAAATGTCTCCATCATTACTTTGTAATCCTTGACCCTTAACAGTATCAAGCTCTGGTAAATTTTTTGTTGCTGTAACATTTTCTGATTCAATATATTTAACGATTGCGCGACCCAACGGATGATCTGATGTACCTTCGACGGCACTAAGTAATGCCATGTCTGAGGCCTTATCATTTCCAAAATGGGATAATTCTGTAACGCTCATTTGACCAGTTGTTAAAGTACCAGTCTTATCAAGTACTAATGTATCAACTTTAGAGAAGGTATTTACGGCATTTCCACCCTTCATCAAAATACCATTTTTAGCACCGTTACCAATTCCGGCAACATTTGAAACTGGAGCACCGATAACCAAGGCTCCAGGGCATCCTAGAACTAGAACAGTGATTGCTAATGGGAAGTCTCTTGTAAAGATCCATACTAAAATCCCGATAACTAATACTGCTGGTGTGTAATATGTAGCAAATTTATCAATAAATCTAGCTGCTGGGGAAGCACTATCTTGAGCTTCTTCAACAAGTTCAATGATTTTACCAAAAGTTGTATCTTCACCGACCGAAGTTGTTTCAATCGTGATAGTCCCGTTATCCGTTAATGATCCAGCAAAGACCTTGTCACCAATAGTTTTTTCAACAGGTGTCGATTCACCAGTGATCGAAGCTTCATTCATATAACCTTTACCTTCGATGATTTTTCCATCGACTGGTATCTGACCACCTGGTTTAACAATAACGTGGTCACCTTCATCAACGTCATCAACGTCAACTGTTTCAATATTTCCATCTTCATCAACAACTTCTGCAGTTGTTGGAGCCATTTTTGTCAAATTCTTAACTGAGGAACGGGTCTTTTGTAAAGTTCTTTGTTCCAAATAACTTCCGAATAAGAATAAGAATGTAACGACAGCTGATTCTTCATATTCACCAATAACGAAAGCTCCAACTACAGCAATCGTTACAAGTAGTTCAATACTGATAACTTTATTCATTAAGGCCGTCCATGCATGTAAGAATACCGGAATGGCACCGATGATACTTGCGATGATCATGGCCGTCGTAGCGACGATTGGTAATTTCAATAAGTAGTCCGAGATTAAACTGATTACGATTAAGATTGCGATTGCCGCAGTCATTTGATTTTGATGTTTCTGAACCCATATATTAAATTTCATATTTTCTTTCCTCCTTAAGCACAAATACATTGTATTAGGTTTTTGAAAGATACAACTTGATGACGATCAAGTTTTGAAACTTATTTGTTTTTTGTTTACTAATTAACAGCAGGCCACGGCTGAGGACGGTCCACACAACAGATGGAATTACTCAAATTATCTAGCATCAGGTATACACCTAACAAATTACCTACATGAATCCTCGATTATTTTAATTAAATTTTCCATATTATCTGTACGTATATTGTTTTTTCGATAAACCAAACTGACATATGCTGTTGGAAATGTTTTATCAGGTAAATTCAATGTTGTTAAATCATCACTTAACTCTATCAGGTCTGACGTGAATCCCAAATTATTATTATCACTAATAAGCTTCATTACTAAATCTGTGTTATCACTTTCAAAAACCACCTTGGGAGCAAATGACTTAGATATTTCATGAAATACCTGATAACTAAGATGGTAACGATTCATGGTTACCAGATTGTATTTAAAAACATTCTCTAGGGTGGATACATCCTTTAATAAAGGATGATCCTTTTGAAGCAAAATGTTGAAGTGAAAGCTTTTTAATCGTTTAGTGATTATTTCCCTACTATTAATATCATCTATCGTTCCAATAATAGCCAAATCAATATCTCCATCATTAACTAACTTTAATAAAGTTTTAGAACCTTCCTCATTAACTTGGACATTATTTAACAGTTTAATATCCAATAATTTCTTAGCAATTACTGGAAAATAACGTTCGCTTATCGATGACTCAATTCCTAATTTTATTCGACTAGTCTTTAGACGCTCGATTAATTTCAACCCGTTATCCCAACTGGATAAAACTTCATTACATGTCATCAATAATTGCTGTCCACTGGGTGTCAAAATCAATGTTTTAGAATGAACTTGGCGAATGATCAATTTGGTTTGTAATTGATCTTCTAATCGTTTGATAGCCTGCGATATTGTTGGTTGACTAACTTGATAATCACTAGCCGTCTGGGTAAAACTTTGTGACTTAACTACGTGTTGGAAATACTGTAAATCTTTAATATTCATATTAGCCTCATAAGTAAATGTAATGGTAATTAGTATTTTGACTATATTTTATAAGCAATGATAGTCTTACTCCATTATATTTATTAATAATGGAAGTGTATATATGAATGATAAAGTTTGGCATCGTAATTTAATAATTTTATGGTTTGGCGCATTTATGTCGGAGGGTGCAATCTCATTAATTGTTCCGATCATGCCACTATTTTTAAAAACCCTAGGAAATTATTCAAATAAAGAAATCAATTTATTAACTGGAATGATTTTCTCGATAACCTTTTTGATCAAAGCAATAATCTCACCACTTTGGGGTAAAATATCCGATCAAAAAGGTCATAAGCCGATGTTATTAAAGGCCGCCGGTGGATTGACTTTTTGTTGTCTTCTTATATCGATTGCACCAAACATCTGGATTATCTTTTTAGCTAGAGCGATCCAAGGCGTTTTTTCTGGTTACATAAATAATTCTGAATCAATGATTGCCGCCCAAGTACCTGATAATAAAAATGGTTTTGCGTTAGGTACTTTAGCCACTGGTGACACGGCAGGCTTGCTCTGTGGTCCTATCATCGGTGGAATTTTAGCAACCGGTTTTGGATTCCGCGGAACTTTTATAATTGCCGGGTTATTAATGGGCTTAGTATTTCTTTTGAGTCTCATCCTGGTTAAAGAGAATTTTCAGCCATTGCCTAAAAAACAAGTTGTTGGAATTTTAGAAACTATGCGTGAGCAAGAGTTCCCTAAAATAATAATAATAATTTTTATAATAACTATGATCATTCAGGCCACCAACAATGCAGTAAATCCAATCATTAGCTTGTATCTTGCTGATATATTGCATAACCCCAGTAATCTTACTTTAATAAGCGGTATTATTTCTTCAATTCCAGGTATAGCCACTATTATGTCAGCAACATATTTTGGTCACTTAGGCGATCGATATGGTCAAACAAAGTTATTAAGTGCAGCATTAATATTAGGAATTCTAACTTATATACCTCAAATTTTCATAACTAATATTTGGGTGTTTTCATTTTTAAGATTTTTGACTGGATTTTCAATTGCAGCTCTACTTCCTGCAGCGCAAGCAATTTTAACTTTGGAAACTGATCATAAATCTTTAGGAAGAATTTTCAGTTACAATCAAACATTTCAGGCAATGGGAAATGTTTTGGGGATGACTCTCAGCAGCATTGTCTCCGCTTACTTAGGATATTCCCAAATGTTCTTATTAGTTGTAATTTTAGAAATCATTGGACTTACTTTAGTACCAATGACTAAGCGACATAGTAGCAATATATTCTCTAACAAAACATCACTCTAAATGAATTGTATCTTAAATATATTAAAGGATTATTACAAATAATTTGATATGAAAACTGCACTAGCGATATACTGTTATTCATATACTTGCAGGAAGGTGAACTTATATGAAACAAGGAACTACTATTATCACTTTAGATAATGGCTACCACTTATGGACAAATACCCAAGGCCACGGGGATATTAAATTGCTTTGCCTACACGGCGGACCTGGTGGAAACCACGAATACTGGGAAAATTTTGGTGAAAAACTGGCTGATCTCGGCGTTCAAGTTACTATGTACGATCAATTGGGTTCATGGTACTCAGACCAACCCGACTATAATGATCCAAAAATTGCCGAAAAATACTTAACATATGATTATTACTTAGAGGAAGTTGAAGAAGTTAGACAAAAGCTTAGTCTCGATAACTTCTATCTTATCGGACAATCATGGGGTGGTCTTTTAGTTCAACTGTATGCTGCTAAATACGGACAACATTTAAAAGGTGCCATCATCTCAAGTATGGTTGATGAAATTGACGATTATGTTAAACATATCAATCAATGTCGTATGGATGCTTTAGGTCCTGAAAAAGTTAAATATATGGAACAAAAGGAGGCCGAAAACGACCTTGATGATGCCACTTATCAAAGTTATGTTGACGTACTAAATGCAGAATATGTTGACCGTAAGCAACCTGTTGCCATTTCTCACTTGATCAGCACAATTTCAACAGGCGTTTATAATGTCTTTCAAGGCGACAACGAATTTGTTATCACAGGTAAATTAAAGGATTGGCATTTCAGAAAACATTTAAAAGAAATCACTGTTCCAACACTTTTGACATTCGGTGAACATGAAACAATGCCCGTCGAAACGGCCAAAATCATGCAAAAGGAAATTCCACACGCAAGACTGGTCACAACACCAAATGGTGGACATCATCATATGATCGATAACGCTCCAGTCTACTTTGATCATTTGGAACAATTCATCAAAGATGTTGAATCAGATAATTTTAACGACTAGATTAATTAAGTTATAACAAATAAAACCTTTTAAATATTAATGAAGCCGATCTATTCAGTGTATAACTGAATAGATCGGCTTTTTTGTACTTCCACAATATGAAAAACATGATCAGATTCTAACCTATTTTCCAAGAAAAACTTTAATTTGAATTTTATATCCAAACTAAAGGATTCAATTATTTTTTAGATATTAAATGAATCGTAAGGTCTGAGATTATTCTCAGACCTAGCGACGGAAAACCTTTACCCCATTACAGCTGAAGTCTTTTGAACTCTGGCTTTCTTTTCGGTGTGACCTCTCCAATATGATGAAAGAACCGATCCAGAGATATTGTGCCAAACACTAAAGATAGTAGATGGAATGGCTGCTGCTGGTGAGAAGTACAACATTGATAAGGTTGCACCTAAACTAGAGTCTTGCATACCAACTTCAAAGGTAATTGCTTTTCTCTGAGGGTCCTTTAGACGGATCAACTTAGAGAACAGGAACCCTAGTCCATATCCTGAAAGGTTGTGAAGGATAACAGCGGGAATTACTAAGGCTGTTGTAGCAGTGAATAATTCAGCGTGGTTAGCTGAGATAACGGCACCGATGATCAAAAGGATCGCTGTCTGTGATACTAAAGGTAATGCACGTGTTAAGTTATCGATTCTTTTACCAAATAAGGTATGGACAACAACACCTAAGATGATTGGAACTAAAACTATTTTGATAGTACTCATAAAGAGTGATTGTGTAGGAATCGTTACGTATTGTCCAGCATATAACATCAATAGACCTGGTAAAGCTAGTGGAGCAAGAAGTGTCGACAATGTTTCGATGGAAACATCCAAGGCAACATCCCCTCCGGCCAAATATGCCATAACGCTTGATGATGTACCACTAGGGCAAGATCCAACTAAGATAACTCCAACTGCAGTAGCTCCTGTTAAATGGAAAATCTTACATAATACAACGGCAACTAATGGCATGATAACATAATGTGCCACAGTTCCTAAGATAACTGGTAAAGGACGTTTAACGATCCTGACGAAATCTTCGCCACGTAATGTCAGCCCCATACCAAACAAAATGATTCCTAATAGATACGATGTGTTGGGAATTACCCACTTACTTGTTTGTGGTAATAAATAATTAAAAATTGCCCAAATAACAACCAAAACTGTAAACCATCGACCGATCCATTTACCAAGTGCTTCTACTTTTCCCATATAATCACGCTTTTTTTCATTTTAAATAGATTTAATTGTAATAGCCCAATGTCATTCGTGCGACCTGACTCATCTTATCCGGACTCCAAGCCGGTTCCCAAACAATATTGATTTTGACTTCATCAACTTCTGGTAGTTTTTCTAAAGATGACTGAATCATTTGTTCCAGTACAGCTGAGATCGGACAACCCATTGTTGTCAAAGTCATCGTGACCGTAACGACGTTATCATCCATACTCAATCCATAAATAAGGCCTAGATTGACTAAATCAATCCGTAATTCTGGATCAATAACTTTCGATAATTGTTCTAACATCCTGTCCTGTAAATCAGTCACTGCTGATTCTTTTCTCATCTCATCTACCATTTAAATTCCTACTTTCCGTTTGCCTTACCAAATAACTGATCGGCACCTAACATGACGCCACCAGTATTGGCCGAAGTAACCAAATATTGATATCTTGCTAAATATCCAAATCTAACTTTAGGCTGAAATGGTTTTAACTCTTTTCTGCGTTCTTTAAATTCAGCATCGGAGACATTAACGTCTAAAGTCCTATTAGTGAGGTCGATCGTGATCTCATCTCCATCATGAATCAAGGCGATCTCACCACCAGATGCTGCTTCTGGAGATACGTGACCAACGCAGATACCATGAGTAGCACCTGAAAATCTACCATCAGTGATCAAAGCTACGGTTCTACCTAATCCACGTCCAATAATATCTGAAGTAGGATTCAACATTTCTGGCATTCCTGGGCCACCTTTGGGACCTTCATATCTAATAACAACGACATGACCAGCTCTAACAGTTCCATTATCGATTCCTTCAACTGCATCATCATGTGAGTCAAAACAGATAGCTTTACCAGTGAATTTGTGAATATCAGGATCAACACCAGCAACTTTGATAACTGAACCTTGTTTAGCAACATTTCCATAAAGAATGGACAACCCCCCTTGTTCTGAGTAGGGATTATCCAAGGGACGAATAACTTCTGAATTCTTAGTTACAGCACCAGCTACATTTTCACGAATCGTTTTACCTGTTACTGTAATTCGATCAGGATGGAAGACACCCTTTTGAATCAATTCGTTCATCAATACTGGGATTCCACCCGCTTGATGTACATCTTCCATAGTCCAAGCAGATGATGGAGCAATTTTTGCCAAATGTGGTGTACGTTTAGCGATTTTATTAATTTCTTCTTCGCTATACTCAACTCCTGCTTCATGAGCGATAGCTAATCCGTGCAAAACTGTGTTAGTTGATCCACCCATGGCCATGTCTAATGCAAATGCATCGTCAAAAGCATCTTTTGTCATAATGTCACGTGGCTTGAGATCATTTTTGACATTCTCCATAACGCGTCGGGCAGCTTTTTTAACTAGCTCACGGCGTTCTTCAGAGGTTGCTAAAGCAGTACCGTTATAAGGTAAAGCTAATCCGAATGCTTCCATTAATGAATTCATTGAATTGGCTGTATACATTCCTGCACAAGATCCACAGCTGGGACAGGCGTTACGCTCCAATTCAAGAAAATCCTCCTTTGTCATTTTGCCATCTTTAAAGGCTCCAACTGCTTCAAAGACACTAGATAATGTAGCGGCATTCCCATTAGGATCAACACCAGCTTTCATTGGACCTCCAGAGACAAAAGCACAAGGGACGTTAGTTCTTACTGATGCCATAAACATTCCTGGTGTGATCTTGTCACAATTTGGCATGTATAAGACACCATCAAACCAATGAGCGTTGATTACAGTTTCAGCAGAATCAGCGATAATTTCACGACTAGGAAGTGAATAGCGCATTCCGATATGGCCCATAGAAATTCCATCATCGACACCGATAGTATTAAATTCAAAAGGAATTCCGCCGGCTTTTCTGATTTCTTCTTTAGCAATATCGGCCAGTTCTCTCAAGTGAACATGTCCTGGTACGATCTCAATATATGAATTACAAATAGCGATAAATGGCTTCTTCATATCTTCTGGATTCTTCACTTGTCCTGTTGCGTATAATAAACTGCGTCCTGGAGCTCGATCAACACCAACTTTGATCTCATCACTTCTCTTTTGCATGTCCTTGCCGCTAACGTTGAAATTTAATGTATCGCTCATCTCATCATCCTCTTCTATTTTTTGCCTTAGGATACATAGCTACCTACGTTGATAATTTCAAAATATTGGTCATAATCCCCTAAGCCTCCTGAGGTGTACTAGGTGTACTGTATTTATCCGCTTCTTTAACAAATGGCATTCTTTCACGTAAACCTTCACCGACTTCAGATAATAGTGAATGTTCTGAACGTTCACGCATCTTGTAAAGTTCGGGGAACCCGGCACGATAATCTTTCATGAATTCTTTAGCAAATTTTCCATTTTGGATATTTTCTAGTGAATCTTTCATGGCTTGTTTAGATTCTGGTCCAACAACTTTAGGCCCAACTACATAAGAACCATATTCAGAAGTATTTGAGCAATCTTTGTACATTTTGTTGAAACCACCTTCGTAGATCAAATCACAGATAAGTTTCATTTCATGTTCAACTTCAAAGTAGGCTAATTGCGGTGAATACCCGGCTTCTGTCAAAACTTCAAATCCTGTTTCGATCAAGGCTGTAATTCCACCCATTAGGACGTTTTGTTCACCAAAGAGATCTTCTTCAGTTTCTTCTTTGAAACTAGTTTTTAACAATCCAGCACGTGCGGCACCGTTTCCTTTGGCAAATTCCTTTGATAGATCTTCAGCATGTCCAGAATAATCTTGGAAGTAACCATAAAGTGCGGGAACACCAAAACCCTCTTTGTAAGTACGGCGGCAAAGGTTACCTGGGCCTTTAGGTGCCATCATGACAACATCAACATTGGCTGGTGGAACGATTTCCTTATAGTGGATATTGAATCCATGTGAGAATCCTAAGACATCACCTGGTTTTAAATTAGGTTCAACTTCATTCTTATATACGTCTGACATGACTTCATCAGGTGTTAACATCTGGACCCAATCAGCTTTTTTAACCGCCTCGGCAACTGAGTACACTTCAAATCCGTCTCGCTTAGCATTATCAAATGATTTTCCTGGTCGGACCCCAACTACAACGTTGAATCCTGAATCACGTAAGTTATTTGCTTGAGCATGTCCTTGTGAGCCATAACCGACAAATGCTAATGTCTTTCCCTCTAAATAATTTGTTGTTACGTCATCGTCATATAACATTTCTACTTTCATAATAAATTCTCCATTTAATTTAAATATTTTTTATATTTTGATTTTTAATCCAACCCCAACATGTCATCATTAGAACAACCCGGTGCGATCATCGGATAAACTTGTTCCAAACTTGGGATCTTCACATTCACTAATGCTGGTTCATCTTTATCAAAAATTTTCTGTAATTTAGACTCTAAATCGTCAGTTTTATTCAGATCATAATAGGAAACTCCATAGGCTCCAGCTAACTTCTCGAAATCTGGTTGATGAGAGAAGACTGTCTGTGAACGTCGCTGATCATAAAATTCATCTTGCCACTGGCGAACCATTCCTAATGTTTTATTATTTAGTAAAACGATTTTGATATTTAATTTTTCAGCTGCTAAAACTTCTAATTCTTCACTAGTCATCTGCAAGCCACCGTCACCGACAAACAAAACTACATCCTTATCTGGATCGGCGTATTTAGCACCAATTGCGGCGGGTAATCCAAATCCCATAGTTCCTAATCCACCGGAAGTAACTAGTTGTCTTGGATAATGAAAAGGATAAAATTGGGCGGCCCACATTTGATGTTGACCAACATCAGTTACAACCGTTGCCTGACCATGTGTGACTTTGCCAACTGCTTCAATTACCTCTTGAGGTTTTAACAAGTCTTCATCCTGATCGTATTTAAAAGGATGACGGGTTTCATTTTTTTGTGTTCTTTCCAACCATTTTCTAGTTGATCGACTTTCGGCTGGTATTGACGTCATATATTCCAAAGCTAACCCTGCATCAACAGTTGCTGAATACTTTGTATGAACGATTCTTCCAATTTCTTGGGGATCGATATCAACATGAGCAACTTCAGCATACGGCGCAAACTTTTCGACATTTGGTACTAAGCGATCATCAAACCTTGAACCAATATTTAATAAGAAATCGCATTCTTGAAAAGCCATATTTGCTGCATATGACCCATGCATACCACCCATTCCCAAAAATAGTGGATCGTCATTTTTCAAAACTCCTAATCCCAATAAAGTTGAAACCACTGGAACTTGCCATTGATAGGAAAATTCTGCAGCTAATAAACCTGCATCAGCCGCTCCCACACCGGCTCCTAATAATAATAGAGGCTTCTTAGCCTGTCTCAATTTAACTAAAATCGTATTAAGTTGATTCTTTTGTTCAGCGGAAAGTTTTAATTTTTCAGATTTGACCACTTTAGTCGGTAATTCTTCAGAATATACGGCCGCCATAACGTCTTTAGGAAGATCTACTAAAACAGGACCTTTTCGACCAGATTGTGCAACTTCAAAAGCCCTATCCAAGGTCTTCGATAGTTCAAAACTATTTATTACTTGAAAATTCTCCTTAGTAACGACCTTAGTCATACTGATAACATCTAACTCTTGAAAAGCGTGTGTACCAATAGACTCTGTACTAACTTGACCAGTCAAAACTACCATCGGAGTGGAATCCATCATGGCATCCGCAATTCCCGTAATAGCATTGGATGCACCGGGACCACTTGTGACACAAATGACCCCTGTTTTCCCCGTGACTTTTGCGTATCCTTCGGCAGCATGTGCCGCTCCTTGTTCATGACGCGTTAAGATATTTCTAAATGCCGAAGTATAAAATGTGTCATAAATGGGTAAAACAGCCCCACCCGGATAACCGAATAAAACTTCTACATTATGATCGACTAACGATTGAATCAAAGATTCGGCTCCGCTAATTCGATTTTGTTCACCATCCGACTGTTTTGCTAACATAATAGATCCTCCTTCCACAAGTGATTCTCATTTTTTAGGTCAAATTATATAAGAATTAATATATTGACTATATTTTCTAATTTTTCTTTAATTTACCTTGATTATCACCAATTAATACAATTTCAGCTTCAACACATATTTTTAATTCTTAAAATCTTTTTTTGTTAAATAGCTCACCGTCATAACGGCCATGTGATTTCTTGATTTGCTGATGCCAATTAATCTAAACGCCTTCAAATCAATTGTCAAGCGGTAATCTTTCGGATTATGTTATCCAAGATGAGCAAGATTTATTGGCCCTATATAGGTAGTTTTTACGATATTTATTCGTGATATTTTTTTAAAATAATTTTTTGAAGATTCTATATTGACAATTCTTGACAAAGTGTTAAATTTAAATAAATTAAAGGCAAATTAAAAAAGCCTATGAAGGGAGTGCTGAATATGTCAGACACTAAAACCGAATCCAAAAACTTAATGTATGATTTATCAGCCGCCCAAAACAATAAGGCCATCGCAAACGATGGTCTTATTGTGCTTGCTCAAAATGTTTTGGCCAATGCTGAAATTATTATTGTCATTATTAAGGCCGTCGCTACAACGGTCTTGATTAGTCTGCTATTTGTTTTAGACAATAATGCTCAGTGGAATTTACCCAAACATTTTGGATACCTATCTTCCATCCTGTAAATTACAGGAATAATTAGGATCTAAACGTCAAAAGGGTTATCTGCTAAGCAGATAACCCTTTTTTTATTACCAAAATTAAAAAAATAACGAGGAAAATCACTATGACAACAACTACAACAGAAGTTTTAACCAATAAAGAAGTAAAAAAAGCCTATGACGTACTAAAAACCGTCGTCGTACATACGCCTTTACAATACAGTGATTATTTATCACAAAAATATAACTGTAAAGTTTATTTAAAACGAGAAGATCTCCAAGAAGTCCGATCATTTAAGATCCGCGGTGCCTATTATGCTATATCTCAAACTTCCGATAAAGATAGAAAACGCGGTGTCGTCTGTGCCAGTGCTGGTAATCATGCTCAAGGTGTTGCCTGGACTAGTTCAAAAATGGATATCCCAGCAACTATCTTCATGCCAACTACTACCCCACAGCAAAAGGTCGATCAAGTTAAATTATTTGGTGGCAAAAATGTCACTATAAAAATGATCGGCGATACTTTTGATGAAGCTAACGATGCTGCCAACAAATTTTGTAGTAAAAATAATCAAACCTTCATTGCTCCATTTGATGATTTACGTACTATGGCTGGACAAGGTTCATTAGCAGTTGAAATTTTCGATGATGCTAAGGCAAACAATCTAAAAATTGATTATCTCTTTGCTGCAATCGGTGGTGGTGGTTTGATCAGCGGTATCAGTACTCACACCAAGGCGGTAAGCCCGCAAACAATGGTTGTCGGAGTTGAGCCTACAGGAGCAAGCTCAATGGCCAAAGCCTTTTCCGTCGGACATCCAGTAAATCTTGATAATGTAGATACCTTCGTTGACGGTGCGGCCGTGAGAAAAGTTGGTCAACTGACTTATAGTACTTGTCAAAAATATGTCGATCGATTAGTTCAAGTTCCCGAAGGATTAGACAGTAAAACGGTTTTAGATGTTTATAGTAAACTGGCCTTAGTTGCAGAACCTGCTGGAGCTTTAAGTATTGCCGCTTTAGAGGTTTATACAAATCAGTTAGTTGGTAAAACGGTCGTATGTGTAGTCTCTGGTGGTAATAACGATATCAATCGGATGCACGATATGGAAGAAAGATCGTTAATTTATCAAGGGTTACAACATTATTTCCTAGTTAGTTTCCCTCAAAGGGCAGGTGCTCTTCGTGAGTTCATCAACAGCGTACTTAATTTGGACGATGACATAACCAAATTTGAATATACCAAAAAGGTCAATAGTGGTACTGGTCCTGTTCTGATTGGTGTACGTTTGGGACAAGCAAAAAAACTTGATCAACTATTATATCGATTGAACGAGTTTGATCCTAATTATCTCAATCTTGAGGACAATCAAGCTCTTTACAGAATGTTAGTTTAGATACCAAAAAAGTACATCCAAAGATGTGCTTATATAATAGTAGAAACTAGTTTATTTTTTAGTCCAAACTCTTCAAAACATAGTCTGCCAGTTGATGTATACGTGCATAATCATCGTCATCTGGATCTTCATTAATTTTAACTGAATCCGCTACTTGATCACCATTACTGGAATTCATTTCCATAGTAAAGTAGTCAACGGCGCGACCAAAATGAATATGTGATTTTGAACTGGATCCTAATACTGCAAATTTTGTTTTAGCTAAATCGACATCCTGTAGATCTTCAAAAAAGTCTTGAGCTTCATCAGGTATGTCACCATCGTTATATGTATATGTAACAGTTATAACGGCGTCATACTCGGGTAATCTGAAGGCGTCAGCATCAACTAACTGTTCTAAATCTACCTCTGCACCCTTTTCCTCTAAATAGCTTTTTAAATTTCCAGCAATTTTTTCATTGCGACCAGACATACTAGTGTATCCTAAAAATATTTTACTCATTCAAACACCTACCATCTAACACTGATACGTTCTTTTTTATGTTTGGCAGCAATTATTTCATCTACCATGGCTACCGCGTAATCAGCGTAACTTATTTTACTTATACCATCTTTATCAAAGGTCATTTCTTCACCAGCTAATACATATTCCCCAGTTTTTTCAGCATCAAAGTCAAAATCGTCAGCTGGGCTAAGATAAGTCCAATTAATATCACTTTGGCGCAAAAGATCCAAAGCCTTACCCATTTCCAAACTCAAAGGTTTAACAAAATCTGGAAAATCAGCTTGTTCAAATCGTCTTTGAGTATGTTCTTTATTAACATAAAGCGATCCAGCTCCACCGACTACCATCAATCTGATGTCAGTTTCTTCTAATACATCAATAAGATGTTGTGTAGAAGGAACGAATTCTTTTACACTGTCACCAAAAAAGCCCAATGCATCCACTAAAACATCAAAATCTTTTATATCATCATGCGTTAAATTATAGACATCTCTAACTAAGAATTTCTCAGTTGGGGATTTTTTTTCATCTCTAACGATCGAAGTCACATCTAATCCTCGCTTAAATGCTTCTTCAACGATCATTGATCCTTGCTTACCATTTGCTCCAATCACAGCTACTTTCATAAAAGTACCTCCCACTACTTTTTACTGTACACAAAAACTATGAAAATTCCTAAATATTCGGCTCAAAATTATGATTTTTTTAATTTGACGGTATCGGTTACACATGTAGTATCATTAAGGTGATAAACCTTTAGGAGGAAGAGAATGGCAAAATACCAAATCTATTTAATTCGTCACGGACGTACTTGGTTTAACCGTTATAATAAAATGCAAGGCTGGTCTGATACACCATTGGCTCCAGATGGAGTAGAAATAGCTAAAAAGGCTGCCTTGGCACTCAAAGATGTAGACTTCAGTGCTGCATTTTCATCAGATGCTAGACGTGCGATCGACACATGTAAATTTATTGTCGACGCCAATATGAACAAAAATAAGTTGAAGCCAACCAAATTGATGGAATTCAGAGAACAGTTTTATGGCTACTTTGAGGGAATGAATTCACCAGAGGCCTGGTTTATGGTTGGTGAACCACATGGTGCCAAAGGATTTAGTGAGATCATCGATAAGTATGGTCTTAATGCAACTAAAGATTTCATGAAAGAAGCCGACCCATTCCACGACGCTGAAAATGCGGAAGAATACTGGACGAGAATTGGTCACGGTTTTGATGCAATTGATAAAATTGCTAAAGATGGCGATAAGATCTTACTTGTTTCACACGGAACAACAATCAGATCTATCACTGATAGATACAGTGATGGTAAGTTTGATGTAACAGATAGTCCTAGAAACTCCAGTCTTACAATGCTTGAACGTGACAATGGTAAGAATCTTGTTACAAGTTATAATCAGATGATTATTTAGTTTGTAAAAATCTTAAGCTGCCGCCTGCGGGTTCAAGTAATTCCACCTGTTGTGCGACCGTTCCCAACTTTGGTCTGGGAACTCGATTTGAAGCTTTGCACAATTCGCAAATCTTCGAATCGTCGGTGCTGTATGAACTACGTTCAACACCCTCACAACTGGTTACATTACTTGAACCCTCCGGCTATTTTATAAATAAGTATATATACCTCTTTAATACGGATGTTCTATAAATCTGTATTAAAGAGGTATTTTTATTTTAAAAAAAGTATGATTCCAATTTAATATCGAAATCATACTTTGTAAATTAATTTTCATGTAATATTTTTTTCACTCGGATATTAGCCGGAGACCGAAAGAGAGTCTGCCCGCAGTTAAAGTTACGTTAGAACATGGTTTACGTTCTTACGTAACGGACGTATTTAGCGATTTGCGAACTATGCAAAGCTCTAAATCGAGATTCAAAAATTATTATTCACCAACAGTATCATGTATCCCAAATAGTAAAACCAAAATACCGACAGCTAATACAACTACAAACATCATAAATACCATTGGAATGCTTAATCCCATACCCAACAATGCACCAATCAGGAATGGACCAAGTGTTGCGCCAATTCGTCCAATTGATTGTGTAAATCCAACTCCAACTCCACGATATTGGGCCTCATAATGACTTGGAGTAAAAGCAATCAATGTTCCCCAGGCTCCTAGGTTAAAGAACGATAATAATGCCCCACCAATAAGTACAATTGGCAAATCGTTAGCTGTTCCAAAAATAAATGCACTGATTAATGTTCCCAAAAGATAGATAACCAGAATATTCTTACGACTGATTTTTCCCATTAACCAAGCTGCTAAATAATAACCGGGTAATTGAGCTAAACTCATTAAAAGAGTGTAACCAAAGCTATTGATCATAGGTATATTTTTTGCAATCAAAACACTTGGTAACCATAGAAACATTCCATAATAAGAGAACATAACTACAAACCAAAGTACCGTTAGAACACCGGTAGCTTGTAGATACTTACCTGACCAAATTTCTTTGATCGAGTGAAATATATTTGAACGTTCGTGCTTTGTATTTTCGTATTCATCTGGCAAATGTCTTCTCATAACAAAAGCATATAATGAAACGAAAAAAGTACAGACCACCGTTACACGCCAACCAAAAATCGGCATAACTAAGAATGACAATAATGAGGCTAAGATCCAACCAATTGCCCAAAAGCTATCGGCTAAAACAAGCATTCTAGATTGCTTCTTTCCGCTGAATGAATCGGCCAACATTGTCGCAGCAACCGGCAATTCTCCACCTAATCCAATTCCGGTAATGAATCTCACTAGCATAAACATATTCACATTTTGAGTAAATGCTAATAAAAGGTTCCCGGCTGAAAACAGTATCAATGTTCCGATCATAACGTGTTTACGACCGAATCTGTCAGCCAAATATCCGCAACCCAATGATCCAAAAATCATACCCAATGAGGTAACGGCACTAACATAACCGATTTGTGTAGGTAACAGTTTCCACTCTGCTCCAATGATCGGCATAATAAAGGATAATAGCGCAACATCCATGGCATCAAATAGCCAGGCAGTACCAATAACAAATAACAATTTGTTACTCTTGGTTAAAACATTTTGCATACTTCATCTCCGTGTTTATATTTTTTATAAAAAAAGTTATTTAGGTACTTTTTACTTTTAAAGCCTCAAAAGAATAACATGGCTTTAAAAGTCATGTCAAGTTACTTACTTTAGACGGTATACTTTACCTGGACGACCGGCCCCTTTTATGTTTTCGGTTCCTACTTCTAAGAATAAACGCTTATGAGTCTTACGGAAATTTGAATTATCGATTTCAGTCAGTGATACCCGTAAAAGTATTGAGTAAATGATCCGAGCCTTTTTTAAGGTAAATGTCGGACCTAAGATCCGCAATATTGTTGGCGAATAGTCAAGACGATTCCTAATTCGATTGAATGCTGTACGTAAAATCAACGCATGATCGGATATCAAACCATTAGAATTTTTAAACAAATCACTTTGCAAATAAAATTCATTTCGATCAATATTTTCATCTAAGGTTTCAAAGGATAATTTACCATGCTGTAGCAAATAGTTTTCAGAACTGGGTTTGATGCTAAACCATTGTGCATCGTCGGCTCCGTACCCTGGCACAAGTCCTGGCATATCTGGTAAATAAATCATATAAGTTAATGCCAATTCACGCTTTTTAGCACGATGAATATCCGTGAATGTTGCCAATTGTTCAGTATTGACTAACGGAAGATCTACTCCGATTTTTTCTCGAACTAATCGTAAAGAAGATTCTTCTGCGTTCTCAGTCTTCCGCAAATAGGTTGTCGGTAACCCCCACATTTGTTCTTCGGAATTCTTTAGTAACAGAACTAGTAATTCCTTAGTTTTATTATTGAAACTCCAAATAACATTAGTAATACTGATATCAGCCATATTCTGTTACCCCCCATTCCTTTATTCTACAATAAGGACCAAGCATTTAACTATGTTTAATTGACTGACATTATTATAATTGTATTGTGATTATTTTAATAAAAAAAGAAATAATTGCTTTCGCACTACTATTATTAGAAATAAGACTCTACATGTTAAAATCATTCAACTTGGCATTGATTTAAATGAGATTATTTTGATCACAAAAATTAGAAAAAACGTTTCCATTTTAGATTTTTATTAAAAAAATCTCATTTTCGTCTAACTTAGTATATAAGTTTTCAGTAAAATGTTTTAGAATGTAGTTTAAGTCTTTAACTTGAAAGGGGAAATTTTATAAATGTTGAAACCATCAAACGCAGTTGAAACGGACGGGTTCTATATGAATCCAGATCGCTCCGTCGCCGTAATCAACTATAATGAAGAATATGTCCGCGATATTTTTCAATTGATCAACTCAGACAGTTTTGCCAGCTTAGTAAAGCTTTATCTAAAAGAGGTTCAAAAAACATCCACTAATGCTTTTGAAAAATTGGATGCTGAAACTTATACAAATACTTTGAAAGCTATCTTAGTAGATAATAAAGCTGGATATGAAAACCATGATCGAAGTTTGATACTAAAAAGTATTGAAGATTTTTATTCATTCTATCGTTCATACTTTAGAGTTTCTCTAATCAACAAACACAATAGTGATATCGTAAGCAATAACTTTATGGATATTGATAATCGCTTTAACGAAATTGTTTTACAATTATACCGTGCCATTGAAGAAAAATTGCAAGGATTCTCTAACCGTGCATATCGTCAAGTTAATGCCGGTACTAACGCATGTGTCCTTACACAATCTATCTCTTGGCCTACTCCTAAGGGATACGAAGCACTACAAAATATCAGATTCTTAGATACACTTATGTTACGTCCACCAATGATGATGCACACTAAGAGTAATAAACGTGAAGGTGTCTTTGATGCTGTTAAAGACAATCCGATCGCTAAATTTGACGGAGACCAAAAGGATTGGTTCTGTTTCCCTGCTAAAATCGGTGAAAGTTTAGCCTATGTTTACTTCCATCGTGACTATTTTGTTAGCGGAATTGCTCTAGCCAACTTGTTTGAAGTAGCCGATACAGCAAGTATTGAAGGCAAAAAACCAGACGAGATCTTACTATTCGGTTTGGATAAAACAGAAGGTGACGTCTGCCACTACTATCATGATGAGGAAAATGACCTTTGGGTCGGTGAAGTTCCTTACAATGATAAGACTACTTATTTTGGCTACATGAAGAAGATGTGTTTAACACTTCATAACTTACACATGATTTATGAAAATCGCCTTCCAATTCATGGTTCAATGGTTAGGATCA
Source organism: Companilactobacillus keshanensis (assembly GCF_003946205.1). Classification (GTDB taxonomy): domain Bacteria; phylum Bacillota; class Bacilli; order Lactobacillales; family Lactobacillaceae; genus Companilactobacillus; species Companilactobacillus keshanensis. Next base: position 28,060 of record NZ_RHOS01000007.1, on the reverse strand, counting down.
GTTTCTCAAATGGTAAAACCAAGTCAGTTGTCTTCTTTGGTGACTCAGGTGCTGGGAAGTCAGAATCTATCGAAGCCTTGCAGGAAATCGCTGATGATAAGATTTTAAATATCGAAACGATTTTTGATGATATGGGTAGTTTTGCCTTTGACGATAAAGGTAACATCTACGCTCAAGGTACCGAAACTGGTGCATTTGTTCGTTTGGATGACTTAAGTAGTTCTGTCGCATTCAATAACATGGATCGTGGCATCTACTTGAATCCAGAATTAAAGAATGCTCGTGTTATTTTGCCAGCTAATACTTATAAACGTGTTGTTGAACATCATCATATAGATATGTGGGTTTACGCAAATAACTATGATGCTGAGATCGGTTTACATCAATTCCCTGATGAAGATAAGGCTAAAGCAACCTTTATCGCCGGTAAGAGAAAAGCTCTAGGTACAACTGATGAAGTTGGTATGAGTACGACCTTCTTTGCAAATCCATTTGGACCTGTTCAAGAAGAGGAAAGGACTCGTCCTGTTATCGACAAAGTCTTCAACAAACTTTATAAAGACAAAGTTTATGTTGGTGAAATTTATACTCATCTTGGCTATGACAAGTCAAAAGACAGTTTACAAGAATCAGCTAAAGAATTATTAAATCAATTAATGAATAATTAGACAGCAAAAAAGCAGATCGCATGATCTGCTTTTTTTATTATCCTAAATCTTATTTTTATTTGAGTAGCTTTTCAACTGCTGGTTTCAAATCGGCTTCGCTCATATCATCATACTTCTTAGCTTCTACCGTTGTTTTATCAGTGTTATGATTTGAGGCTTCCATAAAGTGGTCCCAAATAGCATCTCTAACTGGAAGTGTCGAGTCACTCCAATCAAAAACTTCATTCATTTTCATATCTAATAAACTTGTTTTATCTACTGATACAGCCATTATTAAAGCTTCCTTTCTTTATTACAATTACCATTGTAGGTCACAAAAGTTAAATTGTTTAGCAATTGCACCTGTTAATTTTAAAATTAAAAATACTAATAGAATAAAAAAAAGCAGATAATCGTTATTGCGACTATCTGCAACTAACTTTAATTTATCTGAAACAATTCAAATTATATCCCTGAGTGAATGGGAACATGTGTAACGCTGGTATAACGGTAAAAATCACTAGCACTGCAACAACGATACCAATAATGACGGGAGCTCTATTTTTATTAAATTTGAAAGACTTATTATTATTATCCTTAGAAAATGCGTACCAAACTAACGCTAAAAGTAGAACTATTATAATAGAAGAACTAAACATCATGGCCCTATCCCCTTTTTTCGAAAAGAATAGCATGATTTATTTGCGATAGCCACTGTTTAGTTTGCAATCTAAAATCTCTGTTAGATCTTGTAATTTATCAACTTTTTCATCGTTTTGAATACTTCTAAGATCCAAGTTATTCAATTTTAAATGTGTATTTCTGAGAACCCAAAAATTAAATAACGGTGCGCTGACCTGATATTCTCTGCGATTTTTAACGATACCTGTGACAAATTTTCCACCTATCTTTGGTAATGGAAATGAATTTTTCTTATACAAGTATTCTTTATGCGTAATATTTTTTGAAGGATCTCCTTTGATATCCATTTCTATCTCATCGGCAAATCCGAATCCCGATGGAAAAGTTGTCGTAATATAATGACTGGTCCCTTTTCCCGAAAGAACTTTATCAACTTTAACTTGTACCGTAGTGGTTGGAAAAATTGCTTGGCGTTTATTTTTCTTATAGTCAATGACTGTCCCCAAAATGATCGAATCATTTTTCTTCTTTAAATCATGCCAATTCAATGGTTCATTACTATAATCCATCATCCCAAAGCTTGGATGGTATTTAACTTTTGTATTCCTAGTTTGTTGATTCCAGCGCTGCTTATTTTTAGATATTGCAGACTGTTGCTGTTTACTATGCTGACAGCCGACCAGCAGTAACATCGGCAAAATTACCCAAAATATTCTCTTCATATAAAAAATAATAGCAGGACTAAGATAGCCCTGCCATTATTTGTCAGTATGTATTTTTATTATCTAAACAATACTTATTACAAACCAGATCACATTCCAAATTGTGATTTTGATTTTATTGGATTGATCGATTTTTAAATTTTTCCAATTAAGCCAGATCATTGAACCGGCTCCAATTATGCCAATAATCGATTTTTGCCAAATACTAGCATCTTTAGTTATGAGGATGAAAGCCAATGAGCTTAAGATACTGGTCACGACTAATCCCACGACTGTATTGACGAAAACCGCCTTCATATCGGCTTTAGTATTCTTCAATAGAAAATATGAAATACCGTACAGAATGGCGATGGAGATCACTGCCTCAAGAGCAAAAATCAAAATCTTGAATTTCATAGCTGCCATTGGTGCCCCAGAAATGTTTTTATCTCCCAGAAATAAAGTGATGATTTCTAAAAAGAAATAAATTAAAAATATCCCTACTAAGCTTATTTTGTCTAGTCCGTATAACTTTTTCATAACGCCCTCTATTCTTCTTTAAGTAATCCTACAAGTGATGATTTAGCAGCTTTATTGGATGGAATAAAGCCAAATATCAATCCCACTGCTGTTGAAACTGACAATGACATAACAATTGCATATGCCGTTACTACCGCCTTGAACGGTAAGAAATGATTTATGATCGATACTAAGCTGTATCCTAAAGCAATACCTATCAAACCACCGATAACGCAGAGAATAATACTTTCAATCAAAAATTGATTCCTAATATCTCCAGAAGTCGCACCGAAAGCACGTCTGATACCAATCTCTTTTCTTCGTTCTGACACGGTAATATACATTACGTTCATAACACCAATTCCGGCGATAAGTAATGAAATTCCGGCTACAAAGGCTACAAAATAAGTAATGTTATTAAGTGTCTTAGTAAAACTCTTAGTAATTTGATCAACATGCGAAACTCCATATTTACCTAATTTGGCATCTTCACCAAATTTTTTCATCTCATTAAGAGCACTTTTACTAACACGCTTCTTACTTGCTGAACTTTTAACATAAATTTTGGCCTCATCTTGTGAGATCTGACTGGCAAATAATTGCTTAAAAGTCGTTTTAGAAACATAAATATCAGGACGATAACTAAAATCGCCGATCTTATAAATTCCACTGACTACAAAAACATTATCATTGATGACTAGTCTCTTATTCAAAGCTTTACCTTTAAAGACCTTATCGGCCAGATCTTTAGAGATAAAAATATCACTTGTATCATTTGTATTTAAAGTCGTTCCAAAACCCTCAGATAGTTTCAGTTTTTTAGGAACCTTATTCAAACCAGCAGAAGATTTTTTAGCCTGATGTTGAACTGTCACGCTAGCTTCAGGATTAACACTAGTTAATTTAACATGATCCACACCTGTAATACCCTCTAAAACTGACAGATCATTTCTCGTAAAACCACTGGTTGTATCATCGTCAGATGACGGTGTAAAAGACAGTGTTACACGATTTTTAGTATTATGGTCCTGCAATCCTTTAGTTTCCACCTTCGTAAAGCCATCCCCAATAGCTAAAATACATATAACACTAGTGATACCGATAATAATTCCTAACATTGTCAAAAAATTACGGTTCTTATTCTTACCAATTGATTTGAGTGCGATCATAACTTTATCTAACATTATTTTTTTACACTCTTTTCATCATTATATAAACGTCCGTCACGAATAAAGACTGTTCGCATTGCATATTCGGCCACTTCACTATCATGAGTAACCATAATGACCGTTGTTCCAGATTCGTTAAGGTCAGTAAAAATATTCATGATTTCTTTACTAGTTTTGGAATCTAAGGCCCCTGTCGGCTCATCTGCGATAATTAAATTGGGGCGATTAACAATTGCTCGAGCGATAGCTACACGCTGTTGTTGTCCACCTGAAAGTTCAGACGGAAGATTTTTTTCTTTTCCTTCCAGACCAACTTTTTTGATAACAGATTCAACTAATTCACGTTTGTTAGCTTGCTTTTGTTTACTATAAATTAATGGCACTTCGATATTTTCATAAACACTATAAGTCGTTAATAATTTGAAATTTTGAAAGACAAATCCTAATTGATCACCACGAATTTTCGATAAGTAGTTATCACTAGCATCTTTGTAGGACTTTTCTTTCAATAAATATTCACCCGTATAATTTTGATCCAATAATCCTAAAATATTGATCAAAGTTGATTTACCTGATCCAGACGGTCCCATAATGGCCAAAAATTCACCATCTGCTACTTCCAGATCGATATTTTCTAAAGCAATAAATTTGCCATATGTTTTACCAATATCATTCACTTTGAGCATCTGATCACCGCCTAAAACAAAACCAGCTTATCGCCGGCCTTGATATCTTCTTTAGTGTAGTAATCATTGCCATGCTTAGTTAGATTCAAGATGACCTTATGCTTCTTATTATTTTTCAAAAGATATACTGTATCTTCATCTTTAACCGCACTGGCAGGAATCTTATATCCTAAGGACTTGTTTTTGATTTGAACATGCATACCATATGGCAAAGTTTCTTCTGTACTTACTTGAAAATGATAGTACGAAACAGCGGCTTTATTGTATGGAATAGCATCCTTTTGTGAATAAGTTCCGGCAATCTCTTTGCCGTTATTTTTTACAACTGTGACATCCTTACCAACTTTAACCTTATCCAAACTAAACTCGTTTACATTACCTAAGATCACTGGATTACCATAAATATAGCTGTTCCCCTCACTATCTTTATAGTAAGTTCCAGAAATCGGTGCAGTAACTACACGATTCTGTTGTTTATTAAGTTTATTCAACTTATCCTGTGCATCTGCCAAGCCCTGTTGATCTTTAGCCAGTTCAATTTGATCATCAGCTGACTTAGTAGTGTTCTTATTAACCTCTTGTATAGATAAATTGATCTGTCTAATTTCTAAATTAACGCTATTGATCTCACCAGACATATTTTCGTAAAAAGTAAAAATTGTCTGACCTTTAATAACTCTTTGACCATTAGTGACCTGTGTTGAAGCCAATACTTCATCTGTTGACTTAGGTTCAGCACTAACTGTATTTTTTTCATCAGCTTGGACAACACCGGTGAAATAATTTGTGCTCTGAGATTTTACTGTATAGGTAGTATATTTTGGCTCAGTTCCATTTCCTTTTCCCAGAGCTAAAAATATAACTATAGCGACTAAAACAACATTGATTCCCCAGATAACGATTTTTATTTTCTTCATACAATAATTCTCCCTATAATAGATAGTTTTAAGGATAACAGCCACTCTTTTAAAATCAAAATTACAAAAAAAGCGTAATAACAACTATTTGCTCAATATAGTCGTTATTACGCTTTTTATAATTAATAAATTTATATATTTTGAATATTATATCAATTTACACCGTTTTCGTTGACGTTTTGCCAATTTTTAAGCAGTCACTGCTTTTGAAGCCTTAACTGACTTTTTTGAACTCGACAAACGTTTTAAACCAATCCCTGTGAAACCACTGATAATAGAAAGAATTGGTGAAAGTAAACTGAAGAAACAGAATGGTAGAAATTCTAAGGTTGATACTCCCAATGTGTTGGCGGCAAAAGCACCAGCAACACCCCAAGGAATCAAGTAGTTGATAACTGTACCACCATCTTCAAGAACACGACTAAGAGCTAAATTATCAAGGCCACGTTTGTTGAATGTTTCCTTGAAAGCTTTACCAGGTAAAATAACTGATAAGTATTGTTCACCAACGAAGATATTAACGCCGATACCTGAAAGAATCGTAGCCGTAACTAGTGGACCTGGGGTTGTTAGACGTTTAGCAAGTGGTTGCATAGCCGTTTGAATAATATCAAACTTCATCAATAAACCACCAAGTGATAATGTAAGAAAGATCAATGAAACTGTACCCATCATTGAACTAATGCCACCACGAGTAAGTAAAGCATCAACACTGGTATTACCAGTTTTTGAGACAAATCCCGTTTCAATAAATCCGGCAACTGATTTAATAGGTGTTGAAGGATTCTCCACGAAGATCATTCCGATTGTAACGGTGATGTTTAAGATCAATGTAGCAATAGCAGGAATTTTAAGAAAGGCACAAACAAATAATAAAACGATTGGTAAAATGGCCCACCACGTAATTGTAAAATTAGAATTTAAAACATTTAAGGTTGTATCAATTTTTCCTAAGCTGGCACCTGAACCACTGTTACCTATAACAGCGTATAAAATCAAAGAAATTAAGAAAGCAGGAATTGTTGTCCACATAAGATTTTTGATATGACCAAACAAATCTGAACCGGCAATAGCTGAAGCCAAGTTAGTTGAATCTGAAAGCGGTGAAGTCTTATCACCAAAGATAGCACCTGAGATAATAGCTCCAGCAACTAAGGCTGGATTGATACCAATTGTTGCTCCCATTCCGAATAGTGCAATACCAATGGTTGAAATAATTGTAAAAGCACTACCGATTGAGGTTCCAATCAAAGCACAGACCAAGAAAACTGATGGTACAAACCACTGTGTGGAAATCATATGGAAACCAGCCACCATCATTGATGGAATAATTCCGGCTGCTATCCAAGTTCCAATTAAAGCTCCAATCAAAATGAAGATGAAGATTGGTACAATTCCGTTTTTGACACCATTCATAATACCGTTATGAATATCATCCCAACTATTCTTTCTTACTTTTGCCCAAAGAATTATTAGACCGATAACTACCAAGACTGGAGTTTGTGGTGAAAGACTAAACTTGATAACACTAGTACCTAAAACTATTAACATAACTATTAGAATCGTCATCGATTCTCTAAAACTTACTTTGTTTTCCATAATTATAATCTCCTCGAATTTTTTGCTTTAAATCGTCGAATCAATATCGAGGATTACCGCCTGAAGTCTCCATATCATTACCCCCTAAATATAAAAAAAGCCGCTCCTGTTATATATAAATAACAGGGACGACTTTTACCGTGGTACCACCCAATTTGAGAATAGTCTTAAAACTATTGCTCCACTCTTGAGAGATAACGGCTCTCTTTTTTACCGCTTGGATAACCAAGTCGTGTTTGGTATTTCTGTACTATATCCTGACCGATTCGCATCAACCACCGGCTTTCTTACACGCAGATACAGCATTACTTAGTTCAAACACTTAATTTGTTTATGTGATTGATATGAATATTAACAGTCTTTAAATTACAAGTCAAGCCATTATTTTAATAAATTTCTAATTTCATTTATTGCTTAAAATAAAATTAGCATTTTTTAAAAGTTTATTTAAAACTATCTCACTAACTTTTCCAACGACCTTACCATTTCTAGTATCGAAGTCGAAACAAGAGAAATTTATTGTTGAAATCATCCCTTTAACACCGCTGATTTGATCTGCGAAGGGCACAAAGAGATTATTATTCTCTAACATTTTAGAATTCGACGTGACTCCCATCCCTAATACAAGACCTGTTTGATCGTTATAACGATTATTTGATATTACAACCATTGGCCTTCGTATGTTGCCATTCTTTGAATCATGACCTCCCATTTCGTGTCCAGAATGGGGTTCAAAATCTATATATATAATTGCTCCTTGTTCAATCACGCTACATCCTCCAAATATTTAACTAAATAATTTCTTTACCCACAGCGCGACCACCATCTACTGGAAAATCCAATTCCTTCTTGATTGCCTCAAAATCATAATTATCATACTCTCCTGTAAACCAAGGGTTTTGTTGGGCGAGTTTGTAACTGATGCTTCCATCTGGTTCTCTTACAGCTTCAACCATCTCATTTTCAGAGAATCCTGATTCTTTGGGAATGGTCACAATTAGAGAATTTCCATTTTTTCTAACTTTAAATTTACCCAAATTAACCATTTCTTTCATAAGAATAACAACCTTTCAAAAAAAATTAATTCAATGCGTTTTGTATCCTTACCATATCATGTACATACTAAGTATGTACATGATTTTGCTTAAAAAAATAGAATGCTATAAGCATTCTATATAAATTACGCCATACGATGATCAATATATCTTGATAACAATGACAATGCATAACAAACCACAAAGTACATTACGGCCATAATTACAAAGACAGGAATGATGTAATTAGGATTTTGTCCATATACAACTTGACCGTGTTGCATAAGTTCTGGAACCACGATAATAGTTGCAAGCGATGTATCCTTGATCAACGAAATAAACTGACTAACTAACGCTGGGATCATTTTTTTATATGCTTGAGGTAAAATAACATGCCACATAGCTTGTCCCAGCTTCATACCTTGAGCACGAGCAGCCTCCATTTGTCCAATATCAACCGCCAAAATACCCGAACGAATAATCTCTGCAATCATCATCGATTCAAAGAATGTCATCGCTAAAATAGCAGCTGGAATTGTATCCGGTTTGAATCCAAAAGCCGGTAATCCAAAATACGTAAAGAAGATGATCAATAGTAAAGGTAAATTACGAACAACATCAATAATAAACCCAACTATTCTTGAAAAATAAGGAATTTTAGCATATCTGATGATTCCTAAAATTGATCCAAAAATAAAACTCAATACAACCGAAATTACGGAGATAAAAATCGTGATCCCCAACCCTTGGAGTAGGAATCGTATATTTATCCATGAATAAGCGTCTATCCAATTTTGCATAATACGTCCCCCTCTAAGCTAATTTTCTTTCTAGATGTTGCATATAGTAACTGATAGGCAAAGTAATAACCAAGTAGAATACACCAACTACAATATATGTATTTACTGTTTCAAACGTTGTTGAAGCAATCGCGTTTCCTTGATACATCAAATCAAATCCAGCAACAAAGGCTAAAACTGATGAGTTTTTGACCAAATTAATGAATTGGTTACCAAGTGGTGGAATCACCAATTTAAAAGCCTGTGGAAGCACAATATAACGCATAGCTTGCCAGAAAGTCATACCTTGGGCACGAGATGCTTCCATTTGCCCGATATCAACTGAATTGATCCCGGAACGAACGGTTTCAGCAATAAAGGCCGAAGTATAAATCGTCAAACCGATTGTTCCAGCAGTGAATCCGTTAATTTTAACAACATATAGTGGAATTACTAAATAGAAGAACATCGTAATAACCAACAGTGGGATATTACGGAAGATCTCAACATAAATGTTTCCAATAACACGGGCAGTTTTACTAGGCATAACCTCCAAAATTGCAAAGAGGGAACCAATGATCAAACTGAAAAATAAGGCCACGATACTGGATAGGACTGTCCATCCAAATCCAGAAATAAAGGCTGACCAATTATCTACAAGTAGTTTTATCATTTTCTAAGCACCTCCTTATAATTAAATCCAGGAACATTTCCAAACCACTTCATGATCAATTTGTTATACGTTCCATCGGCGATAACTTCTTTTAAACCTTTATTAATAGCTTTTTTGAAATCTCCCTGTCCCTTATTTATACCAATACCATAAGGTTCAGTTGTGAAGGTTCCACCGACCAATTTATATCCTGGGTTCTCAACTGCTAAACCAGCTAGGATAACATTATCTGTTGTCATAGCCTCACCTTGACCAGATTTCAAAGCAGTCAAAGCCTGAGCAAAGTCCGGCAATTGTAACACACGTGCTTTTGGAGCTATTTTTTGAATATTTTCGACGGAATTAGACCCAACTGCACTTGTAACGGTCTTACCATTTAAGTCTTTAACACTCTTAATAGAAGAACCTTTTTTTACCAGAATTGATTGTCCGGCGCTAAAATATGAGTCGGAGAAATCAATTACTTTTTTTCGATCTGGCAAAATGGACATTGTTGCAATGATCGCGTCAATATTTCCATTCTTTAACAATGGAATTCTGGATTGTGAAGTAACAGTAACAAATTTTGCTTTACCATTTTTACCCAGAACTTTTTTAGTGATAGCTTTAGCTAAGTCGATTTCAAATCCCTTTTCTTGGCCATCTTTAACATCAATTAAACCGATCAATTTTTGATCAGCCTTAACTCCCCAAGTAATAGTATTAGTTTGCTTGTCGTTTTCTAAAACATTTTGAGAAGACAGTGGTTGAGATCCACAGCCAGCCAAAGTCAAGACAAGGAGTAAGGACGTAATCAAAAGCGTTACATATTTAAACTTTTTCATATCGAACTCCCCCCTTTAATGCTTAATAATTTTACCTAAGAACTGGCTAGCACGTTCATTTGTAGGGTTATTAAAGAATGATTCAGTCTTGTCATCTTCAAGAATTTGTCCATCCGCCATGAAAATAACACGATTGGCAACTTCTTCGGCGAATCCCATTTCATGAGTAACAATAAGTGATGTCATATCACTTTGACTTGTAACATACTTAATAACACCCAAAACGTCATCGATCATTTCAGGATCCAAAGCACTAGTAGGTTCGTCAAAAAGCATGCAACGAGGTTTCATAGCCAGAGATCTAGCAATTGCCACACGCTGAGCTTGACCACCAGAAATTTGTGAAGGCATATTATGAGCTTTATCAGCTAATCCAACCTGATCTAATAAGTTCATAGCCATTTTCTTATTTTCGGCTTCATTCAATTTCAAAACAATTCTAGGTGCTAACATGACATTTTCTAGAACATCTTTATTGGCATATAAATTAAAATGCTGGAATACCATACCAACATCTGTTCTAATTCTGTTAATATCAGTTCCTTTATCGGCAATATCACGACCATTGACGATAAGCTGTCCTTTTTGAATAGTCTCCAAACCATTAACTGTTCTGGCTAGAGTACTTTTACCAGAACCAGAGGGTCCGATCAAAACTACGGTTTCCCCCTTATCAATCTTTAAGTTAATGTCCTTTAGTGCATGAAACTTTCCGTAATATTTTTGAACGTTACGAAATTCAATCATTGACGACATAAACTTTTCTCCCTTCTCTTCCCTATATAATCCTTACTGAAAAAAATGTATTAAAGAAATTTTAATGTTTTAAAAAACATTTAGCAACAAAAATCGTTTAAGTGACCCACTTTGTTCGGGTTACTTCCCTCAAATTTAAATCACCTAATCACTGTGATACCACCATTTGTATGAGATTTAAACCTCTAAATAGAATTTTTATATTTTTTAAAACTTTTTATTCGTTTTTAAGAATATAGCTATTCCCGAACATAAATTAAATAATATCTTAAGTATTTTTATTAAATGAGCCTAATTTCAGAAAACTGTATGGAAATGATTTTCATAGAAAGATAAAAAGCTCTTACCATCTTCATTTCGGAAAAGTAAGAGCTCTTTATTTACGGGAAATTTGTTGAGGATTTCTCACATTATTTAACGGGGGATAGCTCCTCATTTAAGGAGCTGGGGTCTAAAGAATCATTTATTCCGTAGACCCCAGTTCCCTAAAGGGAACTATTTTAGAACGATCTTCTTATATAGGTAACGTGTGACAAAGTAATAACCTAAATACAAGATAATGAATATTCCAAATGGTATTTCGATATTCATATATGGTTTATACAAAATTTTTGAAAACATCTGCAATCCGATCAAGACATGAATAATACCTAGTCCAGCTGGAACTGCGAACAAAACGGCAATTTCTTTATTGATATTGGAACGTAAAACTTTAGTTCTAGTACCGATCTTATAAAGCATGTTGTAACGCTTAACATCGCTACTAGCACCGGACAATATCTTAAACATCAAGCAACTTGCTAGCATTGCTAGAAAGGCGATTCCTAAGAAGAGACCCATGAATTCTAACCCTGAAAAAATTCCGTTAACCATTACATAAGCATCATATTTACTTGCTCCGCTTCCCTTTAGTTCTGGATAACGCTTTTGTTCTGATTGATTGATTTTCTTGATTGTAGCTAAGTCCTTGTTGAACGATTTTGTTTTAACTAAAGTTAGACTATTAGCTTTAGAATCAATACTGTCGAATTTAGCACCATCAACTACAGAAATCTTAGAAGTTCTATATCTTGGTAAATTATTATTCAATAATTCATATGAGACATCTGCATTAGAAGGATCAGTTGTTGAACTAGTTTTACCAATCATTGATTTCATATTGAATTTTTGATATTTAAATGGTGTTTTCTTAAACTCACTTGCTTGGTAATACACAGTACCTTTAGAAGCTTTGTATGAATAAGTTACAACTTGTTTAGTATTAAGTTTATCGATTCTTTTTTGTTGAGAGTTATTAATATTATTTACTGTAACATCATAATAGTTTTGACCGTCAACTACGGTTGAAATCTGATTTTGGAATCCAAGTCCAACAGTAATAGCACCTAATGCTAAGGCAAACATCATTGCGACCATTGAAAGAATTTTAGTGTAATCAGAAATTCTAAAGCTCAATTGTGACAAGGTGAAGTTATTAAGTCCCTTTTGTGAGAATTTTTTATTTCTCTTCAAAGCTGATATAACGGCTATAATAACAGCATTGATCATAAAGTAAGTTCCGATAACAATAGTGAACAAGGCAACAGGTACACCTAAGTAAATAAGAACGGGATTACTTCCCATAACAATCATTGTTCCGTAACCAATTCCTAAAAAGACAATCCCTAAGATAACTTGAAATACCTTTAAGGCTTTGTTCTTTTTAATTCGCGCCGGTTGGCTATCTTTATGTAACAGTGTTAAAACCTTAGTACGACGAATTGAAATTGAATTTTTTAAAGCTGAAAAAATGAATATCACTATAAAAAATGCAAATGTGATCAACAGGGCTGGTAAATAGAAACTATTAAAGTGCGTAACTTTCATATCCAAGGATTTAATGATTAATTGACTGACAAAACTAGTCGCTACAATTCCTATAACGCTTCCCAATACAGTGGCGATTGCACCTATAGTAAAGGTTTCAACGAAAATCATTTTGGAGATCTTACTACTTTTGGCTCCAAGCATCATGAACATGCCGTACTCTTTTTGACGCATACTAAGTAAAAATCCGTTAGCGTAATTGATATAAACTATCGTTATAATTGCTAATAGTACTGCTCCGAATCCATAAATGAAACTAGTAGCTTGTGCTGGTGAATTTGATTTTAAAAATGAACTATTAGTTGCAAGCGACATAAACATATAAAAGATTGCCGAGGCGATGATAAGTCCTGAAAATAACACGCTATAATCTCGCAAGCGATGCTTAATGCCGCTTAATGCTAGTTTGTTTAACAATTTTCTTTCCCCTTTGATTTATATTCTTTATTCTGCAAATGTTCCTAATGAATCTAATATTTCTTGATAAAATTCACCACGAGTATGATCATCCCTCTTCAATTCTTGTCCGATCTCACCATCTTTTATAAAGATGATACGATCACAATAACTAGCTGAAAATGGATCATGTGTAACTAGAAGAATTGAGACATTATCTTCATGATTGATTTTGCTCATAGTATCTAATAGAGCACGAGCACTCTTTGAATCAAGGGCTCCAGTTGGCTCATCGCCAAAGACAATTGCTGGATCATGAACTAAAGCACGAGCGGCGGCAACCCTTTGTTTTTGACCTCCTGATAATTCAGTTGGATAGTGATTCAAAATATCAGTTAAACCTAATTTTTTAGAAATACTCATAACTGCTGGATCAATTTTTTTGGAATCCGTATTTTGTAAAGCTAATGGCAAGGCAATGTTTTCATAAGCTGTCAAATTCTCTAGTAAGTTAAAATCTTGAAAAATGAAACCAATTTTATTGGCACGAAAATCGGCCATTTCATTAGTATTTAATTTAGTTATGTCTTGTCCACCAATATGAACTTGACCACTTGTTGGAGTATCTAAAGTAGATAAAATGTTCAATAAAGTTGTTTTACCGGAACCAGATGCCCCCATGATGCCAACAAACTCACCAGGTTCAACTTCAAAATTAACATCTGATAAAGCTTTATATTGCTTTTCTCCTGCCTTACCATATATTTTTTCGATATTTTTTACTTCTACGATTTTTTGCATTTGATCTCTCCTCCATTTGATATATCTATCTTAAGAAAATTAGCTATTAAAGTCGTTTGATTCTTCTTACAACTTCTTACAAATTTGTAAGAGACTACTTCTTAAAAAAAAAGAACCTGCATAAGCAGATTCCAATTTTTAAAATGCACTCTCTTATCTAATCCATCAGCATAAATGAAATACGCAACTCTTTGCATTAAGGCTGGGTCTTCTTTATCATCATCAGATTTACCATATGACCTTAGAAGTACTTCTTTGATGTTATCCAGCTTAGGATTCTTTGATTTAGACAGACTATTATATAAACTGTGCATTGCTTCTTTACCCTTATTTTCAATACATATTTCCTCTAAAAATATCAAAATTTTAATTGGCAAATAGCCAACTAAATAATATCAGGATTTCGCTCAACTAAATCTTTATAAAAATTAGCATTAGTCATACATACATAAGGAATTACCCAGATCAAGGCTATCCCAAAAGTGATATATCCTAAAAGGTACCAGCCGATATAACTAAGTTGTAAAACAAAATAACGCCATTTATTTCCATCCATCAACTGACGACTTTTAGTAATATAATCAGTAAAAGCATATTTATCACCATCACCTTTTGCTTGAACGTCTTTATAAATGAAATATGCTTGTGAATAAGAACAGATCTTAATATATCCTGGGAAAACTAATAATAATAACCATAAAATTATGAAAAACCTTTTGATTATATAGATAACTATCAAATGCCACCAGTCTGGATTACGATAATACGTAAAATTACTCTTTAATGGTGAAAAATCTAAATCTGGATTTCTTAACCAATCAAGACTTCTGAAAAACACTGATAAAAATAAAACTATAAGAATTATGCCAATGATTCCGCCAGTAGAGACTAGTTTAAATGAGTGCAGATATAAAGTTGCGGGATCATAAGTTAAAGTTGCAGCACTAGTTTCTGATTTTGAATAAAAAATATTAGCTATACTTAAAAGGATCATTATCAAATAAAGCATTAATGCTTGACCTAAATCTTTTTTCAATAAAATTTTAACTTCCCTTTTTAATTCTTTTCTAGTTCGATAATTTTTCAAGTTTAATACTCCCTTCCCATACATAAAATCATACAGAAAAGCTATTTAAAACAAAAGGTTGATCGTCTTTCTTCCTATTATGGTGAGTTTTATAAATCCATGTTATTATTTAAACAGACTATCGAAAGGATGGACCTTACACATGTGGTTAGAAATGAGATTAAGAAAAACCCATATTTCAAACAAATAATTAAACGGCATTAATACCCTGGGGTTTTGGTGCCACCAGGAGGATTTATGAAAGAATTAAATAATACAAAAGAACGCGTTATTGTTGCCGGGGTTAGTCATCTACAGCCTGATTTCGAATATACAATGGAAGAACTAGCTTCATTAGTTGAAGCAAACAATATGGAAGTCGCTGACGTCATCAAGCAAAACGTCAACAGTGTCAGTGCCAAAACTTATTTTGGTTCTGGTAAAGTTACCGAAATCAAAGAAATTGCCAATGCTGATGATGTTACAACTATCGTCTTAAATGATGAATTAACTCCATCACAAATCAGAAACCTCGAAAAGGAAACTAAGTTGAGTTTCATGGACCGAACAGAACTGATCCTACAGGTTTTCTCTAATCGTGCACATACTAAACAAGCTAAATTACAAGTTGAAATTGCCAAACTACAATATCAACTTCCAAGGATCCATCCATCAGGTAATCCGCTGGATCAGCAATCTTCCTCAGGTGGTCTAGCTAACCGTGGTGCTGGTGAAACAAAACTAGAATTAGATCGTCGTGTGATCCGCAAACGTATTACCTATCTAAAAGATCAACTAAAAACAGTCGATCAAACGATCGATGTTCAAAGCAGAAGACGTACTAACACGACTATGCCACTAGTTTCATTAGTTGGCTATACAAATGCCGGTAAATCCACAACTATGAATGGAATATTGAGCTTTAACAAAGAAGATTCTGACGATCGTAAAGTATTTGAAAAAGATATGCTTTTTGCAACATTGGACACTAGTGTTAGAAAAATTGATTTAGAAGACAATACCAGTTTTCTCCTATCAGATACTGTTGGTTTCGTTAGCAAATTGCCACATAATTTGATTGAGTCTTTTAAGACAACTTTAAAGGAAGCTAAGGAAGCTGACTTATTAGTTCAAGTTATTGATGTTAGTGATGAACACTGGAGAAATATGCTTGAAGTTACTGAAAAGACGCTTAAAGAAGTTGGAGTTAAAGATAAGCCAATGATTTATGCCTTCAATAAGGCCGATCTTAAACCTGATCAACAATTTCCAAGTATCGAAGGAGACAATATCTACTATTCAGCAATAGATAAGAAATCAATTGAAACCTTAGTAAATCTGATCAAGAAAAAATTGTATTCTGACTTTAAAACGGTAGATCTTATGATCCCCTACGATAAACAAAAAATTGCCGAACAAGTATTGCGAACTTCTCAAGTTATCAAAAAGGAATTTCTAAATGAAGGCTCATTGATCACAGCTAATCTTAGTCCAGATGAAATGGCTGAATATGGAGAGTTTGTTTCAGAATAGTCGCCTACGGGAGAGAGGTATTCGCCTGCAGTAGGACCGGTCCGATCCAAGGTCTCGTACCTCGATTTTGAGCTTTGCTTTCGCAAATCTCGAAATACGTCCATTCCGTAAGGCGTCTACGATGTCCAACGGAATTTTTACTGCCGGAGAAATCCCTCTTCCCTCCGGCTCGATTGTTGCCCTATTATAAAAGAAAATAACTAAGAATATAAATTGGTATTTTAAATGGCTATATCTCAAATTAAAAAGGGATATGGCCATTTTATTGTATATAACTACAGAAAAAGGAGTCGAACGGTAAACCCGTTCATACTCCACCGACGATTCTGAGATTTGCGAAAGCAAATCTCAAAATCGAGACTCCAGACCAAGACCGGATTCGGTCGCGTAACAGATGGAATCACTCGTAGCCTTCGGCGGAACACTCCTAAAATAATGTTTTAGGCATTTTATACAACATTTTATTATCCTTTAACAAAATATTAGAGGTTTTTTAATAAAAAGTTCTTGTATTTAATGTTTTATGGTGTACTCTAATTATTGTGATGCTTTTAGGGAGGTTAAGTAATGAAATTTAAAAAGTATTTGTTAGCACTATTTCCGCTCTTTGCGATAGCGCTGATTTTGTCTGGCTGCGGTTCTAATACCGAAAAAGATGACAAGAAAACACTTGCCATCAGTTCAAATGATGTTATCGCAACTATGGACTCATCAATGAATACCGATGTCATCGGTTCGCAAAATCTATCCAATACAATGGAAGGTTTATACCGATTTGACGGTAAAAAATTGCAACCCGCTGTTGCAAAAAAGATCGTTAAACCAACTAATAATGGTAAAACCTATACGATTGAACTGCGACATACCAAATGGTCTAACGGTAAACCCGTAACGGCCCAGGATTTCGTTTACGCATGGCGCAGAACTGTTGATCCAAAAACAGCTTCTGAATATGCCTACATTTATAGTGGAATAAAAAATGCTGATAAAATTAGTGCCGGTAAGAAACCGGTCAACACTTTGGGGATAAAGGCACTAAATAAATATAAGATCCAAGTTGATCTAGATTCACCAATTCCATACTTCAATACCTTGGTGGTAAATTCACCATTCCTACCATTATATAAGCCAGCTGTCGAGAAGGCTGGTAAACAATATGGTTTAAAGAGTACTGGTATGGTCTTAAATGGTCCATTTAAGTTAATTAAATGGAATGTTTCTGACAACAACTGGACTGAAGTTAAAAATAATAAATATTGGAATGCTAAAAAAGTTAGATTGAATAAACTTGAATACTACGTTGTAAAAGATGCAAATACTGGTTTGAATCTTTACGATACTAACCGTATCAACCGTCTTCAACAAATCAGTGGTGACACTGCTCGTCAGGTTTCAAGTTATAAATCATTCAGCTCTGAACAAACCGCAAGTAACTATTATTTGGAATTAAATCAAAAGAAATATAAATTCTTTAGAAATAAAAAGATCAGACAAGCCATTTCAATGTCGATCGACCGTAAACAATTAACTGAAAACATCTTAGGTAAGACCGGTAGTATCGAGGATACACTAGTACCAGAGAAGATGTCTTACAACCCTAAGACTGGTACAGATTTTACTAAGGAAAAGACCTTAGACTCAGTAAATAAATATTCAGAATATAATCCTAAACTTGCCAAGAAACTTTGGAAAGAAGGAATAAAAGAGACTGGTCAAAAAGATCTCAGCTTTACTATTTTGGGTGATGATACTGATGCAGCTAAGAAACAAGATGAATTCCTTCAAGGTCAATTATCAAAGAACCTACCTGGAATTAAAGTTTCCTTGCAAAATGTTCCATTCAAGTCACGTTTAGATAAATCAATCAGCGGTGACTTTGACATGGTCGTTTCAGCTTGGACAGCTGACTTCCCAGATCCTGTCAGCTTCTTAGACTGTTTTACATCTGATAGTTCAATTAATGATGGTAAGTACTCTAATAAAGCTTACGATGCCTTAGTTAAGAAGAGTTCCACTACTGATGCAAACAATGAAAGTGCCAGATGGCAAGATATGCTTGATGCAACTAAGATCTTAACTGAAGATCAAGGTGCAGTTGTTCTTTATCAACTAAACCAGGCAAACTTGACTAAATCTAATGTTGAAAATTATCGTATTTCACCAAATGGCGGTTATAACCTTGTTACCGTCTATAAAAAATAACTAAAGTTAGGGAGATTAAATATGGCAAAATATATTCTCAAAAGAATTCTTTACCTGTTTTTGACCCTATTCATAATTGCTTCGATCACCTTCTTTTTAATGAAGATGCTACCTGGTACACCGTTCTCTAATCAGAATCGTCTTTCACCAGATCAATTAGCAATCGTTAAAGCACAATATGGATTGGATCAACCAATATTTATTCAATATATTCGTTATATAGGTGGATTATTCCAAGGAAATCTTGGAACTTCATTCCAATTTAACAACGAACCTGTTACACAACTAATTGGCCAACGTTTAGCACCTTCAATGCAAATTGGTGCTCAAGCTATGGTACTTGGTACTATTCTTGGTATCTTACTTGGTGCCGTTGCTGCCATCAGAAAAAATTCATGGGTCGATACACTAGCAACTTTTGTATCAATTTTAGGAATCTCCATTCCATCATTTGTTTTGGCCGTTTTACTACAATTTTATCTAGCCTACAAATGGCACATTTACCCAGTTGCTCTCTGGGACAATTTCCAATCAAGTGTTCTACCAACAATCGCTTTGGCTGCGTTGCCTTTAGGTAATGTTGCTCGGTTTATGAGAACTGAAATGGTTGATGTTTTGAGTAGTGACTATATCGAACTTGCTAAGTCAAAAGGTAATTCTGAATGGCAAGTCGTTATCAAACATGCCCTACGTAATTCATTGATCCCAATCGTTACTATTATTGGACCTATGGCTGTTTCAACTATGACTGGTTCAATGGTTGTTGAGAATATCTTCTCAATCCCTGGTATCGGTGAACAGTTCGTTAAATCAATTACAACTAATGACTACCCAACTATCATGGGACTAACGATCTTCTATTCATTCTTATTGATTTTAGTCTTCTTAGTTGTTGATATTTTATATGTACTTATTGATCCAAGAATCAGACTAGGAAATGGAGGTAATGACTAATGGAAATTCCTCAAATACCCAAGGATAAATTCAAATTCTTAAATAATGCGGGTAATAAGGAACAAGAAAAGATCGGCACACCCGCTCTAACTTATATGCAAGATGTTCGTCGTCGTCTTTTCAAAAATAAAGTAGCTGTCGTTTGTTTAACACTGCTAACAATTATTGTCTTTATCTCTGTTTTTGCTCCAATAATTGCACCATATAACCCTAATGCTCAACATGCTACCCTATCTAACCTTCCTCCAAAATTAGGTAACTTGAATATTCCAGGATTTAACGGTTATCAAAACATGGGTGGAAAAATGGTCGATGCCTATGCCCAGGTTCACGCTCCTAAAGGTACCCACTATCTGCTTGGTACTGATTATCTTGGCCGTGATCTTTTATCAAGAATTATCTATGGTACTCGTCTTTCACTTATCGTTGCTGTCTTGGCTACTTTAGTTGATCTATTGATCGGTATCCCTTACGGTATCGTTTCAGGTTGGAAAGGTGGAATGACTGATAACGTTATGCAACGTATCGTTGAAATAGTTTCTTCAGTTCCTAACTTGATCGTGGTTATTTTGATGATGATCATCTTAAAACCTGGTCTTATCTCAATTGTTCTAGCTATCGCTATTACTGATTGGGTCACAATGGCCCGTCTGATCCGTGCACAGACATTCCAGCTTAAAGAGCAAGAATACGTTCTAGCTGCACGTACACTAGGTGAGTCATCAACTAAAATTGCTACAAAACATCTGATCCCTAACTTATCTTCAACAATCATTATTCAGACAATGTTTACAATTCCAAATGCGATCTTCTTTGAAGCCTTCTTGAGTTTCATTGGTATTGGTATCCCTGCACCAAATGCATCATTAGGTACATTGTTATCTGATGGTCAAAAAGCCTTCAGATTCCTACCATATCAAATGTGGGCTCCAGCAATTATCTTGAGTATCATCATGATTGCTACCAACTTACTAGGTGATGGTCTACGTGATGCTTTTGACCCACAATCATCAGATTAATAACTAAGGAGAAAGAATAAGCAATGGATAAAATTCTAGAAGTAAAAGATCTGCATGTTAACTTTGCTACCTATAATGGTACTGTCCAAGCTATTCGAGGAGTGAATTTCGATCTTTCCGCCGGTGAAACCTTAGCTATTGTTGGTGAATCTGGTTCTGGTAAGTCGATCACTGTTCGTTCTATCTTACAGTTACTTGCAAAAAACGCAGACATAAATAAGGGAACTATCCTCTATCATGGTGAGGACCTTCTCAAAAAAAGTAAAAAAGAAATGGATAACATCCGAGGAAATAAGATCTCTATGATTTTCCAAGATCCTATGACATCGCTTGATCCAACAATGACAATCGGAAAACAGGTTGCTGAACCATTATTGATCCACAACAAAGTTTCCAAAAAAGAGGCCTTAGGACGTGCCGAAGAAGTTCTACGTTTAGTTGGCATCCCTAACCCTAAAGAGAGAATGAATGACTACCCTCACCAATTCTCTGGTGGTCAAAGACAACGTATCGTTATTGCGATTGCCATCGTTGATTATCCAGAAATTTTAATTGCCGATGAACCAACAACAGCTTTGGATGTTACTGTTCAAGCTCAGATCATCGACTTATTAAAAGAATTACAACAAAAAATCGGTACTGCAATCATCTTTATCACCCATGACCTTGGAGTCGTGGCTGGTATTGCTGATCGTGTAGCTGTTATGTACGCTGGTAAATTTGTGGAGTATGGTTCCGTTGATGAAGTCTTCTACAATCCTCAACATCCCTACACTTGGGGCTTATTAGACTCAATGCCAACCTTGGATACAAGTGAAGACGATCATTTGAATTCAATTCCTGGTACACCACCTAACCTGCTCGATCCTCCAAAGGGCGATGCTTTTGCACCACGTAATGAATACGCCATGCAAATTGACCTCGAGGAACAACCACCATTCTTTAAAATATCAAAGACTCATTACGCCGCAACTTGGCTCTTACATCCAGATGCACCGAAAGTAACACCGCCAAAGGGTATTCAAAAACGCTTTGAAAAATTTAAAAAGTTAGGAGACAGTAAATAATGGCCGAAGATAAAGAAGCAATTGTCCAAGTCAAACATTTAAAACAATATTTTAATATTGGCAAACCTAACGAAGTAAAAGCTGTCGATGACGTTTCATTTAATATCTATAAAGGTGAAACTTTCGGATTAGTTGGTGAATCTGGTTCTGGTAAGAGTACTACCGGACGCAGTATAATCAGGCTCTATGATCCAACTAGCGGACAGATCATGTTCAATGGTAAAGATATCAGTAAGATCAAAAGCCATGGCCCACAGATGAAGAAATTCCGTCGTGAAATGCAGATGATCTTCCAAGACCCTTATGCCTCTTTGAATCCTAGAATGAAGGTTAAAGATATCATTGCTGAAGGTCTCGATGTGCATGGATTAGTCAAAAACGATGACGAACGTGACAAACGTGTTCGTGAATTACTCGATATGGTCCATCTAAATCCAGAACATATGACTCGTTATCCATATGAATTTTCTGGTGGTCAAAGACAACGTATCGGTATTGCCAGAGCTTTAGCAGTTGATCCTCAATTCATTATTGCTGATGAACCAATTTCAGCCCTTGATGTGTCGATTCAAGCTCAAGTCGTAAACTTGATGCAGGACATTCAAAAAGAGCAAGGATTAACTTATATGTTCATTGCTCATGATCTTTCAATGGTTAAATATATCAGTGATAGAATTGCTGTTATGTATCAAGGAAAAATCGTTGAATTGGCTGATGCTGATGAGATTTATTCTCATCCACTTCACCCTTACACAAAAAGTTTACTTTCGGCAATCCCTGTCCCTGATCCTGAAATAGAAAAAACTCGTCAAAGAATCGACTTTGACCATAAGAGTTCTTTCCACAAAGGACAAAAGTTGCAAGAAGTTATACCTGGACATTTCCTATATTGTGATGATACAAAAGCTGCTACCTTTAAATAAAAAAAAGCGTGTGATCAATTTAAGATCATACGCTTTTTTGAAGCTCCATTTATCATAGTGTTCTATGATCATTATTAACCAGATGACACAAAAATCCCGCATCTTTAGACGATGCGGGATTATTTTTTAAAATATATATCTGGGGAGGAAATATATTTTATTCGTATATATAGGGGATTATTTAATTAGGGGATTAAATAAGGATTTTTCAATTTATGAAGAAAATTTTTTCAGGGATCATTTAGAAACTAGGTCGTTCACCTCTTTGCTTTTTGACTATGCTTAAATAATAACGTCAAAATATGAAGAGGTTATTTTGAAACTGCGACTAATTAACTAACAATCTGTGAAGAAACTGTGAGGACGAGGTTATGCCTAGATGTCGTATATACAATTACACAAATTCATTTGATACTTATCTAAAAATTTTTCATTATCTTCAAATAAAAAAATAAGAGCATGCCCTGAAGGCAAGCTCTTATTTTCATTCTTGTAATCAAATCTTGTAAATATATCTGGGGAGGATATATTGTAATTGTTTTTTCTTATATCAGGGGATTAAATAATAAGGATTTTTTATAGGGATTAAATTTATAAGTAAAAGTATCTATCTAAGCTTTAACGGGGATTAAAACCTAGGATCTCGTATTTCATTCGGTCACCTCTTCTTTGTTTTGACTATGCTTAAATAATAGCTTTCATCTATGAAGAATTAATTCCTAAAGTAGGAATAATTATCAATCAATTTGTGAAGAAATTGTGAGGTGATCAGTAAATATACAGAAAAACAGGACCTGCTGTAGGCAGATCCTGTTTTATTTCGAAAATATATATCAGGGGGGGAAATATATTTTCACTTGTGTAATCTCTTATATCAGGATTATTTAATTGGGGGATTAAATAATAAATAAGGATTTTTTAGGGATTAAATTTTATAGGGGATTAATCATTTATATTGTATTTTTGTAAGTGAGTTTTAAGAAAAACATTATCTTGTTTTAAGGGGGATTAAAACTTGATAGGGAGTCTAATATTTCATCCGGTCACCTCTTCTTTGTTTTTGACTATGCTTAAATAATAGCTTTCATTTATGAATAATTAATTGCCAAATTACGAATAAAAAAATAATAATTTGTGAAGAAATTGTGAGGTTCTCGTAATATTAGAATACTAAATTACAGCGATATTATTATTGGTGTTCTATAATAATGAAGAAAACATTCTTAAGGAGGTAATTTTATGAAACTATCAAAGGATCAAAAGAGTAACTTAAAATCAGCTATACTCGCTGGAACTCTTGCTGGAGTAGCATCTGGATTTGTTAAACTAGGTTGGGAAAATGTTTTACCTCCTAGAACTGCAGAACGTGACGAAACTAACCCACCCCAGACTCTACTTCAACAATTCGGCATCCCTAGCAAATGGACTCATGCTACTTACACATATTCTGGACATAAATTACCTTGGGTCAGTTATTTAGTTCATTTTGGATTCTCAACTTCTTTTGCCATCATTTATGAAGTTTTAGCTGAATATAAACCTTTTATCAGAAAGGGTGCTGGTAGTATTTTTGGATTGGCCATTTGGGCCGCATTCCATCTTGGTATCATGCCTATGATGAAGACTGTCCCTTCAGCCAAAGATCAACCAACAGAAGAACATATTTCAGAAGCATTAGGACACATTGCTTGGATGTGGACTAATGACGTTGTCGGACAAGAATTATATCGTCGTTTAACGTCAAAAAAGTAGGCGCTATCTATGAATAAATGGCAAACGTCTATCCCAGAAAGACTCAGCTATGGGCTGAGCGATGCAGCAGATAACTTAGTATTCCAAATGATGACCATGTATCTGCTGTTTTTTTATACTGATGTTTTTGGACTAACTCCTAATGAAGCCGCTGTTTTGTTCGTGGTGGCACGTGCAGCAGATGTTTTTGAAAGTCTGATCATTGGTGTAATGATCGATAATACACACTCAAAATGGGGTAAAAGCCGACCATTCTTTCTCTGGTTCTCATTCCCTTATGTTATCTTCGCCGTTCTAACCTTTGTCACACCAAATTTTTTACCTCATGCTGGTAAACTAGTCTGGGCATACGTAACTTATCTTGGGCTTGGTTTCTTCTATACGGCGGTTAATTTACCAATAACGTCGATCTTACCAACTATGACTGAAAACGAAAAAGAAACTACCCTATTGGGTGTTATCAGACAATTTTTTGGAAGTTCAGTTCAAATTATCGTTGCTACTTTTACGATTCCTTTAGTGGCTTTATTTGGGAAAGGTGATCAACAAAAGGGATTCCTACTGACGATCATACTATTCGGATTTATTTCTCTAGCTTTAATTTTAAATACCTTTTTCCACGTCCGTGAACGTTTTACTAATGAAGAAATAAATCATCAACCACTCGGCGCCGTCTGGAAAATGTTAAAGCAGAATAAGCCATGGATGGTTATTTCAATCGTTATCTTCCTATATTGGATGACTACCGCCATCAAGAATCAAACGATTATTTATTATTTTAAATACGTAATCCGTGAGGAAAATTTAGTCTCGCTAGCTAATAGTTTTACTTTGACCGCTCTGATCGGAGTTGTTTCAATTTATTTTGTTTCCGAACATTTAGGCAAGAAAAATACCATGCTGACGGGGATTGGCACGGCATTTATTGGTCAATTGATCATTACTTATGCTGCCTATAGTGAGAATATGCCAGTGTTGTTCTTTGGCATTCTTGTCAATTCCATTGGTAACGGCTTTATAATTGGATTAGTTTCAATTATGATTGCAGACACGATTCGCTATGGTACTGCCATGGGAATTCAAGCTGAAGGTGTCTTGGCTTCAACTGATGACTTTGGCGTTAACCTGGGACTGGGATTAGGTGGTTTAGTTACCGCCGAGTCTTTACAGTTAACAGGTTATGTATCTAATAAGTCACAATCGGCCGCCACCATTTCAGCAATTAATTTAAACTTTGCTTTAATCCCACTGGGATTATATATAATCATGTTCTTAATCTTGCTTGCCTATAATGAAAGTAAGATCCAAGCTAAAATTAACGAAATTACAGAATAAAACAAAATAAAAACCACAAGAAATCATTAATTTCTTGTAGTTTTTATTTTATGTAAGAATTCTTTTAAACTCGTTTAGCTAATATACTAATAGCATTATTTCTTCTATTTCAATTCAAATGGATATTTCATTCCCCATTCATTTCTGACACTGTCTAAAATATGAGCGACATCACCAGATAAAGCTAATTGTCCATCATCATGGCCTTCTTTAATATAACGTTGCATATCAGATACCTCATATTCCAAGGCTTGTTCAGCATTACCAGACGTAATCGTATGAGTCGTTTGTTTATGAGCATCTTCGGTATAAGTTATTTCTGCAGACGTTGCTCGAGGATAGTTGTTTATCTCAACATATCCTTTAGTACCTGAAATAATTCCTCGTTTAGGCTGTTTAGCTCGCATAGATAAAGCCATAACTGCCATTTGTTCAGATGAATTTTTTAAAATAATACCTGATTGCTCATCCACACCTGTTTCAAAATATTTAACAGTCGTCAAAATATTATTGGGTTGTTCTTTAAGAAAAGTTCTGGCAAATGCCGTTGCGTAACCTCCAATATCTAATAAGGCTCCACCTGCTAGTTCTTTATTAAAGAAACGATTTTTAGGATCATAATCTTTTAAACTACCAAAATTCACTTGTACTAATTTAACATCACCAATTTCTCCAGAATTAATTAAATCTCTGACTTGATCATAAATTGGCATATGTAAAAGTGTGAATCCTTCAGTTAAAATCAAGTTATTTTTAGTTGCCAATTCTTTTACTTCATCAAATTGTGTGGCATTAACAGTTATTGCCTTCTCACAAAAAACGTGCTTACCGGCATTTAAAGCTTTTTTGATATATTCAAAATGATAAGTATGTGGTGTGGCAATATAAATAACATCAATATCAGGATCTTTGATCATTTCGTCCGGATCTTTATAAGTTTTGGAAATATTTTTTTCAGAAGCAAACTTTTGCAACTTATCTTCATTCAAATCTGCAACAGCATAAATAGTTCCATTAACTTTATTTAAGGCATCGGCCATTTCATGTGCTATCCAACCAGTTCCAATCATTCCCCAATTATATGTCATTATGCGGTCTCCTTAGAAAAATTATTTCATATCTAAAACATCAATGAAATTTAATTTCATAATAGGCCGTTCCATGAAATTTGTCAATACATCTAAATTTTTCTATCAGCAATAATTCCCTCGTGTTTAATAATTTGAGAGCGTCGCTTTTCATCTTTAGACACTAATAATAGAAATAATGTTTCAATTAGACTAGCTGACGCTATTCTTGAAAAATAATATTCCGACTGAAAAACTCTTTGACGTACAGCCGTAGTTAGATGATATTCAGATTTTCTTGCAATTGGTGAATCAGCTCGATTAGTCATAGAAATAACTATAAGCTTTTTTTGATGAGCTACTTCTATTTGCTCTAAAAGTTCCCTAGATTCTCCTGAATTAGAAATAACTACTAGAATATCTTGATCAGTCAAATTCATAGTTTGAGCCAATGATGTTTCCCATGCGGCATCACCAATGGCTAACATTCCTATTTGATTAAATTTATATATAGCATCTTCAACTACCGGATATGTATTACCTTCAGCTGTAAATTGAATTATTCTTGCCTTAGTCAAAATTTGTAGAATTTGTTTCAATTCTTCCTCTGGTAAGTTTTCTATGGTCTTTTTTATTTCTAAAGATTTATTGTCGATAATATTTGATAACGACTTTTTAAGATCAGATTCGTCCACTGATTTATATCCATCATCTTGATTAGAAATTTGGGCTAATTTTATTTTTAATTGATGAAATCCACTTATATCAATATTTTTACAAAATCTAGAAACAGATGCTTCACTGACATCAGCCTTTTTTGCTAATTGGGCAATTGTAAAATTAACAACTAATTGAGAATTTTCAATAATAATTTGAGCAATTTTTTTATCAGTTAATGACATTTTAGGTAATTTTTCATAAATTACATCAATAATATTCTTTTCGTTTTTCATATTTATCCTCTTTACAGTCATCTTATCAGAAATGAACAAAAAAAGACTGTCAACTGAAGTGCCCTAAAATTGTTAGACATAATCTAACAACTTTGGGGGCACTTTTTTTTATGACCAAATACTCTTCAGAATTCAAAGTCAAACTAGTAAATGAATACTTTGATGGACAAATTTCTATAC
>NZ_RHOS01000006.1 GCF_003946205.1 Companilactobacillus keshanensis | reverse complement strand
AGTCAAAGCAAAAGCACCTCCAAGATTTATTTTCTCAGAAGTGCTCTTATTTATCTGTATCAAATTATATACTCAGTACCCAAAATATTCCTTTTTTTATATAGTTACAATTATTTTTCCTACTACATTATGATTTTTTAATTGTTCTAATCCTTTTGGAATGTCTTTAAAATCAGTGACCTCAGAAACCATTGGATCAACAATCTTATCGGAAACTAATTTGACCAATTCTTCTTCCATCGTAGCAAGATCATTTAATTGGAATTCATTATTGCTTTGATGTACTCCTCCGAGGTTCAGGGTTAGAACGCTTTGTCCTTTAGAACGTAGATCATAGTTACTTATATCGGGGGTATTTAAAATGGTAACTAATCCGCCATTGTATGCCAATCGATGGAGATCATCTTGAACGGTAGTACCACCGACAGTGTTGATAATTAAGTCAACGCCAAGGTTATTTGTAATTCTATTTATCACTTGATTAACGTCCTCACTATGATAATCAATAACATAGTCAGCTCCTAATTTTGTTGCAAATTCCATTTTATGTTTTGAGACAGTCGTTATAACGGTCAACCCAGAATGTTTTGCGAGTTGAATAGCGATACCGCCGACACCGCCAGCTCCGGCATGGATCAAGATATTCTTTTTTCCAGCCAAGCTTAACTTTCGGTATATTGCTTGATAAGCGGTTAATCCGCTGCAAAGTATGGCTGCAGCGGATTCAAAGGATACATTATCAGGGATCCTTGTAATGATATTTGATTTTGCCTTAGCAAATTCGGCAAATGTTCCATTTACACATAGATCATTATGAAAGAAGACACGTTCACCAACTTTAAAATTTTTGGGATTATTAGTACTAATTTTAAAAACTTCACCGGCCCCGTCCAAACCTAATGTATGTGGATAATTCCACTTAGAATTGTGATTTTCAGCAAGTTTATAGTCTACAGGATTCAAAGCTACGGCATGAATTTTAATTAAAACTTCATTTCCCATAATATCTGGCAATGGCATATCAGTTAATTTAATCTGATTGATGCCTTTATCGTTACTTGTTTGAATGGTCAATGCTTTCATGATCAACTACCTCTCTTTAATAATATTATGTCACAATATTTATTTATTTGAGATGGAGTGATAAATAAAAACTTGTTTTATTTATCAAATTACTTTATATTATTTAGTAATAAAATACTCAATATTATTTAGTAGAGGTAATTTAATGAATTCAATGGATATTTTTATTTTTAGGTCCATTAATAATTTGGCAGATATCAAGATTCTCGATCCAATTGGAGTTTTCTTGGCACGTTATTCTGTTTATTTTCTAGCGGTGTTTTTAATTTTTAAATGGATTCAAAAACGTAATGATGATAAATACCGGGTGGGTCTTTTGATATCCGTTCTGACGGCATTTAGCTCTGAATTGGTGGGAAAGCTAATTGCAGGCAAATTGTATTATCACACACAACCATTCACTGTTTTGAATGATGTACATAAGTTGATTCCCAAAAATGTTGGTAATAGCTATCCCAGCGATCATACAATAATCGTTTTTAGTTTTATGATTATTTTATTTTTAATAACAAAAAGTTTTAGTCGTTATAATTACTTGGTTTTTGCAGTATTAGTGGGACTATCGAGAATATTTGTAGGTGTTCATTATCCATCAGATGTATTGGCGGGTATGATGATTGCTACAATAATAGGAAGTATCTGGTATCAACTTTTGATAAATGCACATATTATGTACTCACTTGTTAAGAAATATAATAGGATAGAAAATAAAATTGTTGATAGATTAGAGTTTGAATAGTAATTATATTTTTTCTTGTGTAGAATTATCAGTGAGAATATAGATAGAGGAATCAAACTGATGAATAAAGAGATGTTAAAAGGAACCATCGATTTACTGATTCTATCGGTTCTAAAAGAGAACGATAATTATGGTTATCAAATATCGAAAGTTATAACTGATATATCAGGTGAGACTTTTGAGATTCAAGAAGCAACACTGTATTTAGCATTGAAACGATTAGAAAAGCAAGAATATATTGAATCCTATTGGGGAGAACAATCTCACGGTGGTAAGAGGAAATATTACAAGATAACCCAACAAGGATTATCACAATTAATATCGTTAAAAAAAGATTTTAATAATCTGTCTGATATTGTCAAAAGGTTTATATGAGGTGTTATTAAATGGAATACTTTTCAATGAAACAAATTAGTTTTAAGCTTATATTGGCGATTTCTGCGATTCTATTTTTTGTTTGTTACTACCTAGATACAGTCATTGATCCATCGAAAACTGAATCAGTTTTTGTCGTTGGATACATGTTTGCCATTATGCTAGCGGCTTTTTGGTCAATTTTGAATTATATAGATCATCTGCGGATCAATCCTCTATATAAAAGTTATCATTCAATAGAAGAATTTATTGGTGATCTATCAGTATCGACAGACGAAAAAAATGAAATTGAGACAATGATGATTGATTATGTTTATGATCAAAAGAAATTAGGGAATGATGAGAATCAAGCTATTAAAGACATTATTCAGCAATTTAAGCGTGGAGAATTAACGGAAAAGGATGTTTTCTTTGTTCATATTCACAAGTATTTATTAGGATTGGGTCTAATACTCTTATCAATAGCTGGAATAATTTATTTTTTAGGTGTTTTTATTCCTGCTTTTCAAGATAAATTTTTTATCGTCCTAGGAATTACGACACTATGTTATTCACTTGGATTTTATTTGTCATTTTTTATGTACAATATTTTGAATAAGATATTGATCAGGAAATAGTTGTCATTCGTATACTTTAATAGTTTAAATGATATAATCTAGTCTAAATAAGGAGGAGTCGAATGTTCACATTAATGGCGACAAGCACCGCTAGTAGCGCACCTTTGTTGATAGCGATTGGAGTAGCAATTCTAGTTATTATTTGGCTACTTATTAAGACCGGAGCGGCTTTGTTACGTCATCCGATCATCGGAATAATCTTAATAGTATGTGGATTTTTAGGACTTTGGAATTTCTTCATCGTCGGAATTGGTGTCATTGTCGGTGGAATAGTTTTCTTAGTTCTAACATCATTTTTTAATAATTAATATAAAAATCATATCAAGTAGATATGATTTTTTTTATTGCCGCAACGTCAATCGGAATATTTAATAATTAATGGTACGCTATTATCAATGAGGAGGAAGTCTATATGAGAAGAGTGAGTGGTGCGCAGATATTTGGATGGATATTCTTTTGGATAAGTAATCTTGCCATAGTGGCAGTCTCTGTCATATCTACGATTCATCCAAATGATCCAACCATTATTCCGCATGATTTTTTATCTGCTGGTTTTGCTCTAGGCATGTTCTTATTCTTTGTAGTTTTTATACAAGGAATGGCAGGTGTAGCAATAAAAAGACTTCATGATGAAAATTATTGGTCGATTGTGCTATTAATAATTGGAATTTTCTTCAATTGGTTCTATGTTGTTTCGGCTATCTGGGGTATGATATTAAATCAAAAATCGGATGACGTTAAATCAAATCCTTAATAACATGGTAAACTAATTTTGGGGTAAATATTATGAGTAACAGTAAGGCACAAATAAGCGGTTGGATTGTTTTCTGGCTGAGCAATTTCAGTATGATAAGTATCTCTTTGATTTCTCTGCTTCATCCTAAATATAAAACATCGATTCCATATGATATGTCATCAACCATTTTAGCAATTATTATTTTAATATTAGTCATTATTATTCAAGTCGTAGTGGGAATTTCGATTAAAAAATTACATAAAAATATTTACTGGTCAATTGTTTTATTGGCAATTGGTTTGATCAGTAACTGGTTATATTTAATACCTGCTATTTGGGGTATTATTTTGAACAAACAAAAAGCTGATGAAGCTTGATTCGTCAGCTTTTTGTTATGCTCTGATTTTAGAATGTTTATATGAATAACCAAAGTAGACACATAGTCCAATTGCAAACCAGACGATAAATCTTAGCCATGTTTCCCAGTTTAGTCCAATAACTAACATTATACAGAAAAGAATGGCAATGATAGGTGTGACTGGTACCCATGGTGCTCTGAATCCACGATGAATTTCTGGATGTTTGTGTCTCATCCAAAGAACACCAGCTGAAACAAGGATAAAGGCCGTCAGAGTACCAATGTTAACTAGTTCAGATAGAATATTTAAGTTAACTATACCAGCTGCTAAGGCTGTAATGATTCCAAAGAACCATGTACCCTTATAAGGTGTTTGATGTTGTAAACTGACATCACCAAAGAACTTAGGAAACAATCCATCACGAGACATTGAGTAAGTAATTCTTGATTGTCCATAGAGTTGAACAAGGATAACGGTTGTCATTCCTAAAATAGCTCCGATACTGACGATGATACTCAGCCATGTTTGTCCTGTTGCTTTTAATACGGCTAAAATTGGTGCATCAAGAAATTTTGCAAAAACGGTGTATTTAACAACTCCAGTCATGATCAAAGTCATAACGATATATAGAACAGTGGAAATACCTAGTGAGTAGAGAATACCTCTTGGAAGAGTTTTACTTGGATTGACTGTTTCTTCAGCACTGGAAGATACAGAATCAAATCCAATAAATGAGAAGAAAACAATTGATGCGGCAGGGATGACACCTGAAGCCGTACCGTTGTGGAATGAATAAATACCGTAAGGTGTAAATGGTTTCCAGTTTTGAGGTTTTACGAACCAAACGGTACAGACAATGAATAACAGAATAACAGCTAATTTGATTACAACCATAGTATCGTTGACACGTTTTGTCTGATTTATACCCATTGCAATAATGGAAGTAATCAGAATTACAATCAAAAATGCTGGAAGATTGAAGTAAGTTTTAATTCCAGGAGTGGTTCCAGCCGCCGCGGTTAAGGCACTTGGAATATGAATACCTAAATTACTCATTAGATTGACAAAATAGCCTGACCAGCCGGCTGCAACGGTTGCGGCTCCTAAAGCATATTCAAGAATTAAATCCCATCCAATAATGAAAGCAATGATTTCACCAAAAGAAATATAAGAATAAGTGTAGGCTGATCCAGCAACGGGAGCCATAGAAGCAAACTCTGCGTAACACAATCCCGCAAAGCCACAACAGATAGCCGCAATCAAAAATGATAATGCTAGAGAAGGACCGGTCGTTAAGGCACCTTTACCAGTTAGAACAAAAATACCAGTTCCGATGATAGCGCCGATCCCCAAGAAAGTAAGATCCCATGTATGTAGAGTTCGTTTCAAGGGGGAAGTTCTATTAAGCAATTCATTAATGTCTTTTTTTTCAAATACATTCATGAAGCAACACCGCCTTTGTTTTATTGCGGATAGTTTAAGGCCTCTAAATTTATTATTCCACAATAATGAATTTCTATAATTGAAAATATTTTTTTGTAAAATTGAATAAATACTTTTCTACCGCCGAGAAAAGATAGTTGACAAATGTACCCTATTAGAATAAAAATGATCACTGTATTCGTTTTCAAAACGAGATAAATCTCGTTAATTTCAGAGAGAGAAAGTGGAATTATGACAAAAATGATTGCAGGACAAGCTTTAGTAAAAGTATTAGAAGAGTGGGGAGTAAAGCAAGTCTATGGTATTCCAGGGGGATCAATCAACCATACTGTTGAAGGATTGTATTTAGAGAAAGAAAACATTAAATATATCCAAGTACGTCATGAGGAAGTTGGCGCTATTGCCGCATCAGCCGACGCCAAGTTTACAGGCAAAATCGGTGTAACCTTTGGTTCAGCCGGTCCTGGTGCAACGCATCTTTTCAATGGTTTGTATGATGCAAAAATGGATCATGTTCCAGTTCTAGCTTTAGTTGGTCAAGTACCACAAACAGTTATGAACACTAACTATTTCCAAGAAATGGATGAAACACCAATGTTTGAAGATGTATCGGTTTATAATCGTACCGTTACAACTGCAGAACAAATTCCATACGTTATTAATCAAGCAATTAGAGAAGCTTATCGTCAAAAGGGTGTCGCTGTGGTTACATTACCAGAAGACTTAACCAATAAAGAAATTGATTATGTCTCACCTAAGACACCAAAAGTTGTTGAAAATGATTTTTCACAAGTTATCAATGCGGCTGATGTTGAAAATACTTTAAAGATGTTAAAAGAAGCTAAACACCCACTAGTTTATGCTGGTCGCGGATTATTGGGTGCTAAAGATGTTTTGCAAAAGTTTGCAGAACAATTCAATTTACCAATTATGAATACTGTACCTGCAACTGGGGTTATCAGTACTGACCACCCTAACTTTATTGGTACTTTTGGACGTTTAGGAAGTAAGTCAGGATTTGAAGCTTTACAACATGCTGATCTTATTTTGTTCCTCGGTTCAGAATTTCCATTTGCTGGATTCTGGCCTAAAGATTTGAAGATCATTGAAGTAAATAACAATCCTTACGATATTGGTAAAACGGTTGACGTTGACTATGCAGTTATTTCTGACGCCAAGAGTTATTTGCAGGCTTTGATAGATACAGGTGACACATTGCCAGCTAGTGATTGGCTAAAGGCAAACCAAGAAAACAAGAAGAATTGGGATAACTGGTTAGTTAAGCTTTCAAAAGATGACAGTAAAGGTTTGAATCCTGAAACAGTTATGGCTAAAGTAAAAGAATTAGCCGGACCAAATGATACTTTCGGAGTTGATACAGGTAACGTTTCAGAGTGGGCCGTTCGTGGATTGCCAATGAACAAGAATCAACGTTTTGCGTTGTCAGGTTTATTTGCCACAATGGGCTTTGGTTTACCAGCTGGATTGTCAGGAGCTTTGAGTGTTTCTGATGCTCAGAGTTGGTCATTCTCAGGTGATGGTGGATTTTCAATGGTTGCACCGGATTTGATTACTGAAGCGCGTTACAAGTTACCAGTAATTAACGTGGTCTTCTCAAATGAAAGATTAGGTTTCATTTATTATGAGCAGGTTGCTACTAAACAACATTTATATGGTGTTGATCTAACCGGTGCTGACTGGGCCAAAGTTGCAGAAGGTTTAGGTGGCATTGGCTTCACAGTTTCATCGATCAAAGATGTTGATGATGTATTTAAGAAAGTTCAAGAATTACAAGCAAACGGTAATGATAAACCAATCGTCATTAACGCTGTAATTAAACAAGATGATCCCGTTGCTACAGCTTTTATGCCACTTGATGAGAAATTATATGGTAAGGATGCAGTAGATGCTTATTCTAAACAATATGGAATTGATGTATCTGAACAACCATCATTAGGCGAATTGTTGAGAGCCAAGGGTGATAATAAATAAGATACAAAAAAAGATTGAATCCAAGCGGATTCAATCTTTTTTATCCAAAGTCTCCGGAGATGTAATCTTCAGTGGCCTTAATTTCTGGAGCGGTAAAAATATTCTTGGTTTGATTATATTCAATTATGTGTCCCATGTGGAAGAAGGCTGTATAATCACTGATTCGTGAGGCCTGCTGCATATTGTGGGTTACGATAATAATCGTGTAACTTTTACTAAGCAATTTAAGGGTTTCTTCTATTTTGGAAGTTGAAATTGGATCTAAGGCGCTGGCTGGTTCATCCAGTAATAAAATATCAGGATGCATGGCAATTGAACGAGCAATACAGAGACGTTGTTGTTGACCACCAGATAAGGCTAAAGCACTTTTATCTAAGTCATCCTTAACTTCATCCCAGAGAGCGGCGTCACGCAAACTGGTTTCAAGGCGTTCTTGCAACTCTTTCTTATCGTTGATCCCGTTATTCTTTAATGCAAAAAGAATGTTTTCACGAATCGACTTTGCAAAAGGATTAGGACGTTGGAATACCATTCCAATGTGTCGTCTAACCTCATAAACATTGATGGTTTTAGAATTTATATCGGTATTTCTGTATAAAATTTTACCATCGACTTGAGCAATGCGGTCATTCATCCGATTGAGACACCTTAGGTAAGTAGATTTACCAGATCCAGATGCGCCGATCAGTGAAGTGATCTGGAAGCGAGGAAAGTCTAAGCTAGCATCAAAGATTGCATGGCTTTTACCATAATGAACTTGGACATTTTCAGTCGAAAGCGCGACCTCTTGCTCTATTTTGCTGATGTATTGTTGATTAAAGTCATATGTTTTCAAGCAGTTATCCTCACTTTGAGGCAGTCATTTTCTTAAATAGTTTGTTACCAAGATATCTGGCACCCAGATTAAAGATCAAGATAACAATAATTAATACGGCAGATGATGCACTGGAAATTGCACTCGAATCTGGAGTAACACTCTCAGTGTTAACTTTCCAAATATGAACAGCCAATGTTTCGGCTGGACGCATAGGATTTAGAAAACTTGTTTCAGTGAACAGATTCCAATTTCCATAGTCTACGCTAGGTGCACTTTGACCAGCCGTATAAATCAAGGCAGCTGCTTCACCAAAAATTCTTCCTGAGCAGAGAATCAATCCAGTTAATATTCCTGGCAATGCCATTGGTAAAATGATTTTGGTAATAGTTTTCCAACCGGATAATCCTAGGGATGTACCAGCTTCTCTTTGAAGATCAGGGACACTTCGAAGAGATTCTTCAATATTTCTAGTTAGAAGTGGCAAATTGAAGAAAGTTAAAGCAATTGCACCAGCTAAAATTGAGAATCCCATGTTTAGTTGAATAACTAGTAGTAAGTAACCGAATAATCCAACAACAACTGATGGTAGTGAGCTCAAAACTTCGATGGAAGTTCTGATAATATCAGTTACCCAATTGTCTTTAGCATATTCGGATAAGTAGATACCTGCACCTAGGGCAATCGGGAAAGAAATTATTAAGGCTAACACTAATAGGTAGAGTGAATTGAAAAGCTGATCACGGACACCACCACCGGCACTAAAGGATTGTGCTTCTGATGTCAGAAAATGCCAGTTTATATCAGGGACTCCGTTATAGAGAATATAACCGAGCAGAGCAACTAGAATAGAAACGACTATTCCAACTAGTCCATAAATCATGCCTGTGGCGAGTTTAT
Organism: Companilactobacillus keshanensis; assembly: GCF_003946205.1. Lineage (GTDB taxonomy): Bacteria > Bacillota > Bacilli > Lactobacillales > Lactobacillaceae > Companilactobacillus > Companilactobacillus keshanensis. The sequence goes on along the minus strand of NZ_RHOS01000006.1, from coordinate 119,214 downwards.
CAGATTTTTTAGCGTTCATTTTTAATGTTACCTCGTCTTCCAATGAATCGAACTATCAAATTGAACAACAGTGACATGAATAATAGAACCAGTGCAAGGGACCATAAAGCATTATTTGGTAATGTTCCCATAACTGTATTCCCAATTTCTGTTGTTAACTTACTAGTCAAAGTTGAAGCTGGTGAAATTAAATTCTTTGGCATTAGGATCGCGTTTCCGATAACCATTTGGACGGCTAGGGCTTCACCAAAGGCACGAGCCATACCAAAGATAACGGCAGTAAGTAATCCTGGAGCCGCAGCTTTTAAGATCACTTTATAAATTGTTTGCCAGCGTGTAGCACCAAGGGCTAGGGATGCTTGGCGATAGTGCATGGGAACAGATTTAAGACTATCAACTGACAACGAAGTAATAGTAGGTAATACCATAACGAATAAAACTAATGTTCCGGAAAGAATACCGAATCCCGTTCCTCCAAAGATTCCTCTTATGAATGGTACGATCAATGATAATCCGATAAAACCATAAACAACTGAGGGAATACCAACTAGCAATTCAATAACAGGTTGCAAAAATTTTGCGCCTCTTTTGTTTGCAATTTCAGTCATAAAGATAGCAGTTCCAATAGCAAATGGAGTAGCTAGTAATGCCGCTAAAATGGTAACGCTGAATGATGTAACGATCATTGGCAAAGCACCCACTTGAGGGTTACCATATTTGTCTACATCACCAGGTTTCCAATCTGATTGGGTTAAGAAATTCCAAAAATTTACTCCATTTTTAGTGAAAGTTGCGAGACCCTTAGAAGCAATGAAATAGAGAATGCAGGCTACTAATAGGATGATTAAACCAATACATGAATAGCAAATAACTTTCCCAAAGTAGTCTTGACGCGTTGCTCGAGAACTCTTTTGTAATCTAGTTTGAATATCGTCCATGAAATCCTCCTGAGGACAGAAAAAAAGAACTTCGACCAATTAACTCCGGAGTCAAAGCTCTTTTTAAATTAATTATTTGTCTGAAACAGTTCCTTTTGAGTCCTTTTGTACTTTCATATCATTTGTACTGATGTAGCCCATGTCTTTAACAAGTTTCTTTTGAACATCATCAGATTTCATATATTCGATGAATTTCTTTGTTGCATCTTTAGGATCACCCTTTGTATACATATGTTCGTATGACCAGATTTTCCATTTGTTGTCAGCAACGTTATCATCTGTAGCTTTAACGTCATCGATTGATAGTGCTTCAACCTTATCGTTGATGTATGAGAAGGCTAGGTAACTAATAGCACCTGGTGTTGTAGATACGATCTTTTGAACAGTACCATTTGAGTCTTGTTCTTGTGACTTAATGGCCTTTTCCCCACCTAATACAGCTGATTCAAATGTAGCTCTTGTACCACTACCTTCAGCACGGTTAACGACAGTGATTTTTTCGTCTTTTCCACCAAGGTCTTTCCAGTTAGTGATTTTACCAGTAAAGATTTGTTTCAATTGATCCATAGTAACGTTTTTAACACCGGCATCCTTGTTAACTACTGGTGCCATACCAACAACGGCAACTTTATGATCTACAAGTTTCTTAGCGTCGATACCATCTTTTTGTTCGGCAAAGATATCTGAGTTACCGACCTTAACTGATCCATCTTGGACTTGGCTAAGTCCCGTACCAGAACCCCCACCTTGAACAGTAATATTGATCTTGCTATTATCCTTTTGGAAATCACCAGCGGCTTTTTCAACCAATGGTTGAAGTGCAGTCGAACCAACAGCTGTAATCTTACCTGATACTTCAGATGAAGATGATTTAGTAGCACTTGAGCTATTGCTACATCCAGTTGTGATCGCCATTAAAGCGCCTAGCGCAAGTAATGATGAAATAATTGTTTTCTTTTTCATAAAGAAACCCCTTAACAAAAAATATATTATTGCTCTGTTATCAAGCTCTTATAAAGTAACGTAAACTTATATTATTTTTGTCTATTTATTGTAAAGAAAGAGTAAATTTTGTATTTATCTTGTTGTATTAGCCTATATAAAAATACAATGGATTATTTATGCTTATCAGGTGACCTAAACGAAATTATGCTGTTATAATCAATTTACTTGGCTGGCCATAGCTAATTATGAATGCTGGAAGGAAGTATTGGATGCGACCGTTGATATTGTTAAGCAACAGATTGCCTTTGTTCTTAGAAATTAATCGTTATTGTAATGGTCAAAATTGGTTTGTACATAATGTTATGGATCATGAGAAAGCAATTGAAATTGTGAATGAAAATGATGTTGCCGGATTGATCATAGACTTATCTACAATCGATATATCATCAACAATTGAAACTGTTAAAACTTTACGCAATAAAATAACAGGGCCAATAGTAGTAATAGCAAAGAAACATGATAAGAAAGAAAAAGAGATTTTGTATGATTTGAAGATCGATGCATATTTCCTAGAGAAATTTGATTTTACAGAATTTATAGCCAAAATACGTCAGCTTTTCTGGTTGTATGATAAGCTCCGAGATGATGAAACGAAGCAACCAGAATTAAAAACTGATAAGTTGATCAAATGTGACGATTTATCAGTTGATTTCAAACATTATCGCGTTATACATGAGGGGAATGATATTGGATTGACCCCTAAGGAATTTAGTTTATTTTGGTATTTAATGCAGCATCGAGGCCAAGTAATCAGCCGTGATCAGTTACTTGAGGGCGTCTGGGGTTATGATGCTGCCGGATCAACACGAACAATTGATATTCATATTAGTCACTTGCGAGATAAATTAGAAGAAAATCCGCAGTCACCAACATGGATCAAAACAGTCCGTGGATTCGGATACATTTTAGATAATGATTATCCATTAGTTTCAGGAAATTAAAAAAAAGCCAAGTCGTTAGACTTGGCTTTTTCAATACTCTAAATTATCTCAATTTCATACGGATCATCTTGTCTATTTCGGCAACTAGTAGAACGATGAATCCACCAACTATGGCGAATCCCCATTCTTTTAATCCAATATTACCAGTGTAGAAAACTCCTTGCATGAATGGAACATAAGTTAAAATCAACTGTAAAATTATCATCAATCCGATGAATAAGAAAGCTTTTGGATTGGAGAAAAAGTCTTTTGAAAAGGCAAGTTTCTTAGTCCTAATATTGAATAGATAGAATATTTTACCAATGACTAAAACATTGACCATAGTCGTACTTGAGATTACTTCTCCGACGCCTTGAGCATTCAGATATGCATCCACAATCAAACTGACACCCGAAATTAGGATGGCCACGTAGGCCATTTGGAAAATATCGTGCTTATTCATGAATTTGGCACCAGTTTTTCTAGGTGCCCGTTTCATAATACCTTCTTCTGCTGGTTCAAAAATTAAAGCAAATTGAATCGTAATGGCTGAAACCATGTTGATCCAAAGTAATTGTGTTGGATGTAGTGGTATTTCGCTTTTAGTAAGAACAGCATAGGCTACAATCAAACCTTCGGAGAAGGAAATAGGTAGGAGATAAAGAATACTCTTCTTAATATTATCGAAAATTCTTCGACCTTCCTTAATAGCGGTGGACATAGTAGCAAAGTTATCGTCGGTAAGAACCATATCTGATGAATCTTTGGCTACATCAGTACCTTTAATACCCATAGCTACACCAATATCTGATTTTTTAAGGGCGGGTGCGTCGTTAACACCGTCACCAGTCATAGCTGTGACCTTATTGTTCTTTTGTAAAGCATCGATGATTTCTAGTTTATTACTGGGCGTAGTTCTAGCAAAAACCTGATTTTTATCAGCTGCCTGAATCTTTTCTTTATCAGTTAGTTGATCCCATTCAAGACCAGTAATGGCGTTGATTTCATCGGCTAAGCCTAGTTGTTCACCAATTGCTTTCGCAGTAATGGCACTATCACCAGTAATCATTTTAACTTGAACGCCAGCGTCGTTCATAACTTTTAGTGAATCAATAACTTCTTCTCGAGGAGGATCGATAATGGCAGCCAGTCCTAAGAAGTCCATACCATTTGTTATCTGTTCATGGGTTATTTCATTGATATTTTCAGGTACTTCTTCGTAACTTACCGCAATTACACGTTTACCTTGAGCAGAATAAGCAGTAACTTTATCTAACCAATAATTGTAATCGAAGTCTTTATCATTAGTCATTTTTAACAGTTTATCGGGTGAACCTTTAGCAAATAAGAACTTTTTACCAGAATTATCTTTAACTAATTTAGCCATGTAACGATAGTCGGAATCAAATGGCAAAATATCTAATTCTGTATAATTATCAACTGTTCCTAGAGCCTTTTGATAAAGAGTTAAGAAAGCTCCATCAGTTGGTTCACCATTAATGATCCACTTATTGTCTTCATATAATAAGTCAGTATCGTTAGCCTGAAATCCGGCTTCTAAAAATAGTTTAAGTTTAGGATCAATGTCGGCCTTTTGATAATTTAAGTTGATTTGACCAGTTGGTTCATAACCAGTTCCCGATACAGAGTAGGTTTTATCATCAATCAAAATGTCCGTAACAGTCATTTCATTTTTAGTTAAAGTACCAGTTTTATCGGTTGCTACCACATCGACAGAGCCAAGAGTTTCAACCGCCGGTAGAGTCTTAACAATCGTGTTGTGATTTTTAGCCATGTCACTAACACCTTTAGCTAAAATAACTGAGGTCGTGGCAGGTAATCCTTCAGGAATAGCACCAACCATCATTGAAACAACAGCTAAAGTTAAAACCGATAATGAGTAGGTTTCAAAGAATAAACCTATCAAGAAAATTACGATCGATGCAAAGACGATAAAGTAGGATACGTTAGTACCCAAACGATCAATGATTTGGATCAATGGTGTTTTACGTTTCTTAACGGAGCTGACTTCTTGTGATATCTTACCGATTTCAGTTTCTTCAGCAGTCGCAATAACTAGACCAGAACCACTACCATTAGTGACAGCAGTCGATGCAAACGCCATGTTGGTTTGTTCAGCTAATGCAACTTTGTTACCAGCCAAGGCGTCAGTGATCTTTTCAACAGAATTGGCTTCACCAGTTAAGGCCGATTCTTGAATGCGCAAGTTGTCAGAGTCAATAATTCTAAGATCAGCTGGAACATTGTCACCAGCTTCCAAGAAGACCACATCTCCAACCACAATTTCTTCGGCAGGGATATCCTTTCTGGCACCGTCACGATAGACAGTGGCATCAGTTGACAACATTTCTTTGATTTTTTCTAAAGCATTTGAAGCATTATTCTCTTGATAGTAACCAATTAAAGCATTGATTATAACTACCATACCGATGATTATCGAATCAGAATAATGTCCCATCAAAAGTGTGATCATTGTTGCTGCTAGTAGGACATAGATCACCATACTTTTAAATTGACGGAAAAATATCTTCCACTTAGGTGTTTTTTTCGATTCTAATTTATTGGGACCAAATTTCTCAAGACGTTCTTTAGCTTCTTTTGATGTTAAGCCATCTTTGAAATCTTCAAGTTTTGTTTGTTTTTGTAGTTCTTCCAGATTTTTTTGATAATATTTTTTATCCATTTTCATCTCCTATTTTTTGTGTAAAAAAAAGACGGCTGCTCTAGAGCAGTGCGCCGCAAACAAACGTGATTAACTTTTAATGATGACAGTGTTGATATTAGCCTTCAGTTTCAATTCACTCCTTAAGATATGTTAACAATAAAATAACAGGTTTTATCTATTATGTCAATTTTAATATATTCATTAGATTTTAATTATGATTTACAATAAATAATTGGAGATCATCTTATGCTTTATGTAACTTTTGGAATATACCAATTATCGTAAATAGATTATTTGTCTGAATTATGAAAGCCTATACTCCACTTACATTAACCGATATAAGAAATTTTTGCTTGCAAAGTTACATATAGACCATTATTATTGACTTCATTGATATAAAATGGTTTTTGTAAGGGGAAAATAGGAAAATGAAAACATATCTTCAAAAAATGGGTCGTTCGTTACAACTACCCGTTGCGGTACTTCCTGCCGCAGCTCTTTTGCAAGGTATCGGACACTTAATGCCACAAAGCTGGGGGATTGCCCAGTTTATGCAGGCTGGTGGTGTTGCGATACTTAATCAAATCGCACTATTATTTGCGGTTGGATTGGCTTTTGGAATGTCCAAAGATAAAGATGGGGCAGCTGCCTTGGCAGGTTTAGTTGCCTACATCATTCCAGTTGGAATTTTAACTCCAGCTAATGTTGCATTGTTGATGGGAATCAGTGTTAAATCAGTTGATCCAGCCTTCAACTTTGTTTCAGGTAATGTGCTTGTGGGTATCATTGCCGGGTTATCCGCTGGTGCTCTGTATAATCGTTTCCATGAAACTAAGTTACCAATGGCACTTTCATTCTTTAGTGGAAAAAGATTGGTGCCGATCGTGGCCTCGTTGGTTATGTTGTTAGTCAGTGCAGTATTATTATTTGCTTGGCCAACTATCTACGATGCACTAGTAAGTTTTGGTAAATTCTTTATTAATTTAGGTGCTGTTGGTGCTGGATTGTATGGCTTTTTCAATAGGTTACTGATTCCAACCGGATTACATCAAGCACTTAATCAAGTATTCTGGTTCAATGTTGCTGGTATCGATGATATCGGTAATTTCTGGGCCAACAAAGGTGTTAAGGGTGTTACCGGAATGTATCAAGCTGGATTCTTCCCAGTCATGATGTTTGGTTTACCTGCTGGTGCCTATGCGATCTATCGTAATGCCTTACCTGAACGTAAAAAGGAAACTGCCGGATTGATGATGGCTGGTGCCTTTGCCTCATTCTTTACAGGTGTTACTGAACCATTAGAATTTTCATTTATGTTTGTAGCTTGGCCACTATATATTCTGCATGCAATCTTTGTAGGACTCTCACTAGGGTTTGCAGCTTTTATGCATTGGACTGCTGGTTTTACATTTAGTGCTGGGTTGGTCGATTACTTATTAAGTATTCACATGCCGATTGCAAACATGCCTTTAATGTTATTGGTCCAAGGAATATTTATGGCAGTTATTTACTACTTTGGATTTGATTTCGCTATTAAAAAATTCAACTTAATGACACCAGGTCGCGAGCCACTAAATACTGACGCCGTTGACTCGGTTGAAGTTTCAGATGATGACGACAAATATTCACTCGCTGCTAAGAAGGTTTATGCTGGAATTGGCGGATTTGAAAATATCAAAGTAATTGACAATTGTACAACACGTTTACGATTACAATTATTTGATACTGATAAAGCAGATCAATCATTGATCAAAACCTCTGGCGCTGCCGGAGTTAATATTTTGGATAAGAACAATATTCAAATTGTTATAGGAACAGAAGTACAATTCGTAGCTGATGCATTAACAAAATTATACGATGCAAAAACACCTTTGACTAAGGCTAAAGAAACTACAGAATCTGAAGAAACACTTGAGTCCACAAAAGAAGAAAAAATATCTGATGTTAAATCGGGGACAGAAACCTTCTATAGTGTAGCTAATGGAAAGCTTGAAGATATTGAACAAGTTCCTGATGATACTTTCTCACAAAAAATGTTAGGCGATGGATATGCGGTTGTTCCAACGGATGGACAAATAGTTTCACCAGTCGATGGAATTATTACGACTATTTTCCCAACCAAACATGCAATGGGAATAAAAACTGAAAATGGCTTAGAAGTCCTTTTACATATGGGAATCGATACTGTGCAATTAAAAGGTGAACCGTTTGATCTTAAAGTAGCTGATGGACAAACAGTTCGTCATGGAGATTTACTAGCATCGGTTGATCTTGATGCCATAACGGCAGCCGGAAAGAAAATTGATATGATGGTCATTGTTACCAATATGCCAGTTGTTTCCATGATGAAATTTAAAGATTTAGATCGACAAGTTAATAAAGATGACGATGTTGTCAAAGTAACTACTAAATAAATAGCAAAAGTCCAAATCGAAATTTTCGATTTGGACTTTTTGCTGTAATTAAATGATCAAAAGAAATGATAAATTTGGCAGAACATTTTATTATGTAATGATTCTACAAAGCCAAACACTATGTATGCAGCATAGTGTTTGGCTTTTTTTAAATTTAGTCACTTTTGTTAAAACGTTCAAATTTCAGCAAGAAGGGATGTAATGTATAGGTTTTAATTAAAGAGGAAACCCTATATTGAAGGCATTATGCAATGCTTATGTTGAAAAGGCATGACTGATAGAGGCTGAATAAATTAATAATTTGGAAAATTTTTAGTCTAATAGGAAGTAACCGGTAATACAATGAAAAAGACGATAAATGAATACGCTTTCATTATCTTTGATAAGTACACAAAAATCTGTCAAACCCTTGGCACAGCATTGGTCTAAACCATTTGAAAATAAATGACGGCCTGATTTAGAGCCTTTTTAGATGATAATCATTATCGCTTTCCTAAAAAAAGAAAATTTAAAAAAACTTAAAGATTCATTACGTTTTATATTTCTTTATATAAAAAGGTGTTTTTTTTCAGAAAAAATGATATTATGTAAGGGTTCACAAAGAAGGGTGAGCTCGATTAAAGTGCCTTATTACGAAATTATTCCATTTTAATTTTTATCAAGGGACTATTATTGTTTAGTTTAAGTAAGCGCTTTAATCACTAATTCATAAGGAGGATTAAAGATGGTAGGGATTATCATTGCTAGTCATGGTAAGTTTGCCGACGGTATATTGCAATCCGGATCGATGATCTTTGGAGAGCAAGAAAACGTCAAAGCCGTTACACTTATGCCTAGTCAAGGCCCAGACGACTTAAAGGCTAATCTGGAAGCTGCGATTGCATCTTTCGATGACCAAGACGAAGTATTATTCTTAGTCGATCTTTGGGGTGGTACACCTTTCAATCAAGTTAATAACTTGTTTGAAGCACATAAAGACAAGTGGGCAATTGTTGCCGGCTTGAATTTGCCTATGTTGATCGAAGCATATGCATCACGCATGTCTATGGACAGTGCGCACGAAATTGCTGCTCACATTATTGAAACAGCAAAAGAAGGTGTTAAGGCTCGTCCTGAATCACTTCAACCAAAAGAAGCTGCAAAACCTGTAGCTCAATCAAATGGTAGTGCTGGTAGACCGGGATCATTGGAATATGTTCTTGCACGTGTTGACTCACGTCTATTACACGGTCAAGTTGCAACCGCCTGGACAAAGACAACAAACCCAACACGTATTATCGTTGTGTCTGATGCCGTAGCTAAAGATGAACTTCGTACAAAGTTGATCCAACAAGCTGCTCCATCAGGTGTTAAAGCCCACGTTGTTCCTGTTGATCAAATGATCAAGATCGCCAAAGATGATAAACATTTCGGTGGTCAACGTGCACTATTACTATTCGAAGACCCACAAGATGCATTACGTGCTGTCGAGGGGGGAGTTCCTTTGAAGGAAATCAATGTCGGCTCAATGGCCCATTCAACTGGTAAAGTTCAACCTAACAAGGTTTTGGCTTTTGACCAAGATGACATTGATACATTCAAGAAACTTGAAAAAGAGGGCGTAGAATTTGATGTTCGTAAAGTTCCCGCTGACTCAAAAGACAACATGGATTCAATCTTGAACAAAGCTCAAGAAGAGCTTAACAAGAAAAAGTAAAATAATTATCAGAGGAAAATTGGAGGATTAATAATCATGGATTTGAATATTTTTCAAGTGATATTAGTCGTTTTAGTATCATTTCTAGCTGGTATGGAAGGTATTTTGGATGAATTCCACTTCCATCAACCAGTTATCGCCTGTACATTAATCGGATTAGTTACAGGTAACCTAATACCATGTTTGATTTTAGGTGGTTCACTACAAATGATTGCTCTTGGATGGGCAAACATTGGCGCTGCTGTTGCTCCTGATGCTGCTTTAGCATCTGTTGCTTCCGCAATTATTCTTGTTCTTGGTGGCGAAGGTAGAAAAGGTGTTGCTTCTGCTATCGCTATCGCTGTTCCATTGGCTGTTGCCGGATTGTTATTAACAATTATTGTTCGTACAATTACTACTGGTATTGTTCATATTATGGATAAAGCTGCCGAAGAAGGTAGTTTTAGAAAAATTGAATTCTGGCAAATTGTTGCTATCTGTTTACAAGGTATCCGTATCGCTATTCCTGCCGCTATGATCTTGGCAATTGGTGCCGGTCCCGTTAGAGGTATGCTAAATGCTATGCCTTCATGGTTGACTGACGGTCTTGCTGTTGGTGGTGGTATGGTTGTTGCTGTTGGTTACGCAATGGTTATCAACATGATGGCTTCTAAAGAAGTTTGGCCATTCTTTGCTATTGGTTTCGTTCTAGCAACTGTTACTGATCTTACATTGATCGCACTTGGTACTATTGGTATTTCTATGGCACTTATTTATCTTAAACTTGAAAAAACAGGTGGCGGATCAAATAACGGCGGTGGATCTAATACTGGTGATCCAGTCGGCGATATAATAGATAATTACTAGGATGGAGGAAGAAAAATTGGCTGAAGAATTAAAGTTAACTAAAAAAGATCGTATAGCCGTTTGGTGGCGTTCAACCTTCATTCAAGGTTCATGGAACTACGAACGTATGCAAAACGGTGGTTGGGCATATTCAATGATCCCAGCACTTAAGAGACTATATACTACTAAAGAAGACCGCGCCTCAGCATTGAAGCGTCACTTGGAATTCTTTAATACTCACCCTTACTTAGCTTCACCTATTTTAGGTGTTACTATGGCTCTTGAAGAGGAACGTGCTAACGGTGCACCCGTTGATGACGTCGCCATTCAAGGTGTTAAAGTTGGTATGATGGGTCCTCTAGCTGGTATTGGTGATCCAGTGTTCTGGTTCACTGTTAAGCCTATCGTTGGTGCTCTAGCAGCATCACTTGCTATGACAGGTAATATCTTAGGACCAATCATTTACTTCGTTGTATGGAATGCTATTCGTATGGGATTCATGTGGTATACACAAGAACTTGGCTACAAAGCCGGTTCAAAGATCACAGAAGATATGTCTGGTGGTTTGCTACAAGACATTACTAAAGGTGCTTCGATTCTAGGTATGTTTATCCTAGGGTCATTGATTAACCGTTGGGTTGTTGTTAAGTTCACACCAACCGTTTCAACAGTTAAACTTGATAAGGGTGCCTTCATCGACTGGGCTCATTTACCAGCAGGTGCACAAGGTGTCAAAGAAGCATTGATCCAACAAAAGGCAGGTCTTTCATTGACTGCACATAAAGTAACAACATTACAAGATAACTTGGATAGTTTGGTACCTGGTTTAGCTGCCTTACTTCTAACATTCTTATGTATGTGGTTATTAAAGAAAAAAGTTTCACCAATCATTATCATTCTTGGCTTGTTCGTTGTCGGTGTCTTACTACACGTACTCCACGTTATGTAATAATTGGATCTATAAATTTGATGAACTCTTTTGGAGTTCATCTTTTTTTTAACCGAAAAATTCATAGGTGTATAATGACAATTAATTAGAGAAAGAATGGAGTAAATCAAATGGTCCAGTCAATCAATACAAAGTCTGACCTTGTCATAGATGGGACTTCACATGTTGGTATGTCGGAGTATGGCAAGATCATGGTCGGTGATAAGGGATTTGAATTTTATAGTGATAGAGATACTAAAAATTATATTCAAATTCCTTGGAAGGAAGTCGACAAAGTCGTCGTTTCTATCATATTCAAGGGTAAATGGATACCTCGTTATGCTTTAAAAACTAAGAAGAACGGAATGTATGCATTCTCTTCAAAAGACCCCAAAAAGGTTCTTAGAACGATCAGAAAGTATATTGATCCAAAAGATATCGTCCAATCATTGAGTTTTAATGATGTTGTTAAACGTGGTGTTAAGAATCTTTTCACACGTAAAAAGAAAAACAAGAAGAAATAATAGAAAAACGCTTATCAAATTTTTTATTTGATAAACGTTTTTTATTTTGGGCTATTTTAAAATAGCCATTTGGATAAGAAGGGTGTAAGTAACTCGATTGACTTACAATTTGTATTTTAAGTTATGAAACGCGTTCCACAGCAAGTACTTTTTAATAATAATAGTCTATATCTCAGAAGCCTAATATTTGAGTCTCTAAGAGCATATTAAAAAAGACGACTAATTGTCCGTATGACAGTCGATCGTCCTTGTCAGAGCTTTTTAGATGTATTTAAAAGCGCTAGCTGAGTTTGAATGGTTGTGTTGTTTGAATTGGTTGATTAGTTTGAATATTTAGGAATGACATTATAACGTCGTCATCTGTACTATTTACCTTAACTAAGAGTGCGCCGTCAAAGCTTTTACCTGGTTGTACTTGGTCGTTATTACTTGAATTAACGATACCAGCATAATCGCCAGTGGCTTGAGTTGCTGACAATTGTTGATCATCTTGTTTTAAGATCATGTACTTAGATTGGATCTGGGAAGGATTCTGAGGTGATTGTGTCTTATTGGTGTAATTGTAATTGATCATCAAAGCTGCGTCTCCGTTTGCATCTTTAATGAGCTTTACGTCGTTTGATAGTTTGAAAGTGAACCAATCGCTAGTATAAGAGAGTGCATTGTAAGTTCCGGCATTCTTAATTGATTTGTCATCAGATCCGGCATTCTTAGCCTCGTCCTTTTTTTCGTCAGTTTTTGTTTCATCTTTTACAGTTTGAGGATCTTGTTTCTTCGATTTATCAGCAGTTTTTTTCTTGGGTGTGACTTTTTTTAGTTTGATATCAGTTTTTTTGCTGGAGGCTTTATTCTCAACTTTTGGAGTAGCATTTGAGTTGTCTTTGTTAAATAAATAAACGCCACCACCGATCAAACAAATAACTAATAAAGAAATGATGGTAATAAAACCCTTCTTTTTGTAGAACGGTTTTTTACGGTTACGTAATGCGCGACGAGTTAAGTTAGAATTATTTTTTTGGTGACGTCTATTCATGGTCTAAAACCCCCAAAGTATATACCCTTATAGTAACTTAATTGGTGGCTATTATCATAGTCATTTTGCGATAATTTTTTAACTAAAAGTAGAAAAATCTTTTTCGATAAAAAAAGGCAAAAAGTATTGAACGCCCTCGAAAAAAATGGTATAAATATCTGGTCGAAACATGTGGGGTTTCTATCAATATAAAAGGGGGTCACAATGATGTTGTTTTTTGGTAATCATGGCGACTATGAGGTCACTTGCAAGTTTTTGAATAAAGAAGGCCAGCGAATTGCTAAGAAGCGCGTCTGTCACAACGTTTCTAAGAAAGAAGCACGTGACGGTATGAGGGACTATATTACAAATAGATTCTCTGATACTATTGATGTAGCTCAGCCCATTAGAGTTGTTGCTAAACCGGCAGTCTCTAAATAATACAGAAGAATAATATACATAAGTCGCCTTGGGGGCGATTTTTTTATTTTCATTAATAAATGAAAATAACGATTGTGATAATATATAATAGGTATCTTTCAAGAAAGTTGGTAACATCACAAATATGGTAAAACTAATTATGGTAAGACATGGGGAAAGTATTGCAAATGCCCTAAATCGTTACACCGGTTGGAGCGACGTTGATCTTACCAAAATGGGAGAGCAGCAAGCACATCAAGCTGCAAAACAATTGCAAGGTATAGGGATCGAACATGTTCATACGTCTGTTTTAAAACGGGCCATTATGACAGCTTATTTGATCCAAGATGACCTTAATATCAATTATGTGCCGATTACCAAAAGTTGGCGCTTAAACGAACGACACTACGGAGCATTACGCGGGCAGAATAAAGATGAAACTCGTGTTGAATATGGTGTTGAGCAAGTTAGACTGTGGCGTAGAAGCTATTATACGATGCCGCCAAAGTTAGCTGAACCAGATAAAAATGTGGGACCATATAAGTATCTTGATCCAAGGGTCATGCCGTTGTCTGAGAGCCTGTTTCAAGCCTATAAGCGGATTATACCTTACTATGTTGATGCGATCGCACCACGCCTTTTAGAGGGTAAAAATCAATTAGTAGTAGCTCATGGCAGTACCATCCGCGCTTTGATCAAATATCTTGAAGATATTAGTGATAAAGATATTGATGGGGTAGAGGTTGCTAATGGGAAGCCATTGATTTATGAACTGGACGACAAGTTGAATATTATTAAATCCAATCGAATAGAATAAAAAATGGACCGATTATTTTAAATAATCGATCCATCTTTTTATTCATCATCGTCGTCATCAATAGGTTGATCAATTGGGATATCTCGTAATGCGGAGCTATCCTTTCTGACTAATCTGAGACGATTTAGCGATACTTTGCCTAAAACTAAAGGAACACGTTCTTCCAACACATCACTGTAGGATAATCCAAACCAGTTAGCAGGAGAAATGAACTTTTGTAGTAATAGACGAAGTCTAATAATACCTTTTTTAACATTGCTGATCTTTGTGTCAGGTGAAAGAACTTCTTTGATAAGAACGAATGAGAAGTCACCAACCTGACGGTCAGGAATGGTGGTATATTTTTGTGGTTGTGATTTGATCTCACCACTGGCCATAAGATCTTGCACGACTTGTCTTAGATAGACGTTAACCTTTTGGTCGACTCTAAAGCCAAGATATAATTGAACGCTGACCATGTAGTCAGTATCGAAAGTCTCGACACTGTAAGCTGCAGTGTACGGCTCATCAGTAACGTTTACTGTTACGAACCAGTAGACTTCAGCACGTTTTGGCCGTTTGTCTAAGATCGAATAAAGAATGTTTTTCTTGATTCGATAGCCGTCGTGAACTTTAGTCAAGTAAACCAAGTTAGTTGTATAAAGTGGATAACTTGGATCTTTTCTAAGGTCATTTAATTGATGCTTGAAAGCTAGTAATGATGCAAAGTGGCTTCTAAAAGTATTGTCATCCATTAGACGGTCACCATATCTCCAAATGAACATCACACTAATCAAAACAGCGGCGATGAACATAGTGATATAAGCACCATGAATGAACTTACTACTGTTTGTTACAAAGAAGATACTCTCGATAACAAAGAAGAAACCAATAACTAATGATGTTAACAAACGATTGAATCGCTTCATTAGTAACCACTGATGTAGCAAGATAGTCGTCATCAGCATTGTGATCGTAATTTCCAAACCGTAAGCATTCGACATGTTTTCAGAATTTTGGAAGTAAACGACGATAAACATACAAACGACCCAGATAATTGAGTTAACAGTCGGAATATATAGCTGTCCTTTGAAATTAGTAGGGTAGTAAGTCTTCAAACGTGGGAAAATTCTCAGTTTGATAGCTTCTGAAACCAGGGTATATGATCCAGAGATCAAAGCTTGCGAAGCAATGATAGCAGCCATGGCCGATAGGAAGATACCAAAGACACGTAAATTGTCAGGCATTGATTGATAGAATGGATTCATTGAATCCATTGCTTGCATGGCAGGGTTATCTTTGACACGTAACAACCAAACGGCTTGACCTAAATAACTTAACAAGAGACATATCTTAACAAAAGGCCAACTAGTATAAATATTAGAACGGCCAACATGTCCCATGTCAGAATAAAGTGCTTCAGCACCAGTCGTGGCTAGGAAAATACTTCCTAAAATGAAAACACCACGAATATTAATCGGGCTGCGCAGCAATTCAAAAGCGTAGTAAGGATTTAGGGCACGAATAATAGTCCAATCAAAGGAGATGTTGTACAGCCCCATTAAGCCCAAAAAGGCAAACCAGACTAACATTATCGGTCCAAAAGCTCTACCGATCAATTGTGTTCCGAATCTTTGAATGAAGAACAACGTCGACAAAATTATCAAAGTAATTATGATAACTTGTGTCTGATTATGAATCATGACGTTGTTATTAAAGGAGATCCCCTTTAAGCCTTCAATTGCAGCCGTAACAGTAACAGCTGGTGTCATCATACCATCAGCCAAGAAGGTTGCTCCTCCAACCATAGCTGGAATTATCAGCCATTTGGCACGCTTTCTAACTAAAGTATAGAGGGCAAAGATACCACCCTCACCACGGTTATCGGCACGCAAAGCAATCAGCACGTACTTGATCGTGGTAACTATGGTCAGTGTCCAAAATATTAAGGAAACACTACCTAAAATAAAATTGGTGGACATTTTACTTAATCCACCATTCCCCACCATTAATGAGTGCATAACATATAGAGGCGAGGTTCCGATGTCTCCATAAACAATTCCTAGAGCAATCAGAAATCCCGCTAAACTCATTTTTGAACGAGGATTATTTTTTAAAGAATTCAATTCACGTTTTTCCATTATAAATAATCTCCAAATAAACAGTTCAAGCGTGATTATAACATTAGAAAAGAGCACATGAAACCTTTTAATTTTGGTCTAGTTAGTAAGCGCTTTGTTAATGAGGATCATTGAAGTCTGGTATTAATTTTGTTTGTGAAGTGGAATTGATAGTTTGGCATTCTCTAATTCAAAACTGTACTTCAAATCTTGATTGCCACGAACTGTCATTCCAAAGTCAGTTGCGTAAATGATTAATCCTAATTGATGATCCTTTAATAGATGATAGAAGTTAGGTTGTAATGAAACGCTTAGATCGTAGAACTTATCAGGTGTTAATTCGTCATTCTTATATGGGTTATGACGATTTTGAAGATTGATATGTCCTTTAGTGATCATCTTTGAGGCTGTTTCTTTACCTAATTCAAATTCTCTAAGGTCATCTTTTCTCCAGTCAAAGGTCTCATCGATTCCGTTTGGTGTGAGAACGGAAGGGGAAACGTTGAGGCGTTTTGCTTTACCATAATCAACTAGTTGGAAACTTAGCATCCCAAGATCTTGATTGGATGAAACAGTTAAATCAAGTTTTGGAATTCCATCCAAAGTCATGTTATCTGATAATTTATCAGTCTTGAAAACTAAACGATTGTCATTTAGAGGACTGTCATCTTTTAGAAGATCAGCTTGCCATGCATCGTTATCTTTTGAATAAGCCCAGTATTGATCATCTGATAGAGAATCCTTGAAGGAAACTGTTGTATCAGAAGGTTTGTCAGCTAGTTTATCAGGTGCTAAATTAAAAACTTTGCGAGGATTCTCAGGGTCGCTCCAGTTGTCATAAGTATCCCATGTTTCTGGCTTGATATTGTCTTGGATAATAACATCTGGCAAGATTTTTTCAGCCTGATTGTCGACATCTAATAGTTCATGTGTCATCCATAGGTTGATCATGTCTGTATAGTCAATTGAGCGGAAATTATTGATGTAAATATGCTGACCTTGATGTAGGATCGCTTTTTGAACAATATTGTTATTCTTGATACCGTTCCAGAGTCGTTCAACGTTTCTTGGCTTAACATTCCAATCATTTAGACCATGAACCATTAGGACATCGGCTTTAATATTCTTAAAGTTCTTGTGATAATTTCTAGCATCCCAATAAGTGTTGTAATCACCAGTATCACGATCTTGATCGTGATTTAACTCAATCAATTTTTCATCCCAGGCTTCTTTGATACGATGGAAATCACCAGGGTTTAGGCGACGACTAAAGGTTTCTTCAGCTAGAACGTCAGCATCTTCACCAGGAAAACCTCCAGCAGCAATGACAAGTCCGCCATCACGATAGTAGTCATACCAACTAGAAATGGCGGCTTCAGTAACAATAGTCTTTAGGCCTTCAACACCAGTAGTTGCCGCAGCGGTAGCTAATGTACCTAGATAAGAACGTCCAGTCATACCAACTGATTTATTTGACCACCAAGCTTTTATTTCAATGTTGTCGACACGATTTGTGAATGCAATACGATTTCCGGCTAACCATTCAATGATGGCAATTGTAGAAGTTGTTTCTTCAGGACCACCGGTAGTACGCATACCATCAGAGTCACTAGTACCAACACCTGAAGCGTAAACTACAGCAAATCCGCGAGCCAAGAAGTAGTCGTTTAAACTGTAACAGAGGTCTTTGATAAATCCTTCTTCGGCTTCAGTTGCACTACCATTAACAATACGTTTGTCAGGTAGTTTCTCGTCAGGTGTGTGATATTCAATGTCTTCATATTTAGTGTCGTTTGGTTCCTTATGGCGTAAAGAAACGTTGACATTGTGAGTCATTTCCAAACCTGTTTCATCATTAGTACCTTGTAGATAAGGAGTGGCAGTATAGAGAACTGGAACTTTTAGACCTTTTTGCGTTTGGGCGGGGCGAATTATTTCGGCTTTTAGTAAGTCTAGTTTACCGTCGTGATCAGTGTCTTGTGGTGATTCAACGTAGACGACCTCACGGATTAATTTATGTGGATCAAATATGGGCAAGGTTTTACCATTGAAAAGTAGTTGTTTAGTTGTGTCTTTATAGAATGGTACAAAATAACCTTGAGTAGCCAATCTGTCAATGAAGGATTGACCATTCTTAGTATGGGTAGCTAATAGCCAGTACCAGGCTGAAATTATCTCATCGTGATCAAATTTGTCAGTTTTATGATCAGAAACTTTTAATTGAATCTTTTTCATAGCTTCCAGTGGATCAGAAAAAGTAAAGTCCACATCCGGATTAAATTGTAGAAGTTGAAGAGCAATATTATAGAAGGCGAGTACAGATACTTGTTCATTATTCTCTAAATAATCGTAAGCGTCTGAATCTTCAGTAGCTTGCAAAGAATGCAATCTGTGAGCAAGTGCTTGGTCAGATTTTATCTCGGGATAACCAAGTTTTAGAAAGCTCTTTAAGAGTTTACTTGGACTATTTTCAGCCTCATTGTCTTTGTTTAAGAATCTAATTTCTTTCAGTTCCTTAATTTGAGTATCAAAATCAGTGGGACGAATAGCAAATTGATTATTACGCATAACAAAACATCTCCTTAATCTATTTATGACTCATGCCTTCAGTATAAGATAATTAATTCACAATTACTATTTGATTTGTGAAGTTGTCAAAAAGTAATGCGTGATCAGTCTGATAATTGGGTGATAATTTTTGATAGTCCATTGAAAACTACTGATTTATTGTCTGTTCCCAATGCATCAATAATAATTTCTTCCGTTTGATCGAAGTAATTATTGATCTGCTTTGAAATTTTTTTTGCTTTATGAGTAAGTAGAACTTGTTTTAATCGAGCATCTTGTTCTACGGAAATGCGCACGATCAAATCTCTTTCTTCCATTAATTTGAGAGCACTAGTAGCAGTTGCACGTCTAATATTGAATTCTTTTTCAATGTCTTTTTGAAAGATGGCTCGATTGTCCAAACCCCTTGATAAGTAATCAATAATACTAATTTGAACACTTGTTAATCCCAGTGTCTGTGCAAATTTATCAGCGTTTCTAGTTACAGAATTGTTAGCTTGTTTGATAAGAGTACCAAATTTACGATTCATAAGATCACCTCGTTGTTAGAATTCTAACATATTTTTCTAGAGATTTTATAAAGATATGTGTTATAACAAGTAAGGTTAGTTTGAATTCTAACAATCAATGAGGAGGAAAATCAGTGAATAAAGGCTTGAATGCTAAATTGATCCTGTCGATCGTTGCTACAGGATTATTATCGTTTAGTGGGGTGGTTGTCGAAACGGCCACAAATGTTACGTTTCCAACTTTAATGAAGGAATTTAATGTGACGACTTCATCAGTTCAGTGGATGACAACTGGTTATTTATTGGTGGCTGCCATCATGATGCCTCTATCGGCATTTCTGAAGAATAGATTTACATATAAAAAATTATTTGCCTTTGCAGCTTCACTATTTGCGAGCGGTTTGTTGATCGATGTTTTGGCACCCGCCTTTTTAGTTTTGGTTATTGGAAGAGTTGTCCAAGGAATCGGTGCTGGGATCGCTCTGCCATTGATGTTCAACATTATATTGGAGCAAGCACCTCGAAATAAAATTGGCTTCTTAATGGGGATCGGAACTTTAATAACAGCCGTAGCTCCAGCAATTGGACCAACTTTTGGAGGTGTTATCGTTGATGCCATTGGATGGCGGAGTATTTTTGGATTACTGATACCAGTTATCATTATTGCTCTAATCATCGGTATATATGCTATTAAACAAGTACAAGAACCAGTTAAAACACATTTAGATTTTTTGAGTGTTTTTTATATAGCGTTAACATTTATTGGTCTAATTATTGGTTTCAGTAATCTATCAAAAGGTTTAGGAATGTTTTTGATCCCAGTAATTTTAGGAATAGTATTTTTGATGCTGTTTATGAAACGTTCAAACCAAGTTGAGCAACCATTATTAAATTTAAAAGTTTTAAAAAATAAGCTGTTCAGACAACACCTGGGGGCATTTTTCCTATTTCAAATGTCTGCTTTGGGGATGTCATTTATTTTACCTAATTATATTCAATTGGTAGATCACAAATCGGCCTTGATGGCCGGATTAGTAGTTTTGCCAGGTGCGGCCATTGGGGCAATGTTTGCTCCTGTAAGTGGGATTTTGTTAGACAATTTGGGAGCAAGAAGACCAATTATTTTTGGTTCTTGTTTGCAGATATTAGCTATGATCATTTTTGCAATTTCGGGCAGAAGTTTAATTGTTTGGTCGATCCTGAGTTTCTACATTCTATATATGGTCGGAATAGGTACTAGTTTCGGCAATACGATGACTAATGGAATCAATAAATTACAACAGTCAGATAGTGCGGATGGCAATGGTTTATTCAATACAGTACAACAATTTGCCGGAGCAGTTGGAACATCAATAATTTCGGCCATTGTAGCCATTTCTCAATCTTCTGTTAATAGTTTTAGCCGTGCCGAAAAGACCGCGATTGGTTCACAACACGGCTTTATAGTTTTGTTAGTGTTGCTTGTAATTGGCGCATTGCTGTTGAATAACGCAACCAAGAAAGAGGATTAAAAATTTCTTATGAGCTATAGGGAACTGGACTGCTTTTTGGTAGCCGAATTTTGAATATTGTATTAATAAGAAGAACATAAAAATCCCTAGATATACAAGATTTACTATTAAATCTGTGTATCTAGGGATTTTATTTTCTCGATATATATTTGTATAGAATTACTCACCCGCGTAAGCGGTTATAAAATAATTATGCTAATGCGCCCATTGGATCCCATGGTGCAAGCACTTTAGGATCTTTAGACTCAGTTTCAAAAGTTTCTTTTAGTGAATCACTAAGAAGGCTCTTATTAATAACGAGTTGGTAAACATATTCGTCAAACCATGAATCACTCATGACGAAGTAACCTTTAGTACCAACTTTTTCACCCCATGAATTTTCAACTTTCCATTTGAGTGGTTTGCCATTTTCATCAAGATCTACACCAGTGATGACCATAGCGTGTGTCATCATACTTTCAATATAATCAAGACGTTGTGCTTTAGTAAGCCCAAGATCAGTATTTAAAAGGCCTTCAAGGTCGTAGATATTTGTATCCATGATTCCAACCTTTGTGTCAGAGCTTTGTCCAACATCACTACCGAACCAAACCACTTCGCCACTTTGCAATTGTTTAACGGCTAAGTCTTTAAAGTCATTGATCTCAAGATTCAAGTGACGTACTTGACGTCCGCCGACAACATTACCTAACATTTCTACGGTATAAACGTGGTTGTATGGTTTGTCATCAGTTGGAGCATTGATAGTTGAAACATAGTTATCTAAGTCCCAACCAACATACTTCTTGAAGAATTCTTGAGGTGTGATATTTGATTCTTTGTGATATTTTTTGTCGTCATCACGATAAGCCCAATCGAATTTAGCGGGTGGCTCGCCAACTGAATAAACTAAGATCTTATAAATTTCACTTAGCATTTCATTTTTTTGACGTTCGACATCTGTTTCTGATTCATTCTTGTTAACTAAGTTACGCAAAATAATCGCATCTTTACGTAGTTTAGTGTTCAAAACAGTGTTAAGCTCATTTGATTTAGTCCGGCTGAAGGTGTCAGGCATAACACTCTTAGGAACGACACCATATTTTTGAACAAGTGCCATGACCATGTCCCATTGTCCACCATCTTGTTGTGGCGTTGTCATTAGGAAGTCAACTTTTCTGTCGCCAACTGGTAGGTCGGCTGTGTTGATCACGTTTTGGAAGAAGAAGTTGGATTTTTCTAGTTTGTCCCAGAACAACATGTATCCTTCAGATAATTCAAAACCTTTGATCTTGAAATCTTTTTGTAAAGGATGTCTCATTGTATTTAAAGCTGCAAAGACCCAGCAAAGACCCGATTGTTTTTGATCAGCAACTGCGCCGGTATCGATGTCAACCGAAAAAATAGGATCCATAGCTACTTTAGAAGCAATTGTTTCACTTGATTTGTAGAGACCATTATTTGCAACGGAATTTTTTATTGCTGAAGATCCAGGAGTTTGTTCAAAGCTTTCTTGAAACTTGGCCAATTCTTGTGATGTTATTTCTTTTGTCATAAAATTTCTCCCTCTAATTTTATCTGCATTCAATTACTTTTGGACCATCATCATAACCGACGACGATCGTATTAACTAGGTCAAGAAATAATCCATGGGCAACAATGCCAACTTGATGATCCAGCCAATCTGCCAAAAGATGTGGATGCTTGATTGATCCCATCTTGAGGTCAATTACGTAATTTTTATTATGCGTCAGTACACGTTTTCCATTTTCGTCCAAACGGAACTCTGGTTGCAAGTTTTCGGCTTCGAGATCGGCAAATGTCTTCTCGCATCCAAAAGGAATAACCTCGCTTGGAAGTGGGAAACTGCCCAATTCGTTAGCTAATTTTGATTGATCAACGATCCAGATATTCTTATGTGAGTTAGTAGCTACCATTTTTTCCAGCAAATGGGCAGCACCGCCACCTTTGATACCTTGGAAATTTTTATCAATTTGATCAGCGCCATCGATCGTTAGGTCGATATGATCAACTTCATTTAAGTCCTTCATTGGAATGCCTAATGACTCAGCCTGTTTTTGAGAACGTGATGAAGTAGCAACGCCAACGATGTTTTTGATCTCACCATTTTGATATCTTTTGCCGAGCTCTTCGATCATATAATAGACGGTTGATCCTGTACCTAATCCCACGACGGAATTACTTTGAATGAAGTCTACTGACTTGATACCGACAGCTTTTTTAAGTTCATCTTGATTCATTTTTCTCCTCCTAGAAGTTCTTGATAGTTTTTAGTTAAGAGATACTGGATCCCTGGAGTGTTTTTGAAAGTTGCTTTAGCGTATGAACAGACTGGGACTACTTTTAAGTCATACAATTTTGCATATTCTAAAGCAGAGTCTAACAACTTTTTAGCTAACCCTTGACCACGATAGTTTTCGTTTACAAAAGTATGATCGATCGAAATTGTCAAATCATCAATTTGGGTGATCCCTACTTCGCCAACTAAAATATCGTTTTCTTCGATATAAAAACGATTAGTTTCTGACTTTATTTCCATAAACAGCCCCCTTTAAAAACTTTTAATTCAATATTACCGTATTAATGGAGGAAAGTCAGTGTTCAGGATAGTTTTATATCCATTAGAATGCTATCATTTTAGGTATCTAATAGTTTGGTGAGGTTGGAATTTTGAATAAAAAACGCGGTTTTGAAATTGTCGAGAAATATCGTGAACAGGAAATTAATTTGCCAAAGAGACAGACTAAAAGCGCTGCTGGATATGATATCGAGAGTGCGGCCGATTTTGTGGTTCCTTCAATTTGGAAATTTGGAGTACTAAATGTTTTAAAATTTTTATTTAACAAGGGTAAAATAGAAGATCTAGAATTAGACAAAGTTCAAAAATCTATCAAACCAGTTTTGGTTCCAACTGGAATCAAGGCTTACATGCAAGATGACGAAGTTTTGATAATTGCCAGTCGTTCTAGTAATCCTTTAAAGCGAGGACTTTCAATTCCTAATGGAATCGGAGTGGTTGATGCTGATTACTATAATAATGAAGGAAACGAAGGAGAATTGTTCATTCAATTGATCAATTTCTTCCCCGTAGATTATAAAATCAAGAAGGGTGAACGCTTAGCTCAAGGGATTTTCATCAAGTATCTTACAAGTGATGATGACCAGGGCGGTCTTAAAGAGAGACAAGGCGGATTTGGTTCATCTGGAATTTAGTTAAGGAAGGAATTTTTAGTGGCTAAACCAAAAACAAAATATATTTGTCAAAATTGTGGTTACGTTTCTCCAAGATATTTGGGACGTTGCCCAAACTGTGGTGTTTGGAATCAGATGGTAGAAGAGGTTGAGCATAAAGAAGTTGCTCAGGCCACTCCCAGCCGTCGGACAAGTGATCTAGAGTCTAAACCTATCAGTTTGAATAACGTTTCTTTCTCAAAAGAGGAACGTGTTAAAACTAAGATGTCAGAACTTAATCGTGTCTTGGGAGGAGGCATCGTACCAGGATCATTGATCTTGATCGGTGGTGATCCTGGTATTGGTAAGTCAACTTTATTGATGCAAGTATCAGGTCAATTACAAGATGCTGGTGGTAAAGTTTTATATGTTTCTGGTGAAGAGAGTGCTTCACAGATCAAGATGCGCGCTGATCGTTTAGGAATTAATGGGGATGACCTATTTGTCTATCCGCAGACTGATATGAGCTACATCAGGGAGACTATCAATGATATTAAACCTGATTACTTAGTTATTGATTCAGTTCAGACAATGGATGAACCAGAGATCACTTCAGCAGTCGGCAGTGTGTCACAGATCAGAGAAGTTACGGCAGAGTTGATGAATATTGCTAAACAGCAGAATATTACGGTTTTTGTTGTTGGACATGTAACAAAGGGTGGAGCCATCGCTGGGCCTAAAGTTTTGGAGCATATGGTGGATACAGTTTTATATTTTGAGGGTGACACGCACCATAGTTATCGTATTTTACGTTCAGTTAAAAATCGTTTTGGATCAACTAATGAAATTGGTATTTTTGAGATGAGGACTCAAGGTCTGATCGAGGTCGATAATCCTTCTGAAATATTCTTAGAGGAAAGATTAACTGATACTAATGGTTCGGCTGTTGTAGTATCTATGGAAGGAACTAGACCTATTTTAGTTGAGATCCAATCTTTGATTTCTCCAACGATCTTTGGAAATGCTAAACGCACAGCAACGGGATTGGATCATAATCGAGTGTCAGTTATTATGGCAGTTTTAGAAAAACGTGGTAACTTAATGTTGCAAAACCAAGATGCTTATTTAAAATCAACTGGTGGTGTAAAATTAGATGAGCCGGCAATTGATTTAGCCTTGGCTATGGCAGTGGCTTCAAGTTACAAGAATCTAGGTATTCCGGCAACGGATTGCTTTGTTGGTGAGATAGGTCTAACAGGCGAAGTTAGACGAGTAAATTTGATCGATCAAAGAGTTAACGAAGCGGAAAAATTGGGTTTCAAACGAATTTTTATTCCAAAGAACAATCTTGGTGATTGGTCAAAGGATAACACGATACAAATTATTGGAGTTTCTACAGTTACAGAAGCAATGAATAAAGTTTTTAACTAGGAGGTTTTCTATGCGAAAAATTTTGATAAACGCTATTTTCGCATTGCTTGGAATAGCTGTTGGTATAACGGTTTTACCAACATTATGGATAGTTACTGGTATGTCAGATATCAGATGGTTGAATAATGGCTATGTTGATGGAATTATTGGTGGGATTATTTTATATTTGTTATCATTTTTATTTGTTAAACCAATATCTGACTTAAATACTAGAATTGAAAAGTATCTTAATTCCCGTTCTCCTGGATGGATAATTTTTGGTGCACTTTTCTTGATAGGTGGATTAATTTTAGCAAACATCATTTCGATTCCTTTTTATATGATGCACAATATGTTTGCTAATATTATTCCTCCAATATTAATGATTATTTTTGGATTCCTTGGCTTCAGAATGGGGACAAGTCGAAGAAATGATTGGCGTAGTTTTTCTATAAACAAGCGAAAAAATACTGATAAAAATGAGGGATTAGATTTCAATGGTGAAATCACCCGTCGAGAATCTAAAAAAGATTTTTATCCATATAAGATCCTTGATACATCAGTCGTTATTGATGGAAGGATTCATCAAATTGCGCAGACGGGTTTTCTTGAAGGAAAGTTAATGATCCCAGATTTCGTGGTTCATGAATTGCAATTGATCTCTGATTCTAGCGATAATCAAAAGCGTGAACGTGGTCGTCGTGGCTTGGATATTTTAAATGAGATCAAAATGGATCAAACAATAAATTATGAAACAACAACCAGAGATTATGATAATATCCCTGAAGTTGATATGAAATTACTTAAATTAGCTAAAGAAATTGGTGGCGCTGTAATTACAAATGATTATAATTTAAGTAAGGTGAGTGAATTTCAAAACGTTCAGGTCCTGAATATTAACGAACTAGCTAAAGTCTTAAAACCTATGGTTTTGCCAGGAGAGACAATGACTGTTAATGTAATAAAGGAGGGTACTGAACGAGAACAAGGCGTTGCGTACCTAGAAGACGGAACGATGGTCGTCGTTGAAGATGGGAAATACTTCATCGATAAAAAGGTCGACGTCGTTGTAACTAGTGCACTGCAAACAGATGCTGGTAAAATGATTTTTGCAAAACCTAAGCATTCTATGAATGGTATCCAAGAAAGCACTAAGAATAGTTCAAAGGAAAAGAAAAATCCTAAGAACAATTCGCAAAATAAGAGGGGAGTCAATAGAAATGGCAAAAAAGTCAGATAGTAAAGTACGAGTTAGATATGCACCAAGTCCTACAGGACATTTGCATATTGGTAACGCTAGAACTGCAATCTTTAATTATTTGTTTGCAAGAAGACATAAGGGGACTTTTGTTATCCGTATCGAAGATACAGATACAAAACGTAATGTTGAAGGCGGAGAACAAAGTCAACTAGAAAACCTTAAATGGTTAGGTGTCGATTGGGATGAAGGTCCTGATATCGGTGGAGATTACGGTCCTTATCGTCAATCTGAAAGAAAAGAAATTTATCAAAAATATATCCAAGAATTACTTGATAAAGGTCTAGCTTACGAATCATATCTGACTGAAGACGAACTAACTAAAATGCGTGAGGATCAAGAAGCTCGCGGAGAAATGCCTCATTATGAATATGAATTTGCTGGTATGAGTGAAGAAGAAAAGGCAGCTAAGATCCAAGAATCTAAAGATGCCGGCTTGACACCAGTTGTCAGAATCCATGTTCCAAAGGGTAAAGATTACGAGTGGGATGATATCGTTAAGGGTAAAGTTTCAATTGATTCCGACACTATCGGTGGAGATTGGATCATTCAAAAACGTGATGGTATGCCAACGTATAATTTTGCTGTTGTTATTGATGACCATCTGATGGAAATCAGTCATGTTCTTCGTGGTGATGATCACGTTGCTAACACACCAAAACAATTGATGATTTATGAAGCACTTGGCTGGGAAGCTCCACGATTTGGTCATATGACTTTGATCATCAATACTGAAACTGGTAAGAAGTTAAGTAAACGTGATGAATCGATCCTACAATTTATCGAACAATATCGTGCATTAGGTTATTTGCCAGAAGCTATGTTTAACTTCATTACTCTATTAGGCTGGTCACCAGTGGGTGAGGATGAATTATTCACACGTAAACAATTTATCAAAATCTTTGATGAAAACCGTTTGAGTAAGTCACCAGCTAAATTTGATCAAAAGAAATTGGAATGGGTCAATAATCAATATGTTAAGACAGCTGATGTTAGTGAAATCACAGACTTAACACTTGAGAACTTGATCGAGGCAAAACGCATTCCAGAAAATCCGGATACAAATACTATTCAATGGGTAAGACATTTAACAGAATTGTATATGCCACAAATGAGTTTTACACAACAAATTGTTGATCTATCAGATGTCTTCTTCAATCAACCAGATGTTTTGACAGATGATGAGCAAAAAGAATTAGTAGACGATGACGCCCGTCCAGCGATTGAAGACTTACGTACTAAACTTGAGAAACTAGATCGCTTCACAGCATCAAGAATCATGGCTGCTATCCAATCGGTTCGTGCAGATACAGGTGTTAAGGGTAGAAAACTTTATATGCCAGCTAGAATTGCTGCTACGCGTACAATGCATGGTCCAGCAATTGCTGAAGCTATCGAATTAGTTGGTCGCAAAAAGGCATTAACTAATATTGATACTACTTTGTCACAAATGAACTAAATTTGAATAAATAAAAAAGAGGTCGAAGGCTCAATTTGCCTCGACCTCTTTTTTTGAAATAACTTATATATGGGAAGGAGAAATCATGCTAAAGATATTCAACACGTTGACAAGCCGAAAAGAAGAATTTAAATCAATCGTCCCAAATGAGGTTCACATGTATGTCTGTGGTCCAACCGTTTATAATTATATTCATATTGGTAATGCTCGTTCGATAGTAGCCTTTGACACGATCCGTCGTTATTTAGAGTATTTGGGCTACAAAGTAACCTTTGTATCTAACTTTACTGATGTTGATGACAAGATGATCAAAGAAGCAAATCGTGAAGGTACAACCGTGCCTGCCGTAGCTGACAGATTTATCAAAGCATTCTATGAAGATGTGGGAAAATTGAACGTTCAAAGGGCTACCATCAATCCACGTGCGACAGATAATATAAAAGAGATTATTGAATTTATTTCTGACCTGATTGAAAAAGGCTATGCTTATGAATCAGAGGGGGATGTCTTCTATCGTGCCCGTAAATTCAAACACTATGGAGAATTATCAGGTCAAGATATCGATCAATTAGTTCAAGGTGCAAGTGAGCATGTTGGTGAGGCTGAGTTTGATAAGAAACAAGATCCAGTAGATTTTGCTCTGTGGAAAAAGGCTAAGCCTAATGAGATTAAATGGGATTCACCTTGGGGTGAAGGACGTCCTGGTTGGCATATTGAATGTTCAGTTATGTCGACTAAATACTTAGGTGATACTTTTGATATTCACGGTGGTGGTCAAGATCTTGAGTTCCCACATCATGAAAATGAGTTGGCTCAAAGCGAAGCCAAAACTGGTAAAAAGTTTGTTAATTATTGGATGCACAATGGCTTTGTAACAGTTGAGAACAATGAAAAAATGAGTAAGTCACTGGGAAACTTTGTTACAGTGCACGACCTTGTAACGAAAGTAGATCCACAAGTATTGCGTTTCTTCTTATCTTCAACTCATTACCGCAGACCTTTGGAATATTCACAATCCAATTTACAAAAGGCAGCTGATAACTTTGAGAAGATCAAGACAGCTTACAATAATTTACAATTCAGATTAGATGATGCCAGTGGTGTTGCTGATGATGGAATCAAAGATCAATTAGTAGTTATTTCTAACAAGTTTCAGGAGGCCATGAATGATGATTTTAATGTTCAAAATGGTTTAACTGAGATTTTTGAATTAGTCAGTTTAGCAAATAATTACAGTTCTCAAGATGAAATCAATGTTGATAGTGCCAAGGCTATTTTAGATGAAATGGCTTCATTTGGTGGTATCTTGGGTATCAAATTTGACGAACAACAAGATTTGTCAGATGAAATTCAAAAGATGGTTGACCAACGTGATCAAGCACGTGCAGACAAGGATTTTGCAATGAGTGACCAATTACGAGATAAATTAAAAGAAATGGGTGTCATCCTTGAAGACACTCCACAGGGAACACGGTGGCACATTAATGGTTAAAATTGAACAATTAAACGGTGTTACTTTGGCATATTTAGGTGATGCTACCTATGAAGTTTATATTCGTAGACATCTTTTAGATCTGAATATTACTAAGGTAAATCTGTTGCAACAAAAGGCTAAACACTACGTTTCAGCTAAGGCTCAGGCGGCACTTATAAACTTGATGTTAGAGGAAAATATTTTATCTGATGAAGAAATCAGGATCTATAAGAATGGCCGTAATGCTAAGAAGTATACAAAAGCTAAGAATACTGGTGTTTTGACATATCATATGTCAACTGGCTTTGAAGCCTTGATCGGCTATTTAGATATAAAAAAAGATCAAAAACGTTTGGAAGAATTAATTCTTTGGTGTATTAAAAAAGTAGAATCGGGGGAAACTGATGCAGAACAATTCGAATGATAATGAAGAGAGTGAATTAGTTTTTGGACATCACTCAGTTGTGGAACTATTAAAATCGCCTACAGCTGGACAACGTGTTAATAAAGTATTAGTTCAAAAGGGTCTAAAGAGTTCACATATCGGTGAAGTTATTGAATTGGGTAAGCGCAGTAAGTTGATTGTGCAAGAAGTTCCCAAAGCAAAGTTGGATGACATCACTAATGGTGGCAATCACCAAGGGATGGCGGCATACATTGCACCATATCAATATGCAGAACTTGATGACATATTCAAGGCTGCCAAGGATAAAAATGAAGATCCATTCATTTTGATCTTGGATCGGATTGAAGATCCACATAATTTGGGATCAATTTTGAGAACTGCCGATGCAGTAGGTGTCCACGGAATAATCGTACCTAAGCATCGCTCAACTGGCTTGACATCAGTTGTTGCTAAGACATCAACCGGTGCAATCGAGCATGTTCCAGTCGTACGTGTTACTAATTTAGTTAATACTATTAAGGACTTGAAGAAAGAGAACGTTTGGATTTTTGGTACAGCTATGGAAGGAGACAACTACCGTAATTGGAATGCCAAAGGTGCTGTTGCTTTGGTTATCGGTAACGAAGGTAAGGGTGTCTCACCACTCGTTCAAAAGCAAGTTGATCAGACTTTGAGTATTCCGATGGTAGGTCATGTCCAGAGTTTAAATGCCAGTGTTGCTACTGGCGTATTGTTGTATCAAGCATTTGCTTCAAGACATTAAAGTCGGAATCCTTTGAGGATCTGGCTTTTTTTATATTGTGAAATAATCAATTCAGTATCAAGCATAACGAAGTTTTAATGAACTAATGTTCTCTTTATATTAGTAACCATCCAATGATAAATTTAAATAGAAAAATCGTTCATAAAAGAGGGGACCTTTTATGAATATATCTGAGACCGATCTTATTTCGATGGTTAAGCGAGGAAATGATTCTGACTCTTTGCAAAAATTGATCAAACGTTATAGACCAATGATAGAGAATTTATTTCAGCAATATTATATCCACGGTTATGATCGCAATGATTGGTATCAGGAGGCATTCATCGTCTGCCATGAAACCTGTATGATTTTCAATGGTAGTAATGGATCACAATTTGGCAGTTTTTTTAAAATGAGATTTAAGAATCATATTATTGATATTGTTCGTAGGGAGAATGCTGATAAACGTCAGGCTAATCAGAATGCAAATTCATTTGAAATATATTTAGTCGAAGATAATCAGTCATTCATCTCAAATCAACACACAAAAATGGTTGATCTCGTTAACTGCCTAGAAGGTTATTTTAATGATTTAAGTCACCGAGAAGCGTTGGCGTTACAGTTTCTATTAGGCAAAATTGAATTTGAAGATGCATGCTTGTCAGCTCAGTGTAGCAAAGAACAAATGATCAGAGCGACTAGTCGTTGTAAAACCAAGATCAAAAGCCAATTGCACTAAAATTATTGGACTTTTGATATTTAAAAAGCTACAATTAACAAGATAATAAACTGCATAGATTCTGGAGAATTCAATGGGACTAAGAAAAGTAGCACTAGCTTGCAGCGTTTGTGGATCAAGAAATTACACAATCTCTGAAAATCCAAATAGAACAGAACGTCTTGAAGTTAAGAAGTTTTGCAAGCATTGTGGAAAACATACGTTACATAAAGAAACACGCTAAACTGGAGGACTAAATGAAATTATTCAAATTTTTCGGTAGTGTCAAAAAAGAAATGAAACTTGTTGTTTGGCCTACATTTAAAGAAAATAGACGTGATACATGGACAGTTATTGCTACATCATTAATATACGCTGCCTTTTTAGCTCTGATCGATTGGGGCATGTTATCAATACTACAACATTTCTTAATGGGCAAATAGGTTTGTAACTAATTGAGAAATTTGCTAGTATTGAACTAAGCGAAAACTTCGAATTATTTCGGAGTTTTTTTATTTTGATTTTTTGGAGGAAATTATGGCTGAAGCTGGAGATAAACAATGGTATGTTCTACATACATACTCAGGTTACGAAAATAAAGTTAAAGAAAACTTGGAATCACGTGCCCAATCAATGGGTATGGAGGACTACATTTTTCGTGCAGTAGTGCCAGAAGAAGAAGAAACAGAAGTAAAGAATGGTAAGTCTAAGACAGAAATGAAGAAGACTTTCCCAGGTTATGTTTTGGTTGAAATGGTTATGAGTGATGAATCATGGTTTATCGTTCGTAACACACCTGGTGTTACAGGATTCGTTGGAAGTCACGGTTCAGGTAGTAAACCTGCACCACTTCTACCAGAAGAAATTGACCATATTCTAAATGACCTAGGTATTAGCATTAAAGATCAAGGCAATGACTTTGAAGTCGGTGAAACAGTTACGATCATCGAGGGTGCTTTTGCTAATATGACTGGTAAAATTACAGAAATTGATGCTGATCACAGCAAATTAAAAGTTGATGTTGATATGTTCGGACGTATGACAAGTGCCGAAGTTGACTTCAATGCCGTTGAAAAATAAAAAACATCATTGATATAGTAAATAATTGATGATATTATAAGACGGTATGTTTTTATCATACATGTGGGAGAGAAAATATTTATTCTCAATATGACCACATCACGGAACAAGGAGGTATGCACCGTGGCTAAAAAAGTTGCTAACGTAGTTAAATTACAAATTCCTGCTGGTCAGGCTACTCCAGCTCCACCAGTTGGTCCTGCTTTAGGACAAGCTGGTATCAATATCGTTGCATTCACAAAGGATTTCAATGCACGTACACAAGATCAAAAGGGAATGATCATTCCCGTTGTTATCTCTGTATATGAAGATCGTTCATTCGACTTCGTTACAAAGACACCACCCGCAGCTGTTCTATTAAAGAAAGCTGCTGGCGTTGAAAAAGGCTCTGGCGAACCTAATACTAAGAAAGTTGCCAAAGTCTCACAAGACCAAGTTCGCGAAATTGCTGAAACCAAGATGAAAGACCTAAACGCTGCAAATGTTGAATCTGCAATGCGTATGGTTGCTGGTACTGCAAGAAGTATGGGCTTTGAAGTAGAAGACTAGACATAGCAGTTTACAGGGATACGAAAGTATTCTTAACAAGTGGGAGGGGAAAATCCCCAATAGACCACAAAGCAAGGAGGAACTTAGCATGGCTAAGCATGGAAAAAAATATATTGAAGCTCTTAAGCAAGTAGATAAGACAAAGACTTATACTGCTACTGAGGCTATTGACTTACTTAAAAAAGTAAATTACGCAAAATTTGACGCAACTGTTGAGGTTGCTGTTAACTTGGATGTTGATCCAAAACAAGCTGATCAACAAATTCGTGGTGCCGTTGTTCTACCTAATGGAACAGGTAAATCACAAAAGGTTATCGTCTTCGCTGAGGGTGAACAAGCTAAGGCTGCTGAAGCTGCCGGTGCTGACATCGTTGGTTCTGATGATCTTGTTGAAAAAATTCAAGATGGTTGGTTAGACTTTGATGTTGCTGTTGCAACACCACCAATGATGGCTAAAGTTGGTCGTTTAGGTCGTGTACTTGGACCTAAAGGATTAATGCCAAACCCTAAGACTGGTACTGTAACAATGGATGTTACAAAGGCAGTTAATGATGTTAAGGCTGGACAAGTTACTTACCGTGTAGATCCTAATGGTTTGATCCACGCACCTATCGGTAAGATTTCATTTGATACAGATAAACTTGCTGAAAACTTTAACGCTTTTTACGACGTTATCGCTAAAGCACGTCCTGCATCACTTAAGGGTAACTATGTTGTTAGTGTCAATATGACATCAACATTTGGCCCTGGTCTAACAATCAACGCTTAATGTTGACTTATAACCAAAATAATGATAATGTACAATAGTTGATTTCTACCGAAGACTCAGGTGATGTGAATCTTAATATCCTGCCGAGGCCAGAAGATTGTTAATTAATCTCTGTGTCCTTCGGGCGCAGAGATTTTATTTTTAGCCGAAATTTGTAGAATTAACTAAAATAAATTGTGGAGGTGAAACGTAATAATGAAGCAAGAAAAACTAGCACAAAAAGAAGCACTCGTTACAGAAGTTGCTAAGAACCTTAAAGGCGCTAAGTCAGTTATTGTTGTTGACTACTTAGGTCTTACTGTTGAACAAGCTACTGAAATGCGTGCTGAATTACGTGAGCAAGGTGCTACTATGCAAGTTATCAAGAACACTGTCTTGAGACGTGCTGCTGAAGAAGCTGGACTAGAAGGTCTCGAAGAATTCTTCGTTGGCCCAACAGCCATCGCTTATTCTGAAGAAGATCCAGTTGGACCTGCTAAAGTTGCTGCCAAATTTGCTAAGGATGTTGAAGCCGTTGAAATCAAGGGTGGAATCATTGAAGGCAAAGCTGCATCACTTGAAGAAATTCAAGCCCTTGCAACACTACCAAACAGAGATGGTATGCTATCTATGTTGGTATCTGTATTACAAGCTCCAGTTCGCGACTTTGCATTGGCTGTTAAGGCTGTTGCTGAAAAGAAAGACGACGAACCAGCTGCTTAATTAAAACAAACATAATTCGGAGGACAAAATAATGGCTTTAGATACACAAAAGATTATTGATGATTTAAAAGATGCTTCAATTCTAGAACTTAACGACCTTGTTAAGGCTATCGAAGAAGAATTTGACGTTACAGCTGCTGCTCCTGTTGCTGCAGGTGCTGCTGCTGGTGGCGACGCTGCTGCTGAAAAGGATTCATTTGATGTTGAACTTACAGAAGCAGGTCAAGAAAAGGTTAAGGTTATCAAGGAAGTTCGTGGTATCACAGGACTTGGCTTGAAAGACTCAAAAGACCTTGTTGATGGTGCTCCTAAGGTTATCAAGGAAGGCGTTGCTAAGGCTGACGCTGATGACATGAAGTCAAAACTTGAAGCTGTTGGTGCTACAGTTACTTTGAAATAATAATTTCAAATTTTAAAAAGTTTGGGTTTAGCCCAGACTTTTTTTGTATCTAAAAATACAGAAAGAGAATAATATGGCTAATCAATACTTTGAAAACTCAACAGATTTAGAACACGAATTAAAAAAATTCGACTTTACTTTACGAGGTCATAATCTGGCCTTTACATCAGATAGCGGGGTTTTTTCCAGACAAACGATTGATTTTGGATCACGAGTTTTAATAGAATCGATCAATTTTGATGAGATACCAGCTGGGAATATTTTGGATGTCGGCTGTGGATATGGACCAATTGGTCTAGCGCTTGCCAAAGAACAAAATAAACGTCAAGTTGTTATGGGGGACGTTAATTTACGTGCTTTGGATTTAGCCCGTGATAATGCTAAAGCTAATGGAATCAAAAATGTAGATATTTTAGAATCAGATGTTTATGACAAAATCACTGATAAATTTGCACTTGTAGTTTCCAACCCTCCAGTACGTGCCGGTAAAAAGGTCGTCACTGATATTCTGAAAAATTCGATCAATCATTTGATTGATGGTGGGGAACTTTGGATCATCTTACAGAAGAAACAAGGTGCACCATCTGCCAAAAAATTGATGAAAGAAACGTTTGGTAATGTTGAAGTCGTTACTAGAGATAAGGGATATTACATCTTAAAAAGTTGTTTAAACTAATTTGTTTTTTAATTAGATTAAATATGTTATATTCATGCTGGAGGTGTTTACAATGGACAAAAAACAAATTGCTGTTGGTATGATCCTAGCGCTAATAACAGGTGGAATTTTCTTAATTGCTATCTTTATTTGGAAGGCTGTTAGAACCCTCAGAGTTAAGAGAGAAAGAATCCAATTGGAGTCATATATTAAAGATTATTTTCGAGGTAATGAGAAAATTTTGGCTTTTGTAGGCACATTATCAGATGAAGAAGTTAAGATATTGATCGATATTATCAATAAAGTTCGTGAAGATAAGTCTGAAATAGAGTGGAAAACTCTTAAACTACCAAAGGTAATTGAGCAGAAGTTTAAAGATTTAGTTGATTAAAACAATATGAAGTTTTCAGAAGAAGAAATTAATTACTTTATGGATCTCGCAATAGAGGAAGCTAAGGATGCTGAAATTAGAGCCGAGGTACCTATTGGCTGTGTTATTGTAGATAATCGTACTAAGGAAGTTGTTTCTGTGGGTTCAAACGAACGAGAAGAGACTCAAAACGCTATAAAGCATGCTGAAATCATTGCGATTGAGGCTGCTTGTGCAAAGGTTGGAAGCTGGCGCTTAGAGCATATGAGTTTATTTGTGACCCTAGAACCGTGTCCGATGTGTGCCGGTGCAATTATTAATAGTCGAATTGAAGAAGTTATTTTCGGTGCAAGTGATCCTAAGGCTGGATCAGTTGGATCAATTAATAATTTATTGGCGGAAACGCGCTATAATCACCAGCCGGAGGTGCTAGCAAACGTTAAATCTGAAGAAACTGGTGATTTATTACGAAATTTCTTTCGAAAAATCCGTGGCAAAAAGTAGCATAAAAAGTAAATTTATAGTATTATAGTTATTGCCGCAAGGCCTTAGGGCAATGGTGCTCTTGCGAATCGTGTCAGGTTCGGAAGAAAGCAGCACTAAGTGAGTTGTACCATGTGCCTTTTGTTATGTATATTAGCCTCCTAATCATAATTGGTTAGGAGTTTTTTTGTGGTAAAATTTACTTATTCTATTCACTAAGGAGACAAAATGGCATATCAAGCACTTTATCGAGTTTGGCGTCCCCAAACTTTTTCAGATGTAATTGGTCAGAGTGTGATAACACAAACTTTGAAAAATGCTGTCGCAAGTAAAATGACCAGTCATGCTTATTTATTCAGCGGACCCCGTGGGACTGGGAAAACTTCCTGTGCCAAGATATTAGCTAAGGCTGTTAACTGTTTGAATCCACATGATGGTGAACCATGCAATGAGTGTGAAATTTGCCAAGCCGAAAATGAGAACCGTTTAAACGATGTTATCGAGATCGATGCCGCATCAAATAACGGTGTTGAAGAAATTCGTGATATTCGTGACAAGGTAAAATATGCACCAACTGAGGCTAAATTTAAGGTTTATATTATTGATGAGGTCCATATGTTATCACAAGGTGCATTCAATGCCCTGTTGAAAACTTTGGAAGAACCTCCGGCCAATGTTATGTTTATTTTGGCAACAACGGAACCTCAAAAAATCCCCGCAACCATTATTTCCAGAACACAAAGCTTTACTTTTAGAAGGATTTCCAGACAAGATATTTTGGAACGAATGGTTTATATTCTAAAAGATAAGCATATTGAATACGATGAAGAAGCGTTGAATATCATTGCGGCCTCTGCCGAAGGTGGTATGCGTGATGCTTTGAGTATTCTTGATCAGGCACTTTCATATGGCGATGATCAGCTGACTTTGAAGAATGCTCAAGAAGTTACGGGTGCTTTGAGTAATGACCAGATAACGGCTTATATGACGGCTATCGCTAATAATAAGTCGGCGCAAGCACTAGAAAGTCTATATAAGATCTTGGAAAGTGGTCGCTCAGCCGTTAGATTCACTGAAATGATCATTCGAGTCTGTCGAAATCTTATCCT
The DNA here is from genome assembly GCF_003946205.1 of Companilactobacillus keshanensis. GTDB lineage: Bacteria > Bacillota > Bacilli > Lactobacillales > Lactobacillaceae > Companilactobacillus > Companilactobacillus keshanensis. Next base: position 81,587 of record NZ_RHOS01000006.1, on the reverse strand, counting down.
GTATAACTCAAATTCTGATCTATCAGAGCAGATGGACAATACAATAATGACCAAGGATTTGTTGAATCTCGCTGATAAATTCGACAATAAGCGCTTATTTTATATCGTTGATCAAGTCAGTGCTGCGCAGAAAAATTTAAAAAATTCTAACCAAACTGATGTTTATATGGAAATTTTAACTGTTAAAATCAGTGAGCCAAAAGTTATAGATCAACCAGACGTTGAAGAAGTCAAAGTTGATAATCAAGAAGTTGAAAAACTCAGTGGACAAGTTGAGAAACTTCAAAAAGAAATCAAGAATCTTTCCACAGGTAATGTTCAACCTCAGTCCGAAAAACCAAAAAAAGCTACACATAAGTCAAAAACTAATCATCTTAATAAGACTGCTATTTATAAAGTCTTAGATAATGCAACAAAAAGTGATTTAGCCGTGGCTAAGGATATTTGGCCTGATTTAATGAGTAAGCTTTCAGTGACACAACGTGCTAAAATGAGAGTTGCTGATCCTGTGGCTGCCAGTGTAGATGGAATCGTTGTAGCATTTGATTTTGAACTCTGGTATGAGCAGGTTCAAGAAGATACTGAATTCTTGGATGAGTTGAGTAATAGTGCTGGTACGCTTTTAAAAAAGGATTGTCAGATCGTATTAGTACCGAAAGATCAATGGCCAAGAATTAGAAAAGAATATATTTCTAATAATATTGATTTACCAAAGAAAGAAAATGTAGAATCTAAAGCAGAACCTAAAAAGGATCCAGCGGTCGATGAAGCGTTAAATCTTTTTGGAAATGAAATTGTAGATATCAAAGACGACTAGGAGGAACTATTTATGAGTAAAGGAATGCCTAACATGGGTGGAATGGGAAACATGGGAAATCTCATGCGCCAAGCCCAAAAGATGCAAAAAGAAATGCAAGGTGCCCAAGAGGAATTAAAGAAGTCTGAATATGTTGGTAAGTCAGTTGATGATTTGGTAACTGTTAAATTAAACGGTGACCACAAAGTTTTAGATATCAAAATTGATGAAAAAGTTATCGATCCTGATGATCCTGATACATTGACAGATATGTTAATTGACGCCTTTAACAACGGTGTCGATGAAGTTGCTAAGGACCAACAGGATAAGTTAGGAAAATACACGAACGGGTTGATGTAGTATGAAATATCCAGAACCAATTTCTAAATTAATTGATAGTTATATGATGTTGCCAGGTATCGGTAAGAAAACTGCAACAAGAATGGCATTTTTTACTTTGAGCATGGATAAAAACCGCGTTCAAGAATTTGCTGACAATCTTGTTTCTGCTAAGACAGACCTGAGATATTGTAAAATTTGTGGAAATATCACGACTGATGAAGTTTGTTCAATATGTACAGATGAGAGCCGTGATCAATCGACAATTCTAGTTGTAGAACAACCTAAAGATATAATGGCACTTGATGATATGAATAGTTACAACGGACTTTACCACGTCTTAGGCGGTGTATTGTCGCCAGTTGATGGTATTGGACCAGAAGACCTCAATATTAAATTATTGTTGAATCGTTTAAGAACCAATAATTCAGTCAAAGAGTTAATCATTGCAACAAATGCCACCCCAGAAGGGGAAGCAACCGCACAGTATTTAGCTAAATTAGTTAAACCAGCTGGTATCACGGTTACAAGATTGGCTCATGGTCTAGCCGTTGGATCAGATATTGAATACGCCGATGAAATGACTCTAAAGAGTGCCGTTCAGGGCCGTAGGGAGATCTAATATGTTTGGTAAAAAAAAAGTAAGTGTTCAAAAAGCAGAAGATGATCGACTATTGGGTAAGACCCATGAATTACAGGAGAAAATCAATAATTCATCAAAGTTAATGAATAGTTCCTTTGATCTTCCACAGGATACGCAAGATGAAATGAAATTAGATAGAATTAAATATCAGTATCTTTATTTAGAAGCCAGAAGAAGAAAGGCTGCCGCTAAGAGGACGACTAATATTATTTTTGGTGAAGAAGATACCTTTTTGAGACAACCTAGTCGAGCCGAGAAACATTGGTAGAGAGTGGAGGGGGTTTGTCCTCTTGCACTCATTTAAAGTAGTAAATAAAACAGCACACTTTTGAAGTGTGCTGTTTTGTTATAAACTCTTAGTCCACAACCTTGGATTTATCTACCGATTCAAGTAAAATAGTTATAATCACTTAGGAGAGAGTAATTTATATGTCAGGAATTTTTATTTCGTTTGAAGGTTCAGATGGAGCTGGTAAGACAACAGTTTTGAATTCACTATTACCTTTATTAAAGCAAAGAACTAATCAAGAAGTTATTGTTTCCAGAGAACCTGGTGGCAGTCCTATTTCAGAAAAAATCCGTAAAATAATTTTGAGTATTCATGATCAAGAAATGGATAATAGAACTGAGGCACTTTTATACGCGGCGGCTAGAAGACAGCATTTGATCGATGTCATTTTACCAGCGTTAAAATCTGATAAGATCATGATAAGTGATCGCTTCGTCGACAGTTCTATTGCCTATCAGGGTGGAGGTCGTCAAATTGGCGTTAAGGAAGTTGCCGAGATAAATGACTTTGCCATTAATGGTACAATGCCTGATCTAACAATTTATTTCGATGTCACTCCCGAGGTTGGTCTAGCAAGGATACGTAAAGATCATGAGGACACAATGGATCGACTTGAGCAAGAAAAGATTGACTTTCATCAGCGAGTTCATGATACTTATCAAAAATTGATCGAAGAGAATCCTAATAGAATTGTTACGGTCAATGCTGAACAGACACCTGAAAAAGTTGTAGCAGATGCATTGGACGCAATAATCAAGAGATTTCCTAAGACATTTAATGGAGGAAAATAATTATGAAACTTATTTTAGCCATTGTCCAAGATAAAGATAGTCAACAATTACAGGCACATTTAGTTAAAGATGGATTTCGTTCAACTAGATTACCTTCAACTGGTGGGTTTTTGAAGTCTGGTAATTCAACCTTTATTCTTGGGGTAGAAGACGAAAAAGTTGATGATGCATTGAATGTTATCAAAGAAAATTGTCATACAAGAACTCAATATGTAACGCCTTCATTTATTTTGCCTGAAGCCGCCAATATGAGTGATCCTGTAGAAGTTCAAGTTGGAGGGGCAACTTGCTTTATCTTACCTGTAGATAAGCTTGTCAGATTCTAATGAATGAATTATTGGAAACACAGTCTAAAATACTAGATGAATTTCAAAAAGTTATTCAAGCCAATATGCTATCACATGCTTACTTGATCGATAAAGCATCCTCAAAAGTAAGGCATGAGGTTGCTATTTGGCTTGCTCAAAGTCAATTCTGCAATAACTTACAAGATGGAGTACCAGATCAAACCTGTCAGCGCTGTAAAACGATAGCCTTAGGAGATAATCCCGACGTGCTGGAGATAAAGACAGATAAACAGAGTATTGGTGTGGATGATATTAAATTCTTCAAAAGAGAAGCTAGTATGACAGCAACTCAAGGTAAAAGGCGTATTTTGATTATCGATGCTGCTGAGAAGATGACTAATGCTGCCAGTAATAATTTATTGAAAACGATTGAGGAACCAGAAGGTAATCTGATGATTATTTTATTGGCCGATTCGTCAAAACAACTTTTACCGACCATTAGATCGCGGGTTCAAACTTTCCATCTGTCCGATCAAAGTAATGATGAAGAAGTGGAGGCATTAGTGGAAACTGGATACAAAGAGATTCAGGCTAAAGTTGCATTAAAGGTCTCAGATATTAAATTCCTACAAGGGATGACTGGAGAGAATTATCAATTATTATTGTCAGCAGTTGTCAATTGGATGAAAGAATGTAATCGTCAAAAAATAAGTAGTTTTATTGATATACAGACTGATATCATGACGTTAGTAGAGAATAAAGATCAGCAACATTTGGTATTCGACATGATGAATCAAATTTTTAGTGATATATTATCAATTAGGTATAATTTTAAAAAAGCACTTTTGATTAAAGAGGATATTCTATCTAACAAGAGTATTCAAAAGATTGTTGATCTTTCGGATGAGTTATTTAAAGCAGAAGAAATGTGGAAAAGTAATGTCGCCTTTCAAGCAGTCTTAGAAGATTTATCGTTAAAATTTGTGGATTAGTGGGTGAAACTATGGCAGAAAAGGATTTATACGATGAGTTTGAGACTATCTCTAATCAATTAAATAATTTGAATGATCGTTTGGAATCGTTAAAAGAACAGTTGTCAAAGAGTTTAGAGGAAAAAGAAGAGTTGGAGATGGAAAATCAAAATCTTCGCAAACATTTAGAGAAACTTGGTTATGAAGATAAAGATTTTGGAGCAAACGGATTATCTACTTCCAGATTAAACTTGGAAAAGTTGTATCTGAAAGGATTTCACGTTTGTCAGCCATTTTATGGTTCGCATCGAAAGGAAGATGAAGAATGTGTCTTCTGCCAAGGTGTGATTTATGGTAATCATGAAAAGAAAAATAAAAAAGTAAAGTAAGGGAGCTAATTGAATGAGAGAACAAAAAAGTTTTGTCGACAATTCTAAGGGCTGCCTTTTTTTAGTACCAACACCAATTGGTAACTTAGATGATATGACCTTTAGAAGTGTCAAGACTCTGCAGGATGCTGATTTAATTGCCGCAGAGGATACTAGAAATACAATGAAGTTATTGACTCACTTTGAAATAGATACTGATTTGATCAGTTTTCATGAGCACAATACGTCTCAACGTATTCCAGAATTGATTGAAAAATTAGAAGAAGGTACAAATATCGCTCAAGTAAGCGATGCGGGCACGCCTTCAATCAGTGATCCAGGTAAAGAATTGGTTAAGGCTGCAATTGAGCATGACATTTCAGTTATTCCTTTACCAGGGGCCACGGCTTCGATCAGTGCTTTGATTGCATCAGGAATTGAACCACAGCCATTTTATTTTTTTGGTTTCTTGCCAAGGAAAGGCAAAGAGAGAACTGAAGCATTAGAAAACCTTTCAAATCGGGTTGAAACGTCAATTATTTATGAATCACCTAAACGAGTGGTTAAAACTCTAACTGATTTAAAAGAGTCATTAGGTGAAGATCGACAGATAACTTTGGCTAGAGAATTAACTAAGATCCACGAAGCATTTTTACGCGGAACAGTTGTTCAGACATTAGACTATTATCAAGAACATGATCCTAAAGGTGAGTTCGTTATTATCATTTCTGGTAAATCAATTGAGAAGAATGCCGAAATGACCGATGCTGAGATCATAAACGCTATTGATCTGCAGATTCAAGGCGGAGAAAAGCCCAATCATGCAATCAAAGATATTGCCAATCAGAATTTATTAAAGAAGCAAGTTGTTTACAACTTGTATCATGGAATCGGAAAGGATGAATAAATTGTCCGAGGAACAAATTTTTTCACAAGAAATGGAATTCCCCTTTTATTTTGCTAATTTAACAGGGGACATGCGTTTGTCATCTTTAGTAGACGCAATGCTATTGACCTCAGAAAAACAATTGCACCAGTCTGATTCAGATAGTTCAGAAATGGTCAAACGTGGTTTAGGATGGGTCGTTGTCCAATATCATATGGACATTAAGTCAATGCCACAACTTGGTCAGAGATTGAATGTTAGAACACGTGCAACTAGTTATAATAAGTATTTTTTCTATCGTGATTTTTGGATCGATGATTTAGATGGAAATAATATGGTCAAGTTGGAAAGTGCATTTGTCATTATTGATGTTAAAGAACGTAAAATGGTCAGCGCTGCCGATAAGTTAACTGATATGTTTGGAGCAGAAGAAATCACTAAGATCAAGCGATTTCCAAGAGTTAAGGCTCCTAAGGAATATGATATCAAGCGTGATCAACAGATCGGTTATTACAATATTGACGTTAATCGTCACGTTAATAACTCGTATTATTTTGATTGGATGGTCGACTCTTTAGGCATTGAATTTGTCGAAAAGCATCGTGTTAAGACGATGGATATAAAATACGAAAAAGAGCTGGATATCACTAGTAATCCGGAAGTTTTTGCTAAGATCAGTGATGATGGATTAGAAACTACACATTGGATTCAAAATGGCAACGACTTAAACGTTGTTGCGCACATGACCTGGGAAGACAAATAAAAAGGCTTTGTAAAAATAAACACTTGTGCTAATATATTGGGGTAATAATTTTGGAGTAGGATTCAAAGCGTGAAGTGCCAGCGGAACGGAATGTGAACGTTGGACGAAGAGTCAGAGATTTTTCTCTACTCGCGGTTTTGTTTCCGCATTCGCCACTTTATATAGTTAATTTGCCTCTAGTTATATTCGGTGGCAGCTCCTCCTAGGAGATGTCAATATGTTAAGTAAGAGTAGAAGTAGTATAAGTGTCCACGAACTTACGTGGATGGCGATTTTAATTTCATTGGAAATGGTTTTGAGCCGTTTTTCAATAGGAAGTAATGCGTTGCAAGTCGGTTTCAGTTTTGTGGCTATGGGTCTACTTGGATATTATTTTGGACCGTACAAGGCTGCAATTGCAATGGCTATTGCGGATATAATGAAGATGGTAATTTTACCGAGTTCAGGTGCATTCTTTTGGGGATTCACTGTCTCGGCAATTATTTCAGGAATTATTTATGGTGTAATGCTTCATAACAAGAAAGTAACCATTGTTAGAGTTTTGATTACGACTATTTTAGTAGTTGTAATTGTTAATACTTTAATGAATACATTGTGGATTCAAATGATTTCTAATGCACCATTTTGGGTATTGCTAACGCCAAGACTGTTAAAAGAGGCTATCAGCTTGGTTTATCAAACCGGAATCTTGTACATAGTCCTTAAATGGATCAGTAATTCAAGATTTAACAAAATTGATTAATAAGAAGACCGGAAGGTCTTTTTTTTTACGTTAAATAACTTGTGGTAGAATAATGCTATTAAGAATGAGGGGATATTTATGAAAATTTTAGCTTTTGACACTTCGAATAAGCCTTTGACCGTTGCTGTAGTCAGTGATGGTAATATTTTGGCTTCGATCGAGTCAACTGAAAAGAAGACTCACAGTGTTAGTTTGTTGCCAGATATCCAGCAAGTATTAAAAGATTCAAAACTTTCGATTGAGGGGATAGATTTAATAGCCGTGGCACAGGGACCTGGTTCATATACTGGTGTTCGCATCGCAGTCACTGTGGCAAAAACTTTAGCCTTCACCTTGAAGAAAAACTTGGTAGGAGTATCAAGCTTGGAGGTTTTGGCTGCTGATGGATCTGAGGATAAGATCCTAGTTCCTTTGATGGATGCTAGAAACGACAATGCTTTTGCGGGAGTGTATCAATATCAAGACGGTAAATTGGTTAATTTGATTGAAGATCACCATACTTCAATGGAAAAGCTGTTGGGTTCATTAAAACAACATGGATCTGACAAACTAGAATTTATCAATGCCACTGAACACTTAACTGACCTGATCAAAGATGTTTATCCTGGAGCCATGATTATGGATACTAAAGACAGTTTGCCAAAGGCTGATAAATTAGCTAAATTGGCCGAAAATAAACCTGTTGTATCAGATGTAGATAACTTTGTTCCTAATTATCTGCGTTTGACGCAAGCTGAGCATGATTGGTACCAAAAAGGACATAAAAAAGATGGTAATATTTCCTATGTTGAAGAAGTTTAAGGATACTTTTTGGCCGTCTGGTTCGCCCGATAAATATCCGTTTGACAAACAGTCAGTAACTATCAATGGTCAGGAATTGGTTTTAAGAAAAGCCGAGTTAAGCGATTCAAATGATTATATGAATATTCAAGAAGTTATTTATTCTAAACCTGCACCTTGGCCACAAGATGTGGTCGATACTGAGCTTAGAAATAAAAATGCTCTCTACTTATCAATTCTCAAACGTAATCACTGTGTAGCCTTTATTGGTGTGTCCTTGAGCAATCCTAAAGAGGCACATATAACTAATATTGCAGTGTTACCTGAATTGCAAAAAGATGGTATTGGTCATTTATTCTTGAATCAAGTTTTTGAGTATTGTCGTAAGTATAATTTTCAGAAAATGTCGTTAGAAGTGGATATTACTAATGAATCCGCAATCGAATTGTATAAAGCCTTTGGTTTTAGGACAAGAACAATACATGAGAAATATTATTTTAGAAATCATCACGATGCTTTAGAGATGGTGGTCGATTTATAGGGAGAGAATCGTGAAAAAAGATACATTAATATTGTCGTTTGAGAGTAGCTGTGACGAAACAAGTGTCGCTGTTATTAAGAATGGTAAGAAAATCTTATCAAATATAATTGCAACTCAGATCAAGAGTCATCAAAGATTCGGCGGAGTTGTACCAGAAGTTGCCAGTCGTCATCATGTTGAGGAAGTTACTCACTGTATTGAACTTGCTTTAGATGAGGCTAAAATTGGCTATGATGATCTTGATGCTGTAGCTGTGACATATGGACCAGGATTAGTTGGTTCATTGTTGATCGGTATTATGGCCGCTAAGACAGTCGCCTTTGCACATAATTTACCTTTGATAAAGGCCAATCATTTGGCAGGGCACATTTATTCAGCTAATCTTGTTGCTGATTTACAATATCCATTTATGGCGCTCTTAGTATCCGGTGGACATACAGAGATCGTTTTAGTACGTTCACCTGGTGAATTTGAAACTCTTGGAGATACACGTGATGATGCTGTAGGTGAGGCCTATGACAAAATCGGTCGTGTTTTGGGAATCAATTATCCAGCTGGTAAACAAGTTGATGAAATGGCTGCTAGAGGAAATGATATTTTTGATTTCCCACGTGCCATGGTTCAAGAAGATAATCTTGACTTTAGTTTTAGTGGCCTGAAGAGTTCATTTATTAATCGCGTTCATCATGCAGATCAAGTTCATGAAGAACTCAACAAAGATGATCTAGCTGCTAGTTTTCAAGGTGCCGTTTTGGATATTTTAAGTAATAAAATTTTCAGAGCCCTAAAACAGCATCCAGTTAAGCAACTAGTTGTTGCTGGCGGAGTGGCCGCTAATCAAGGGTTACGCCAACGTTTGAAGAAAGATGTCGAAGAACGTAATTTAGATATGGATCTGATTTTCCCACCATTAAGATTATGTGGTGACAATGCCGCTATGATCGGTGCAATTGCTCAGGTTCAATATGATAAGAAGGATTTTGCTGATTTAACAATTAATGCGGATCCTAGTTTGGATTTTTAGAAGATCGAGGTAGACTCGATCTTTTTTTATTATCGTTTTTCGCGTACAATCTTTGTGATATATTAAACTTGTGTAATTTAAGGTAATGGGGGGAATTAAAGTGAATCGAAAGATAAGTTTAGGATTAGATATTGGCGTGTCGTCGGTTGGATACAGTGTAATAGATTATGAAGCCGGTAAAATTCTTGAGTTAGGGTCAAGACTAATTAATGCCAAAATCGGTGAAGAAAATCAGACACGTAGAAGTATGCGTGGTACACGTAGATTAATTAACCGTAAAAAACAGCGTCGTAAGGATACTGCTAAGTTGTTTAATGAGTTTGGGTTAATAAATACTAAGGACGATAAAAATTATTTTGATCATTTTGCCAATAATTCTAATCCATATGAATTGCGAGTTAAAGGGTTATCTGAAGAATTGTCCTTATCAGAAATTTCTGAAAGTCTATATCATATTGTGAAACGTCGGGGAATAAGTTATGACTTGAAAGATGCTGATGATGAGTCTGAAGGTTCAGAGTATTCCAAAAGTTTGCAAATAAATACTAAGGAGTTGAAGACGCAAACACCAGCACAAATACAGTTAGAACGTTTAGATAAATATAGGGCCACTAGGGGTAAGGTAGTAGTTGATGCTAATGAGAGGGAAGTATTGCTGAATGTCTTTCCCACAAAATCATATTTTGATGAGGCGAAACTGATCATTGAAAAGCAAAGAGAATTTTACCCTGATGTATTAACCGAAGAGTTTGAAGAAGCATACTGTGAAATATTAAATCGTAAAAGGGATTACTTTGTTGGACCAGGTAGTGAGAAGTCGAGGTCTGATTATGGTATTTATAAAGAAGACGGTCGTACTTTAAAAAATCTATTCGAAGAATTAATTGGACATGATAAAATTTTCCCAAAGGAATTAAGAGCTTCAAGTGCTTCGTATACCGCACAGGTATTTAATGTGTTAAATGATTTGAATAATTTACGTATTTTGAATTATGAAGATCAAAAATTAACTGAGGCCGATAAGAATCATATCCTATTAGAACTAAAGAAATCTACATCTAATATCAATATGATTAAATTGATTAAAAAAATAGTGGGTTGTGATGACTCGGATATTACTGGTTATAGAACTAATGAAAAAGATAAACCTGAAATAAGCTCGATGGGAATTTATCATAAAATACATAAAAAATTCTTAGAGTCGGATATTGATATATTTGATTGGCCTACTGACTTTTTGGATCGGCTTAGTTTTATTATTACTCTTAACACTGAGAATGGTGAAATTAGGAAACAGTTGCGTAGTCAATTACAGCCTGAATATGATTTTTTGACCGATGATTTGATTCAATTAATTATTGATAACAAGGTTAGTTTTAATGTTACGTCCAATAATAAATGGCACAGACTATCTGTCAAAACAATGAAACTACTAATACCAGAAATGTTAAAACGTCCCGTTGAACAAATGACTCTGATCAACGAAATGGGATTGATCAAAGATAATGGTAAGAAGTATAATCAATATAAATATATACCATATAAGAAAATTGCCGAAGAGATCTACAATCCAGTTGCGGCTAAATCAGTTCGGGAAGCTTTAAAAATTGTTAATGCTGTAGTGAAAGAATATGGTCATATTAACTATATTGTTGTAGAAATGCCTCGTGATAAGAATGAAAAAGAAGCCAAGGACCAAATTAAAGATTTTCAAGATAAAAATAAAGAGCAAAAGAACGATGCTCTCAAAAAATTTACTAATTCAGTTGGTAGTAAGCCAATGGTTGATGATGGCTTAAGAAGATATGGAGCAAAGCTATTTTTCAAAATCAGGCTCTGGTATCAACAACAAGGAATAGATTTGTATAACGGCAAATCAATTTTGGCATCTGATTTATTAAATAATCCTGATAATTTTGAAATAGATCATATAATACCGCAATCCATTTCATTTGACGATAGTGTCAATAATAAGACATTATGTTATGCCGAGATGAATCAAATTAAAGGGCAAAAGACTCCATTTGAATTCTTGAATGAAGGACACGGTCAGGGATTTGATTCTATGAAGGCAATGGTAATTAAAAATCCAATATTTAATAAAAATAAACGCAAGAACTATCTATTTTCGGAAAATGTTAGTGATATTGATACGCGGAAGAGATTTATTTCTCGTAATTTAGTTGACACTAGGTATTCTTCAAGAGTCGTTTTGAATAGTTTACAGGAATTTTTTAGAGAAAAAGAAATTAATACAAAAGTTACCGTCATTCGTGGTAAATTTACTTCCAATATGCGTAAACATTGGCATATTAATAAGACCAGAGAAACCTATCATCATCATGCCATTGATGCGTCAATAATTGCTTCAACTCCATTTTTAAATATTTGGAAAAAAGGAGTCAATATCTTCCCCGTCAAGGTTGAAAACGATAATACTGTAGATATCGAAACTGGGGAGATATTGGATGATAAGAGTTTTGACAAAGAGGTTTATGCACAACCATACAATGGATTTGTTTATGAACTTATGAATTCCGATGACAGAATTAAGTTTTCTCATCAAGTAGATAAAAAGATGAATCGTAAAGTCAGTGATGCCACGATATATTCTACAAGGTTTGGGAAACTGGCTAAAGATAAAAAAGAATCAGAATATGTTGTCGCCAAAATTAAAAATATTTATGATCCTAAAGAGTATGCTAGATTTAAAAACATTTATGATAAGGATAAAACCAAATTTTTGTTGAATAAATATGATCCAAGAAGTTTCAACTATTTGGAAGAGATAATGAATACGTATCCAGATTCAATTGAGAAAATGGGTAGGAATGATAAAGTCCATGTGGTTGCGGTATCCCCATTTGAACTTTATCGTCTGGATCACGGACCAGTTAGAAAATATTCAAAGAAAAATAATGGACCTGAAATAAGACAACTCAAATATTTAGATAAGAACATTGGATCCAATATTGATATCACTCCTGAAAATGCTAAAAATAAACATGTTATCTTACAGTCGCTCAATCCATGGCGAACCGATGTTTATTTGAATCATGAAAATGATGAGTATGAGATCATGGGTATTAAATATTCTGATCTTAAATTCAATAAGAATGAAGGATATGGAATTAAACGTGATAAGTATTTAGAAATCAAGCATCGTGAAAAAGTATCGGATGATTCTGAATTTATGTTTACTTTGTACAAGAAAAATCAAATTAAGGTTAAAAATATGGAAACTGGTGAAAGTGTGGAGATGTTATTTTGGTCTCGCACTATGGAAACACACAAAGGTTATGTTGAATTGAAGCCAATATATAAATATAAGACAGATAATGATGTTTGGAAAATATATGGTTCTGCAAAGAAACAAATTCTTAAACAGTTAGTACCAAAAAATTGTAAAATTTGGAAAGTAAACACAGACATACTAGGCAATCCATATTACTTAGAAAAAGAGGGAGAGAATCCTAAAGATATCCTTGATTAATGAATAGTTTGTGATACTATTAATTTGTAAGGGACGCCTTATATGTTTGAATATATTCATTCGACGTTTTACTATTACTAAATTCTTAAGGATCTACAAAAATAAGGATTTATTCCGAATTTACCACCTACTTGTTAGGTGGTTTTTTTTTACAAAAATTTAGGAGGATAACTTATGGCGTGGAGAATAGTTCATGTTAAGGAAGGCGATTTATTAAGGCTTAGATTGGATAATTTGGAAATTAGAAAGAAGGACGATAAATTTTATATTCCATTATCGGATATCACAATGGTTGTACTTGAGGGGAATAAGACCTCGATAACCACCAAATTGATGTCTAGTTTAAGTCAGAATAATGTTGGTTTAGTAATTTGTGATGATAAATATTTGCCCGTTGGTATCTACTTACCTTACGGTCAATATCATCATTATGCAAAAAGGGTTATAAAACAGGCTTGTTGGACTACTGAACAAAAAGATTTAATTTGGCAAAGTGTTATTAAGCAAAAAATGGATAATCAAATAGCTTTTGCCAGATGGACTGGAGTAGAACAGGAACGTCTTGAATTAATGGAAGATTTGGTTTCTGATCTTGCGGTTGGTGATAAAACTAATCGAGAAGGGCACGTTGCTAAAGTATATTTTGATTCGCTGTATGGAAAGAGTTTTACTCGTGGAGATGACAATGTTATAAATGCCGCTATGAACTTTGGATATGCAATTTTAAGATCATGTATGGCAAGGATAGTAGTCGGTAACGGATTAGTGACAATGTTAGGGATATTTCATAAAAATGAATTTAATAGTTTTAACTTAGTTGATGATTTGATGGAACCTTATCGTCCACTGATGGATTATTGGATCAATCAAAATCTATTGGGTGAAAAAAACTATTTAAGCTATGAATCACGACTCCAAATAATTGAATTTATGAATCAGAAGATCAAAATTAAAGGAAAGAAAATGTCGATAGATAATTCAATGCAAGAATTTGTCACCAGCTTCATAACTGCAATAGAAGCTAATGATATAGAATCTTTGTCAAATATCGATTTAAAAAATTTCGTGGGTGAAGGAAGTTGAAATATCAGAATATGAGAATGATGTGTTTATTTGATTTACCAATGGATACTCCAAAACAACAACGACAATACCGAATTTTTAGGAAGGAATTGATCAGAAACGGTTTTATGATGTTGCAATATTCAGTTTATTATCGTTCAATTCCTAATCGATCAGCTGGTAAGAAATATCAAAATGCAATCGAATATTTCTTACCGGAAAATGGGGAGATTAGACTTATGGCCGTTAGTGAAAAGCAATTTGAAGATATGCAAGTTCTTGTTGGTAGTAAGAGCAAACAAGAAACGATTGTTGGTAATAAGAATCTGGTGATCATATGATATTAAAAATTGAATTAGAAAATCAGAAATTTTTGGATCTTGATTTTGACGATATTGTTTATTTAACAGGGATTGATCATAAAAAATTATGGACTGTTTTTCGCAGTTTATATTATTATTTCAATCGCAGCCCCAGATTGACCTCCAATATTTATGGAGATAATGATATCGAGTTGTACATTGATGATGAGAAGGTTTCAGTGAAGAATAATGATGTTTTCTTTATAAATAATCGTGACAGTATTTATCAACAAATGCAGTATAAAAAGGATACCTTATTGTATGAGTTGCTGAATAAACTGAATGATGATCTCGATATTGACCATGCAATTGAGAATATGAATAATGAAAACTTTCGTTTAGAGATTAAAGTTCAAGAATTCTTAGATGACTATTCTAATAATTTGCGGATAAATTTTCAGGATCTAAATTATTTAGAGATGTTAAAAAATTTTTTGGTATTGAATTATCAAGAGGATTCAAAAAATTATCCCTTGGAATTTATGAATACTGAAAGTTTGTTAGATGAATTTTTAAATTTTTTGAAATTAAAATTGAGTAAGAATAGCCATCCGACTTGGTTAGTTTTGTACAATGTTGATAGTTTTATTTCTCAATATGAAAAAAATAACTTCTTTATCAAAATAAAAAAGTTATTGAGTGAATATGATTTGAAGGTAGTTTATATTGGCAATAATCTTGAAAACTTACCAATAGATACAATGGATTTAGAAAAGATTGTCGTGGCCGCTGATGAATTTGATCAGTTATTGCCAACCGATGAGTTATTACATTCTGTAAAGAATAACTATCCTAATGAATTTAATAGTAGTGAAGAAAAATTTGTTGAATCTATGCAGCGAATTATTCCCTATATTGGAATTAAAGAAAAATTGTTTCTTAATAACAAGGATTTGGTATTATTGAAGGTAGTAAATGAGATTCTAAACTACGAGACGTCGTTTAGTTTTGAAGATCAGTTACTGACAGATGCAGAAACCAAATTTTTGGAGGATTGATAACGTGTTGATTTTTTGAATTTGAGGTTTTTGTACTCTTAAGGATTTAGTAATAGTAAAACTGACCCTTCCAATTTCTTAGTAAGGACTAAGTTTTTGTACTCTTAAGGATTTAGTAATAGTAAAACTCATAGCAAGAATATTATTCCAATCCAAATGTTTTTGTACTCTTAAGGATTTAGTAATAGTAAAACGGTTCGCCAGTCTTTTCGTTCCAAACGTATGTTTTTGTACTCTTAAGGATTTAGTAATAGTAAAACATTTACTGGGGTAAAGCAGATGATTGATGAGTTTTTGTACTCTTAAGGATTTAGTAATAGTAAAACCATTTTTAAATGACAGTTCATTTACACATAGTTTTTGTACTCTTAAGGATTTAGTAATAGTAAAACTTACTAACTTATAAGCACCGAAATCTTTATGTTTTTGTACTCTTAAGGATTTAGTAATAGTAAAACATTGATTTTGTATTCTAGTGTAAAACTAGGGTTTTTGTACTCTTAAGGATTTAGTAATAGTAAAACCAGTAACCCACAAAAAAAGCGAATTTCATTGTTTTTGTACTCTTAAGGATTTAGTAATAGTAAAACATCAAACACATGGTAGTTTTCCTACTGTTGGTTTTTGTACTCTTAAGGATTTAGTAATAGTAAAACGAATTGTTAATCAAACTAATTTGTTAATTGGTTTTTGTACTCTTAAGGATTTAGTAATAGTAAAACATAATGTACCTACAATCCCATCGGATCCGTGTTTTTGTACTCTTAAGGATTTAGTAATAGTAAAACTGTATTAGCTGAATCTGGACGTGATATGGAGTTTTTGTACTCTTAAGGATTTAGTAATAGTAAAACAAATATGATGATTAATAAGGTTAAGAAGAGGTTTTTGTACTCTTAAGGATTTAGTAATAGTAAAACTTTGAAACTACTGACATTACAGCATTTCAAGTTTTTGTACTCTTAAGGATTTAGTAATAGTAAAACGAAATTATAAAGGTATGATATATTCAATCGGTTTTTGTACTCTTAAGGATTTAGTAATAGTAAAACTTTGAAACTACTGACATTACAGCATTTCAAGTTTTTGTACTCTTAAGGATTTAGTAATAGTAAAACAAATATGATGATTAATAAGGTTAAGAAGAGGTTTTTGTACTCTTAAGGATTTAGTAATAGTAAAACTAATGATTTTAAAACTCCGTCTGATCCTAAGTTTTTGTACTCTTAAGGATTTAGTAATAGTAAAACAACACTAGAACAATATCGCATTCTTGGTGAGTTTTTGTACTCTTAAGGATTTAGTAATAGTAAAACTCTGAAGATAATTAAGTTACCAGCTGGCACGTTTTTGTACTCTTAAGGATTTAGTAATAGTAAAACTATTACTAACATTAATCTTGATTGCCAACTATTTTCATACTCTTAAAGACTCAGCATCATTAAAATAATTAAACACGCCAAATGTAGGCGTGCTTTTTCTATCTCCAAATTCTCAATTTGTTAAAATAAAGAAAAAAGGTGATTTACATGACACAACTTCTAGCCATAATTGCTCATCCCAAAACTGATAAAGTATCAACAAGCATCAAGCTCTATCAAAACTTCATAAGAGAGTATCAAGAATCAAATCCTAACGATACAATTATCGAGCGCTACGTTTCTGAAGAGCCACGCCTACCATTTGATGAAACGGCTCTGTCTATATATAACAAGAAAGCTAGTGGAGCCAAATTTACTAGGCACGAGCGAGCGATAAATGTGGCCCGGCAACTATATGTTGATGAGTTTGTTACTACAGACAAGTATGTTTTTGTAAATCCTATGTATAATTTTTTTCTTCCAGCAGAAATGAAGAGTTATTTAGATCTCGTCATGCAAATTCCAGATACTTTTGAATATGACAACCATTCAAAACTACAAGGTAATTTGCACGCAAAAAAGGCACTGCATCTGCAATCTAGTGGGGATCGGTTTCACAGTGCGGATATTATTCAAATGAAGGAGTTGGACTTAGGGAACAGGTATTTAAGGACTATCTTTAATATTATGGGTGTATCTGACTTCCAGAACATATTTATAGAAGGGATGGATTTTGATCCAGACAATACGCAAAAAATCTTAAATCAAGGTTATAAAAAGGTTCAAAACTTAGCTAGGGTATTTTAAAAGCCGACTTGAAAGTCGACTTTTTTTGTGCGCTTCGAATGGTCGATAACTTGGTGTTGAAAAGGTTAGAAATCATCTCTTACTTAATTTTCCTTAGCTAAACTTTGTAAGACTTTCATTATTTCAGATACCATTTTATCTTCGGGGGTGCGGCAATCTGTTGAAATCCAATTAAACAGAACATTGATCATTCCACCAAATCCTAACTGAACGCCGATAGTTTTTTCTAATGGTGATTGCCATTCTCTCCAAATAGCAGGATTATCTGAAATTTCTTTGATGAATATGGAAGTGGCACTTTTTGATAAATAACTAGATAAATCGGAATCGATTAGAATTTTTAAATCATCATGATTTTTACCGAAATATTCAAAAGCATACAGTAGTAATTGTTTGTATGACTTCGGATCAAGATTGTGAACCGATTGAGAATATTTATACCAAATATCGTTTATAGTCTCTTTTAGTGTTTCATTCTTTGATTTATACAACCGATAAAAAGTGGGACGTGAAATTCCAGCGGTTAGAACTATTTGCTTTATCGTTATTTCATTGAAATTGTAAGTTTTTAGTAATTCAAGCAGTGCATCCTTGATCCATATCTTAGTTTGAATTTGCATTCTTGTTACATTTTGAACTGTTTTGTCTCTATCCATTACAAGTATCTCCAATTCATAAAATATAAGCCTCAAAAATAGTAGTTTTGAATGAATTATTTTATATTGGTCTCGAGTTGAGACAAGTGTATCAGGTTGAATCAAATGTAACACTAAATTCGACTCGACGGAGGCTAAAACATGTATACAGAGAATGCAGGTAAGTTTAAAGAAAAACTAATATTGGTGGCCATGACAATAACGGGCTTTATGGTTATCCTAGATACTAATATAATGAATATTACAATTCCTGATATTCAATCGGGATTAAACGTATCATTATCGGATCTATCGTGGGCAATAAATATATATACAATATTATTTGCTTCATTTTTAATTCCGTTTGGTAGATTAGGAGACAAAATTGGTCATGTTAAATTACTAAATACAGCAATTATTGTGTTTGCTGCTGGGTCAATAGTCAGTGGAATGTCTCAAAGTTTGACAATGTTAATTATCGGTCGCTCTATTCAAAGTATTGGTGCCGCAGTTATGTTGCCTTCTGGTATGATTATTGAATTTCATCATAGCACCATGAAACAACGTGGGAAAATAGTCTCAATCTTTGCGGCAACTCAAGCAATGGGAGCAGCACTTGGACCTTCTATTGGTGGATTAGTTGCACAATTCATGGGCTGGCATTGGGTATTTCTTATCAATATACCAGTTGTAGTGCTTGTATTAATAATAAATATAGCGACATTATCAATGAAAAATGAACAAGTTTCAGCTTCAAAAATTGATATCATTGGTGCAGTGTTGATAGCTTTGACTCTATTTTTAATGACTCTCGGATTAGTTCAAGGTAGAAATTGGGGTTGGACTAGTGCAACAACAATTGGTACATTCGTGACGGGATTGATTTCATTGGTAGCTTTTATTTACCACGACAAACACACGTCAGATCCTATTGTTCCATTATCACTTTTTAAAGATAGAAATTTTGTTGCATCAACGATTATGATATTATTATCCTTCACTTTTTTGGCAAGTTTTGTAGGTATCATGCCCACATACTTAACGAAAATAATGGGTGTGTCAGAATTGCATGCCGGTTTATTAATTACACCAATGTCAGCCGCCATGTTGGTAGCCACACCAATCGCCACTAATATTATTGAAAAAATAAACGTTAAAATACCTTTGACTGTCGGAATCTTGTCAACAGCAGTTGGAGTCTATTTACTAAGTAAAATCAACGTTGACAATAGTTGGTCGCAGCTTTATATCATTGATATTTTGATTGGAATTGGCGTGGGATGCATTGCTGGTCCTGCATTATCACTTGGAATTAATAAATTACAGGGTGCCGACTTAACCTCAGGACAGAATGTTTTGAATGTTCTAAGAAATGTTGGTGCGGTAATTGGAATTGCTTTATTCTTATCATTACTAGATGGAAATATCACTACTGCTAAGCAAGATACATACGATTATTCAGTTCGCCAAGTACAAAAAATTGATGTGGCAAAGGGTACTAAGAATAAGATAGATAATAAACTTCACAACAAGTTAGTTTCATCAAGTACACAAATTAGTAATGGTAATAAGAAAATCAAGACTATGACAATTACTAATTCCGCAAAAAATACTTTGGTAAATGAAACATACAATAAGCTACTATTACAAAAGCAAATGGCTGGGGTAAGCGTACCAGCACCGATGAAACTAATAATGTATAAAACAGTTGAACAAAAAGCTGATGCTAGTGTACTTAAAATCAATGATCAAATTTCAACAGCAACTCACAACATTAAGCATCATTTGACGGTACAATTAAAAGATTCATTTAAGATTCTATACTCTTGGGAATTGCCAGCAGTTTTAATTAGTTTACTTGGAGTATTTATCTACAAAAATGATCCTAATAAAATTAAGTAACATGACCTATATCCCCCAAAAGTTAGAACAACTTTGGGGGTATTTTTTGTGTTAAATATTTTTGATGAAAAAGAGTGAATCACGATCTGGATAATCATATTTAATTGGAACATCATTTCTGTCAATTTCTTCAAATCCGTTCTTTTTATAAAAATGATGTGCCCGATGACAGGCTTCAGGTGTATCTAATAAAATATGATGTAAATGATTTTCCTTTGCTGAGCTAATTAACGCATCAAATAATTTCGCAGAGATTCCATTTTTAGATCCACGATAATCTTGATGAACAAAGAATTTCTTCAAAACACCGTATTCCTCGTTCTCTTGAAGTAATCCAATCGTACCAATAACATCATCATTATCGTTTGTTGCAATCCAAAACCCACCCTGGTTTTGTAAATAATATTTCGTGATATCTTGCATATCTGGCTGTTCCTCCAGAGATAAATCGACATTGTTATCAAAGTTTTGTAGATACAGAATTAATGCAATTACTTGATTACGATATTTTGGTGAGTACATTTTGATTTCCATATTTCTATTCTCCATTTTTTCCATAAATTGACATTTATTATGTTGTTTTCTATAATAATTCTGATAAACGATTCAGTCTAATTGAAATATTAACATTTACAATTCGAATATTTCGATGTTTCGGTAGAAATTTTTGAAAAAGGAGAAGAATATGGATACTAAAACTTTAACAACTCTTCGAACAATTGCTGAAACAGGGAGTTTTCAAGCCGCAGCAAATAGATTAAATTACGCTCAGTCTACGGTCACATTTCAAATTCAACAATTAGAGCAAGAGTTATCGCTACAACTTTTTGAAAAAGTGGGGCGGAGAATGGTACTTACAAAAGCAGGCAAAGATATTCTTCCATTAATCGACAGTATTTTGGGTACAATTGATGAAATGAGAAACTACGGAAAATCTGAGAATGATTTATCTGGAGAATTAAAAATATCTGTTCCCGATACATTATTAACTTACAAAATGCAACCAATTTTAAATGCGTTTCATAATCAGAATCCAAATGTCCAACTTAGTTTACAAATGGCGAATTGTTTTACAATTCCTCAAAAGGTTGCTGATGGTACGGTCGACTTGGGCATTCATTATGATGTGGGTGGTTACAGTGATAGCCTTGTTGTTCATCGATTATGTGATTTTTCACTTGTATTAGTGGCGAGTTCACAAATGGATCCAAAAACTATAAATTTGCAAAGGACTCACCAACGGATAAATTTAACCCTTATTACAGATGATAAAGAAAGTATTTATCACAAAAAATTTTCGGCAGAAATTCTCACACGAGATATCGTCTTTACTCACATGCTAGAAATTGGAAGCATTGAAGCGGTCAAACAAAGTGTAATTAGTAACCTAGGGGTTGCGTATCTACCAAAGTTTGTTGTTGAATCAGAATTGGCTAATAATCAATTGCAAGTGATACAAACGAAATTTACTGATGATAAATTAACATCAGTTTATGTTCATAGAAAGAATATGTGGGAGTCACGAGCATTCGACAGTTTTACTCAAAATTTGACTAATTTACTTTGAAAGATAATTGAGTTTGGTTGTATGATTTTCTCATCAAACAACAACCTAAGATTATATGCTTAGAAACAGGTCCATTTCCTTTTGATGTACAAAGAATTTATTTATCATATTTTATGAGAATTACTATCATACTTGAATATGACGCTCCTACGTTAGATGACCTCGAGCATATTGGGTTGTTTAAATTAAAAATACCCCTCAACAATATTTAATTGCTGGGGGGTATTTATGTCAGAAATGAATACTAATTTGATGTTGGAAGGCCGGAAACTAAAAGTTATCCCATACTTTATTTGTATTTATCCTCTAATTTACTCATCCACAGTCCTAATAGCATTCCGAGAATGAAGGTAATAACACTAAGCATGATCGTCATGCCAGTTATTCCGGCATAAGAAATTGTTTCTTCTGAATTAGGGTTTGGCACAAGGATCAAAATTGTACTGGCAACCACTATTCCTAAAATGAAATGATAGACCCGAGAATGATGGTGTTTGATCAGATATTCCATTCCCTTTGAGAATAGGGCCATAGAAATAACACCACCAACAGCAATTGGTAAAAATACTCCCATAATGTCGAAGTTTTTAAACCCGGTCAGCATGGGTGTGTACAATCCTAAAATCAATAGTAAGTTTGAAGGACTAAGTCCAGGGACCAGTACACCCAGTGCAATCAACATTCCGGCAATCACGAATCCAAAGAAATTAGCCGGGATAGTTCCAAATATTTCGCTCATGAAGAAAAGGAACAGTCCCCCTAAAATCAACATGGCGAAAAACCAACTAATATCGAAGAAATCTCGTTTTGAACGTGAGGTTGATTCTTTGATCAAAGCAGGTAAGGTTCCAATAATTGCTCCAGCAAACCCCCATAATACGATGACTTGATAGTGTGCTAAAAGAAATTCTAACGGTTTAGAAAGTAGACCAATTCCTACAATTCCACCTATACCAACTGGTAGAAAATACATGAAGTCCTTTTTGAAATTCTTTCTAAAATGAGCCATAAAGTGGAGTAATCGTTCGTAGATTCCTAAAATTGCTGCTAAAACACCACCAGAAACTCCAGGTAAGATAAAACCTAAGGCGATAATGACACCTTTGAAAAAGCGGATAAAGAAATTTTCTTGTCTGTTTTTCATTTGATCTCCTAAGTTGTTTGTTCTTAGAATATTAGCAAATTACTTCGATAAAGACAATTATTCACCTAAATCTTCCAACTCCAATGATTTTTCAGTCCATTCATCTTCAAGCTCACTTTGTTTTTTCTTGTTATCATCTAATTCTTTTTGAAAGTCGGCTAGTTTAGTGTATGAAGTAAGATTTTCTTCTTTAGTCATTTCTAATTGAATAGCAGAACTTTTCTCATCTAATTCAGAGATCTCTTTTTCTAATTGTTCAACTTGACGACGAATTTTTCTCTCTTGCTTTTGTTGTTCTTTAGATTGCTGGTACTCGACCTTTTTTTCACTGACGTTATGGCTTACACCGCTTTCCTCAGTTGGAGTAGCAGTCGTTTTCTCCAAGTAATAATCGTAATCACCAAGATAAATTTTGCTACCATTAGCACCGATATCGACGATACGATTGGCAAGTGTATTCAATAAGTAACGATCATGTGATACAAAGAGAACGGTTCCGTCAAAATTGCTTAAGGCATCTTCCAAAACTTCCTTACTGTCGATATCCAAATGGTTAGTTGGTTCATCCATTACTAAGAAATTATCGTGTTCCATTGACAACTTAGTCAAAGTAAGTCGAGCCTTTTCACCACCAGATAATCCAGATATTGGTTTCAAAACATCATCACCACTGAATAAAAATGATCCTAAAATGTTACGAATTATCTGTTCATCAAGTAGTGGATGGAGATCCCAGATCTCGTGAAGTACATCTTTACGTGAGTCCAAATTTGTCAAATTCTGGTCATAGTAACCTACTTGAACGTTGGCACCGAATTGGTAAGTACCTTTGATCAAAGGTATCTGATCTAGAATTGATTTTAGAAGGGTAGATTTACCAATTCCGTTAGGCCCGATAATACCAATTCGTTCGCCTTTTTTGACATCAAGATTTATTGGCTCTGACATGATGTGATCATCGTAGCCAATTGCAGCATCTTTAATCAACAAAACGTCATTTCCACTCTCTTTGTCAATTTGGAAACTGAAGTGTGCTGATGCTTGATCAGAACCAGGACGGTCCATGACATCCATCTTTTCCAGCTTTTTACGACGGCTTTGGGCCATCTTAGTAGTAGAAGCACGGACAATGTTCTTTTGAATATATTCTTCCGTCTTCTTGATCTCGGCCTGTTGTTCTTCGTAATGCTTCCACTCAACTTGTTGATTCTTTTTCTTTTCTTGTAAGTAGAAAGTATAGTTACCAGAATAGTGTTTTGAAGAATGGTGATTGATCTCAACAATTTCTGTAACGACTTTATCTAAGAAGTACTGGTCATGAGAGATGATAACCAGGGCACCACGATAGTTCTTCAAATAACCTTCTAACCACTCAACTGTATCGATATCTAAGTGGTTTGTCGGTTCGTCAAGTAACAGAATATCATGATGTTCTAAGAGCATTTTAGCCATAGCTAGACGTGAGCGTTCACCACCTGAGAGAGTAGAGATCTTGTCATGCCAGACGCCTTCTTCAAAGCCGAATCCTTTGAGGACACTACGGATCTCAGATTGATAGCCATAACCATTTTCTTGTCGAAAAGTGTTTTGTAATTGATCATATTGTTTTAGAATTTGATCATAGTCTTTGGTTGTATTGTCAGCTAGTTTAGCCTCGAGTTCGTGCATCTGATTTTCTTGCTTCTTAAGATAATCAAAGATTTTTTCCATCTCATCGAAAATGATATTGTCGCGATCAAGACCTGAATCCTGAGCTAAGTAACCGATATTAGTATCTTTTTTGAGAGCAATGTTTCCATCGCTATAACTTTCTTGATCGGAAATGATCTTGAGAAGCGTCGATTTACCAACGCCATTACGTCCTACGAGGCCGATACGACTGTTATCTTGAACTTCAAAATTGACATTTTCGAAGAGTTTTTTAGTTCCAAAGTTTTTAGTAATGCTCTGAGCTTGTAATAAAATCAAGTTAAATACCCCTTTACATATTCACAATTTTATCATTATTTGTAAAAAACAATTCTTTATAGGCTTAATCTATTGCGTTTTTGCTTAATTTTATTTACTATAAATATTAGTGAAATAACGCACATTGGTGGTAGATATGACAAAAACAACAGTTCCAAACGCAACTATTAAAAGGTTACCTATTTATTATAGGTATTTCCAGTTCTTAAAAGATGAAGGCACGCAAAAAGTTTCCTCAGGAGAATTATCTGAGGGCGTCAAAATTGACAGCGCTACGATAAGACGTGACTTCTCATACTTGGGAGCTTTAGGTAAGAGAGGGTACGGTTATGATGTAGATGAGCTTGTCGCCTTCTTCAAAAAATTACTCAATCAAGACAAACGGACTAATGTTGCCTTAGTCGGTGTCGGTAATTTGGGTAATGCCTTATTAAATTATAACTTTGCTAGAACAAATAATGTAAGAATTGCCGCAGCTTTTGATATTGATCAATCGATCGTTGGTACAGTCAAGAGCGGTGTGCCTGTTTATGATGTCTCTGAAATAAAAGAACAGTTAGATTTACAACAGATCGATGTATGTATTCTAACAGTTTCATCAAATGCAGCACAAGTTACGGCAAACCTTTTGGCTGATGCCGGAGTAAAGGGGATTTTAAACTTTACACCGGTAATTATTAACGTGCCAAATTCAATTCGTGTACATTATGTCGATTTGGCAAACGAATTACAGACTTTGATCTTCTTCTTGGACCGCGATAAGTCATTAGAGGAAAACGAAGACTAAAAATTGGGGGATTCTAACGTGGAGCCATTATTTTTAAAACCTGTTTTTCATGAAAAAATGTGGGGTGGTCGTAAATTAGAGAAATTCGATTACGATTTACCTGCAGGTGATATAGGAGAATGCTGGGCAATTTCGGGGCATCCCCATGGTCGTTCTGAGGTTGAAAATGGAGAATTTGCTGGACAATTTATCGATGATCTGTGGAAAAATCATGGTGAGTTATTCGGTAATCCAGAGGGCAAAGTATTTCCATTGCTAACAAAGATCTTAGATGCTGAGGCCAGCTTGTCGGTCCAAGTCCATCCAGATAATGATTATGCATGGAAACATGAGCATGAATTAGGTAAGACTGAATGCTGGTACATTATTGATGCCGAACCAGGTTCTTATCTTATTTATGGTCATAATGCCAAAAATAAAGCGGAACTAGTTGATATGATCGAATCAGGTAAGTGGGATGATCTTTTGAGAAAAGTCCCTGTTAAAACAGGTGATTTCTTCTATGTTCCTAGTGGTACAGTTCATGCCTTGAACAAGGGTATTATGGCTCTTGAAACGCAACAGAGCAGTGATACAACTTATCGTTTGTATGACTATGACCGTGTTGAAAAGAGTACTGGTAAGAAACGTGAACTACATATTCAACAATCAGAGGATACGATCACGGTTCCTCATAAGGATCCACAATTAGATATTCAGACAAAGACAGAAGGTAAGAACAAATTTACAACCTTTGTTCAACCACCTATCTCACCATTTTTTGCTGTTTATCGTTGGGAAGTACAAGAACCTGTTACTTTAAAACATGATATTGGAAAATATACTTTGATTTCAGTTATCAATGGTACTGGTAAAATTACCATTGAAGGCAAGGATTATGGCTTAAAGAAGGGTGTTCACTTGATTGTTCCTGCAACAGTTGACGAATGGACACTTGATGGAAGTCTTGATATAATTGCCTCTGAATCTGGTGAAAAATAAATTCTTATGAGATTGGGATGAAAATTCCAACCTCATTTTTTTGTTAGGAAGCAAAATATGAAAATTACTATAAACAATACACAGTTGAATTATGAAATCGTTGGAACTGGTTTTCCAGTTTATTTCTTTCATGGTATGAGTCAGGATTCAACCAGTATGATTGAAAACTATGAGCCACTTATGACGACAGGTATCAAAAGGATTTATCTTGACCTCCCAGGAATGGGGGACTCACAAGATGTATCCTTAATACACAATTCAGACGATGTCTTAAAATTAGTCATCAAATTTATTGATCAAATTACGGGGGATCAAAAAATTGCTGTCTGTGGACACTCTTATGGCGGTTATATTTGTCTAGGGCTGCTCGATAAACTTGGCTCAAAAATTAAATCATCCTTCATTACCTGTCCGGTGATCCATGCTGACAAAGAGAACCGTGATGTCAGTTCTCATAAGAATATTTTTCAAGAGAGGTTAGAAACAACTGATCCTAACTATCAAAAATTTCTTGATATGAATGTGTTGATCAATTCAATGGCCTGGGATAACTATAATAAATCGATAATTCCTGGTGCTAAGAAATACGATCTTGCATTTTGGAATCAGATAAAAGCTAGTCACAATTACAGTTTTTCATTTGAAAAACAGTTAATAGCAGATCTTAGTTCAAACAAGACTGACGTGACGATCCTTTTAGGAAAAAATGACCAAATAGTCGGTTACAGAGATCAACTTGCACTTTTAAATCCAGCAAATGAAATTCAAATAACAGTTTTGAATGACTCCGGGCATAATTTATTTACTGACAAACCAACGGATTGGCACGATCAATTTGAAAAATTCTCAAAATCCATTAAAAAAATTTAATTTGATTAGAAATAATCTGCTATAATATAACTCGACGCTTTTAAGGGGGCTTCTAAATTGCAAAAGCAAAAGTTTTTTCGACTTAGTTTAGGCTGGCAAATTATTATCGGCCTAGTTCTAGGTATAATTTTAGGGCAGATCTTTTATCACAATAAGGCTGCTATAACAGTCATGCAAAACATTGGTACAATGTTCATTTCATTAATCCAAATGATTGTTTTGCCTATTGTTATCTCATGTTTGACCGTCGGAATTGCCAATATGGGTGACATTAGAAAGCTAGGTCGTATCGGTCTGAAAACTTTGATTTACTTTGAGGTTATGACGACGCTAGCTATTATTATTGGTATTTTGGTTGCTAATGTCACACATCCAGGTACTTATATCAACATCAATGATTTAAAAGGTTCAAGTATTTCGCAATATACGGCCTCTGCTTCAAGCGCTAAACATTCAGGCGTCTGGTCAGTTTTGATGGGGATCATTCCAACAAATATCTTTGCTGCTATGGGTAAAGGGGACATGTTGCCAGTTATCTTCTTCTCAGTCCTATTTGGACTAGGAACGGCATCACTTGGTAAACAAGGTAAGATCATTACTGATCTGCTGAATGCTGTAGCAAATGTTATGTTTAAAGTAACAAACTGGGTTATGCGTACTGCTCCAATCGGTGTTTGTGCTCTGATCGGTGTTACTGTGGGTGAAATGGGATTTGAATCTCTCAAACCACTGGCATTATTTATTCTGATCGCTTATGCAACAATGGCTTTCTTTGTTTTCGTTGTTATGTATATTGTTGGTCGGATTTTCCATGTAAACTTCTTTGAATTATTCAGAATTATTGAAAATGAATTCGTCTTGGCCTTTACAACTGCCAGTTCGGAAGCTGCATTACCTAAGATGATGGAAAAAATGCAGGATTATGGGGCAAGTAAAGGTATAGTTTCATTTGTTATACCAACCGGATATACCTTTAACCTTGATGGTTCAGCAATATATCAATCGTTAGCTGCCTTGTTCTTGGCTCAGGCTTACCATATTGACCTATCGATCGGACAACAGATCACACTGATCGTTGTTTTGATGCTGACGTCTAAAGGTATGGCAGGTGTTCCAGGAGCCTCATTCGTTGTATTGTTAGCCACTGTTTCAACAATTGGTGTACCAATGCAGGGGTTAACATTTATCGCCGGTATCGATCGTCTAGTCGATATGGGACGTACTGCCGTCAACGTTGTCGGTAATTCACTAGCTACAATTATTATCGCTAAGAGTGAAAATGAGTTTGATGATGATCAGCGAAAGAAATATGTTGCTAGTTATAAACGTGGAGATTAAAGTGTGCCTTTGGGCAGGCTTTTTTTGTTGAAATTATTGACTTAAAATCTAGTCCAATATTTATTATTGGATCGTAAAAAAAGAGATTCCCAAGAATTGGGGATCTCTTTTAGCATTCTATGCCATCTTCAGTGCCAGCGTCGCAGGCTCTAGTGTAGTAATCTATTTTGTGATCGACCATATCTAAGTAGCCTTTAACTTCTTCGAGCTGTTTTTCAACATCTTTTCGATGCTTGTTAAAAAAATCTAGCCGTTCCTCAAGGGTACAATCACCTTTTTGACACAATTCAATAAATTGCTTGATTTCTTTGAGGCTCATGCCAGTATTTTTTAAACAGTTGATCGTTTGTAAAAATTCAAAGTCGTGTTCTTTAAAGTGGCGGCGACCATTAGCATCACGATCAACAAAGGGTAGTAGTCCCTTTTTATCATAATACCTGAGTGTATAAGAGCTCATACCAGTTCTTTTGGCAGCATCGCCAATTGTATATCCCATAAGTTTACCTTTCTAAAACATAATTGGTTTAATTATAATTCAATCATCACATAAAGAAACTGGCAATAACAACAATTGTATTCATGATCAAATGACTGGCGGCACTAATATAGATGTTCTTTGATTTGTAGTAGACGAAAGCAAACCACAATCCCATTCCTACATATACAGCAAACCGAGTGTCTTGATGCATAAAAGCAAAGAAGGCGGCAGAGATAATAGCAGCCCAATAAACGTTAGTCAGTGTGATCAAATTTGAGAAGAATAAACGTCTAAAGACGATCTCTTCCATTATCGGTGCGCAGATCAAAACGTAGATGAAATAATAAGGATAAGCGGTAACTAGTGTTAATAATTGCGCAGTATTAGCCGAAGCTATACTGTGATGCAAGACTAGTTCTTCTATTAAGCTTATCCCGATTTGAATAGCAAGAGCTCCGACGGTACCAATAACAATCCATTTGATTTTGTCAGATGTACTAGTTTGTTCTTCAATATTATTTTGGGAGCTTTTTTGGGTTAGATAAACCATTAATCCAGTAGCAATAATAGCAGCAATAGTTAAAATGATGAAATAGCTGGAACCGGTTACTTTAAGCATGGTCAGGACAGATCCTGTAAAAAGTAAGAGGATGTAAATCAAGAGGGTCGTGAATTGATTTTTGAAATAAGTCATAGGTTCTCCTTAATTTTTTTGAAGGTAAATACTTGCATGTTCACAAGAAAATGTTAATATTAAACATGTGATTAGCACAAGACAAGTTCGAGTGCTAAAGTTTAAAAATTTAATCATCGGAGGGATTCAAATTGTTAAAACCACTTGGAGACAGAGTTATTGTAACAGTCGATAAAGAAGAAGAGAAGACAGTTGGCGGCATTGTTTTAGCTAACAACGCTAAAGAAAAGCCACAAACAGCAGAGGTAGTTGCTGTAGGTGCAGGAGCCGTAACAGAAGATGGAAAGAAGTTACCAATGAGTATTAAAGTTGGCGACAAGATTCTCTTTGATAAGTATGCTGGTTCAAACGTTAAATACGATGACAATGAATATTTAATCCTTCATGAAAAAGATGTCATGGCAATCGTTGAATAATAAACATTATATAGAATTTTAAATGATAATTGGAGTGTGAATAATGGCTAAAGAAATTAAATTTTCAGAAGATGCACGTTCAAAGATGTTGGATGGCGTTAACAAACTTGCTGACACAGTTAAAACAACTATCGGACCTAAGGGTAGAAATGTTGTTCTAGAAAAGAGTTACGGTTCACCTGAGATCACAAATGATGGTGTTACTATTGCTAAGAGTATTGAATTAGAAGATCACTTCGAAAACATGGGTGCAAAGCTTGTTGCTGAAGTTGCTTCAAAGACAAACGATATTGCCGGTGATGGTACTACTACAGCTACTGTATTAGCCCAAGCAATCATCAAAGAAGGTATGAAGAACGTTACTGCTGGTGCTAATCCTGTTGGAATCAGAACAGGTATTGAAAAGGCTACTAAAGCAGCTGTTGATGAATTACACAAGGTATCACACAAGGTTTCTGGCAAGTCAGATATTGCCCAAGTAGCATCAGTTTCTTCAGCTAGTGAAGAGACAGGTAAATTAATTGCCGATGCTATGGAAAAAGTTGGTAACGATGGTGTTATTACAATTGAAGAATCAAAGGGTATTGATACAACTCTTGATGTTGTTGAAGGTATGCAATTCGATCGTGGATATATTTCACAATACATGGTTACTGATAATGATAAGATGGAAGCCGATCTTGATAATCCATATATCTTGGTAACAGACAAGAAAATCTCAAGTATTCAAGATATTTTGCCATTACTACAACAAATCGTTCAACAAGGTAAAGCATTGTTGATCATTGCTGATGATATTGATGGTGAAGCTCTACCAACACTTGTTTTGAACAAGATCCGTGGAACATTTAATGTTGTTGCTGTTAAGGCTCCTGGTTTTGGTGACCGTCGTAAGGAACAATTACAAGATATTGCTACATTAACAGGTGCCACAGTTATTACATCTGATCTTGGACTTGAATTAAAAGACACAACAATGGATCAATTAGGTCAAGCTGGGAAAATCACAATTACAAAAGATAACACAACAATCGTTGAAGGTTCTGGCGACAAAGATGCCATTAGCGAACGTGTTGAAACAATCAAGAAACAAATTGCTGAATCAAATTCTGATTTCGACCGTGAGAAGTTACAAGAACGTCTTGCTAAACTTGCTGGTGGTGTTGCCGTTGTTAAAGTCGGTGCTGCTACTGAAACAGAATTGAAAGAACGCAAATATAGAATTGAAGATGCTCTAAATGCTACACGTGCTGCCGTTGAAGAAGGCTATGTAGCCGGCGGTGGTACAGCATTCCTAGATATCATTGATGCAGTTAAAGGTGTTAAAGGTGAAGGCGACGTTCAAACAGGTATCAACATTGTTGTTAGATCACTTGAAGAACCCGTACGTCAAATTGCTGAAAATGCCGGTCTTGAAGGATCAGTTATTGTTGAACACATGAAGGGTGAAAAGCCTGAAGTTGGTTACAACGCTGCAACTGATAAGTGGGAAAATATGGTTGAAGCCGGAATCATCGACCCAACTAAAGTTTCTCGTTCAGCATTACAAAACGCTGCCAGTGTTGCCGCATTATTGTTGACAACAGAAGCAGTTGTTGCTGACAAGCCAGACAAGAATGCTCCAGCTGCACCAGCAGCCGGTGCTGGCGCTGGTGGACCAGCAGGAATGGGCGGAATGATGTAGAGAGTGAAACAGAGCGCAGGAAGTTGCTTTGTGGAACTAGTTTCGGATAACCAGTCTGGAACACCTCATTATATCTCCACTTGATTTAAGAATAAGAACTAGAATAAGTTTCAAAAATAAAACCATTAATTAGACAACTAATAACCATCCCTACACCAACACAGGGATGGTTATTTTTTATGCTAAAATTAAAGAAAAACGTTTGAGGAAAATATTAATGGATCAATTATTTACTATCGGACAATTATCGAAATTATATGACATTAAAATACCAACTTTAAGATATTACGATGAAGTCGGTATTTTGAAGCCGGCTAGAGTTGATCCAGAATCACATTACCGTTATTACTCAACCGAGGAATTTGAGCGCCTGAATGTGATCAAATATTTGCGTGCGCTTGATGTTCCGATATCTGATATCAAGAATTTTTTTGATGCTCGTGATATATCTACCTTAGAAAATCTTTTGGAGAAGCAACAAATTGAGGTAGAACAACAAATGAAGACACTTCAAGCCGTCAACGGTCGAATAACTTCACGTTTGAAACAAGTTCGTGATGCTAAGGATTCAGTTCTTGGTAAAATAGAATATTTGAATTTACCTGAAACACCTATCGTCTATTTGAGAAGAGATTATCAGTTAAGTGAAGATATTGAAGTCCCTCTGACTGCTTTGCGAAGAAAATATGGTTTGGATCAGGCGATATTTCTTGGCAAGATCGCACTATCATTGAGCAAAAAAAATATATTAGCTAATAAGTTCGATCAATATAGCGGTATTCTGATGATTTTGGAGTCTGGTGATGAAAGAGAAGCAACGTCGCTTTTATCAGCAGGTTCATATTTGCGGATCAGGTTTCATGGGACACACGAGAATTCAGTAGATTCTTATCGTCAATTGATCAAATATTGTCAGGATCATTTGCTCACGATCATTGACGATGCAATCGAGATTACTTTAATTGATTATGGTATTACGAATGACTTTGATAAATATGTGACGGAAATTAGATTACCAGTCAGATAAATTCTAAAATTTGCTCAATCCCATTGACCCTATAGTTACTGGAGAGTTTATTATTGTAGGTAGTGTAATCGCTTACATAAGAGGGAGAATAATAATGATTGGGACACTATTTAATGTAGCAATGATTATTGGCGGCAGTATTTTAGGTAAATTATTCCATAATGGTATCAAATTGGAATATCAACGTATTTTGACACAGGGGCTAGGACTATCAGCAATGGCAATTGGAATCAACGCTGTAGTGGAGTATATGCCTAAGAGTCACTATCCTGTTTTGTTTATTGTTAGTTTGTCAGTCGGAGGATTGATCGGTGAGTGGATCAATTTACAAAAGCGATTTGACGACTTCGTTGGTAAATTCTCTAGTGGGAATTTGGCGGAAGGATTGGCTACAGCAATTCTGTTATATTGCATCGGTTCATTATCTATCCTTGGTCCAATACAAGAGGCATTGCAACATGATATGACGTTTTTACTGACTAATGGAATCTTGGATGGGATCACTTCAGTAGTTTTGGCGTCGACCTTTGGTATTGGAATAGCTTTTTCGGCCGTAGCAGTATTTGTCTGGCAAGGTAGCATTTATGGAATTGCGTTGTTACTTCAGAACTCGATCAATCAGGATATGATCACAGAATTAACAATTGTTGGGGGGATCCTAATAATTGCTTCAGGGCTAGGATTACTAGAAATAAAGAAAATTAATGTAGTTAATTTATTACCAGCATTGATCGTACCAATCGTAGTAGTATCAATCATGCAATTATTTTAAATCTCGTTGACAAAAATCAATGAGATTTTTTTAATCTTTTATTGACCCTCTAGTAACATTAGAGTTTATATTAGTCATATTTAATTATGGGGGACATAAATATGATTGGAACAATTTTTAATGTGTCGATGATACTTATTGGCAGTGTTATTGGTAGATTTTTACACAAAGGTATGAAACCAGAATTTCAGAAAATTTTGACACAGGGACTAGGATTGGCGGCCATGGTAATTGGGATCAATGCCGTGATACAGCACATGCCTAAGAGTCACTATCCAGTTTTATTTATTGTTAGCTTAGCTGTTGGCGGTTTATTTGGTCAGTGGGTCGATCTTCAGACTAGATTCGACAAGCTAGTTGGAAGATTTTCTGGTGGTAACTTGGCGGAAGGATTGGCTACAGCCATTTTACTGTACTGTATTGGTTCATTGTCGATCCTTGGCCCAATCGAAGCTGCCTTGAAGCACGATTACACTTTCTTATTTACTAATGGAATGTTAGATGGGATCACTTCAATCGTTTTAGCATCGACCTTTGGACTGGGAATAGCCTTTGCAGCAGTTGCTGTTTTGGTTTGGCAAGGTAGCATTTACATGATTGCCTTATTTTTCCAAAGTGCTTTAAATACAAATATGATCAATGAGTTGACGATAGTTGGTGGAATCTTAATTTTAGCATCTGGTTTGGGATTGCTAGAGATAAAGAAAATTAGTGTCTTGAATCTTTTACCGTCACTAGCCGTTCCAATACTTGCAGTATTCTTACTAGGATTGTTTTAATTTTTAATTGTTATTATTAAGATACCATCGATGTATTTATTATAATGACTTGACATTTATTAAAAAGTATCTAATAATGCTTAACAACATATAATTTGGAGGCAGTCATTTATGAAATATGCAGTATTAGGTGCAGGAGCCATGGGTTTGAGATATGGAGTACTGTTACAAGAGGCGGGATTTTCAGTTGATTTTGTCGATATTTGGGATAAACAAATTGAAGCTGTAACAAAACAAAACGGTGTCTTTGTATCTAGGGATGGTGAAAACAAGCATTTAATACCAATCAACATTTCATCGCCAGAAGATTATTCAGGAGATCCAGATGTTTGGATCGTCTTTGTTAAGCAGATGCAACTTGAAAATGCTCTAAAACGTGCCGGACATTTATTTACAAAAAAACAGTATGTTGTAGCGCCAATGAACGGAATGGGTCACATTGAAAAACTTGATCAATACTTTGCTGAAGATAAGGTTATCAGTGGAACTGCCATGATTGCTACCGTTCTGAATGGACCCGGAGATGTTGATTTCATGGGACCATCTGGTGCCGGAAGTATGAAACTGGTCAATCAAAATGAAACACCAGACGAAATGACTCAACAGATTGCTGATGATTTTACTAAAGCCAATCTAAATCCAGAGATCACAACTAATTTTCAAGGAACACTGATGGCTAAAGTTATTTTGAATTCTGTCTGCAACACACTATGTACCATGTTTGGTATAAAAATGGGCGAGTTTATTCAGGCACCCACAACAGAAGCCTTGAGTAAACAATTGATCAATGAGGCCTTTGATGTTTGTGAAAGAGCAGGAATTACGTTGCTGAATACTCGTGAACAGGAATGGAAAGCCATTCAAGTTGCGTCTACTAAGGGGATGCCATTGCATTATCCATCTATGTATCAGGACATGTCTAAACATCGTCCAACTGAAGTTGACTACATTAACGGTTATATCTACGAGTTAGGATTGAAGAATCATTATGAAGCTACAACACATGATTACTTGCGTAATTTGGTGCATTTAGCGGAATTCACTAGTGACTTTGATCCAGAAACTTTGGTGGCTAAAGTTGAATAAAATGAAATTCTAACGTTTTACTTCCACAGCTGTTAAATAATCCTTAATTCTTCTGATTAGTCTGATTTTAAAAATAATTCATATAGCCTTTGCATACAAGTGTTTTGTCAAAGCACTACACATGTTACAATTCGATTAGCTAGAGGATTTTATTAAAGAGGCTCAAATTGGAAGAAACTTGTTATGAAGAAATATCTAATGAGTAGTATAGTAGTTTTACTTGCGTTAAGTACTGGGGTGACAATTGTTCAAGCGGCCGATATGGCAACAAGCAATAATAGTGACTATACAATTACTAATGAGGATGGCAGCACTACAACGAATACTCAAGATCTTGATAACTTTGGAGTAACAGTAATATCGAATTCAGCACAGTTATACAATATTAATGGTGAAAAAATTTCGGCTAGTCTCAATAATGGAACGTCTTGGAAAACTGACAATGAGCGCTATATTGGTAACGAAGTTTATTATCGGGTTTCCTCAAATGGCTATGTGAATAGCAGTGACGTTTATCTCTATAAACCAATCAATGATGTAATTAAGGCTATGGGAGATAAACCGGTTGTCCTATATAATAATCAAGGTCAGTTGATCAAAAATTCTAATCGTGCTTTAGCACCGGGATCAACTTGGAGAACAGATAGAATTATTACAGTTGATCATGTGAGTTATTACCGAGTTTCGACTAATGAATTTGCTGTTTTATCTGATGTGTCATTTGTAGAGTAATTAAAACTTTAGCCTTGAGATGATAGTCTCAAGGCTTTTTATATTAAAAAAGATTACTAGTTTTGAGTCTTTGAATAAGTTTGATTTAAAAGTGTTTCAAAGTGAATTCTTAATGTTAGGATGGGGGTGTAATAGGTATTTACTAAGGGGAGAGCATTATGAAAAAGAGTCTATTAAGCAGTATTGTTATTTTGTTGACTTTGAGTGTGGGGGCAACGACAGTTCAAGCCGCTGATACATCAACCTCAAACACAGGCAATATTTCAATTAAGGATGGCTATGGAACGGATACCAATACATTGGACCTTAACAATGGTAACTATGGAGTAACTGTTACTGCCAATTCAGCTCAATTATATGATATTAACGGAAACAAGATCTCCGCTAGCTTGAATCAAGGGACATCTTGGAAGACAGATAATGAACGTTATATTGGCAATGAAGTTTATTATCGTGTTTCAACTGACGCTTATGTTGATAGTAGTGATGTTTACTTCTATCAACCAACTGATCAAGTTGTTTATGTAAATGGAAATAAACCAGTTTCACTTTATGACAATAGTGGTCAATTAATTAAGAACTCCAACCGTGCATTAGCACCGGGTTCATATTGGCGTACAGACAGAATGATCACAGTTGATCATATAACTTACTTAAGAGTTTCAACCAATGAGTTTGTTGCGTTCGGAGATGTTCAACAAGCTAAATAGTTTTTTAAAGTAGTTCGACTATTGTGTCGGACTTTTTTTGTGGTTTTATTCCACCAGTAGTTTCGAGTAATTCCATCTGTTACGCGACCGTTTCCAGCCGGGGTCTGGAAACTCGATTTTGAGCTTTGCTTTTGCAAATCTCAGAATCGTCGGTGGTGTACGAACGAAAAATCACCGTTCTACACCACTTGCGCAACTGATTCCATTACTCGAAACCACTGGATAATTTTTTATACTATTGAAATATTAGGAATTACATTAATTAATGATTTTCAATCCCTTTTTACGGTTCGAATGTAATTTAGCCGAAGGACGTGAAGGGTGGTCCAGCAGTGCAAATGCCGCTGGGATGGTGGACTTTTGTCCTTACGGCATTGACGTATTTCGAGATTTGTGTAAGCAAAGCTCAAAATCTAGACACGAGACCAAGGGTCGCGTCGGTCCCATTGCAGGCCCACCTCACATCCGTAGGCGGCAAATCAACCAATCATAATATAAGCCCAGTCTCTTTTTAATTTTCAACAATATTGATACAATATCATAGGTAAAGATGGGGGAATTTTATATAATGAAAATACTTTTCGTTGGGGATGTCGTTGGCAAGATCGGCCTCAAGACAGTGGAAACTTATTTGCCAGAAATCAAGCAGAAAGTTAAACCACAGCTAACTATCGTTAATGGTGAAAATGCAAACGGTGGTAAAGGGATCAAGGTTGAAGATTATCAAAGAATTCAAGTTGCCGGTGCCGATGTAGTGTCTGGTGGTAATCATATTTGGGATAAGCGTGAAATTCTAGATTTCATTGATGATCCTAAGAAAAGTATTTTGCGCCCATATAACTTTTCAGGTGCCGATGTACCCGGTCGTGGTGTGATTGAAAAGAAGGTCAATCAAAAGAAAGTTTACATTATTAATATGCAAGGAACTGCTTTGATGCAACCTTTGGATAATCCATTTTTGGCGTTTGATAAATTATTACCAACCTTAGATGAAGATGCGGTTAAGTTTGTTGATTTTCACGCTGAAACAACTAGTGAAAAGATTGCAACTGCCAAGTATTTGACCGGTCGTGTTTCAGCAGTCGTGGGTACTCACACGCATGTGCAAACAAATGATGCTCGTGTTTTTGACAAGAAAACGGCTTATTTAACTGACGTTGGTATGACTGGTTCGTATGATGGTATCCTTGGTGTTAAAGAAGAACCGATCATCACCCGTTTCTTAACACAGCGTCCAACTAAGTTTGACGTTGATGAGGATGGTCGTATGCAAATCGGCTTTTGTGTGATCGATATTAATGATCAGACTAATTATGCCCGTAGTATTAAAAATTATGTAATAAGTCCTGACAATCAAAAATTTTTAAATTAGTGGAGGAAATAGATGCCACAAAAAACTAAAGAGACTCCTATGATGCAACAGTATCTCGATATGAAAGATGAATATCCAGATGCTTTTTTGTTTTACCGTGTGGGAGATTTCTATGAAATGTTTTATGATGATGCCGTTAAAGGTTCACAAATATTAGAATTGACGTTAACGTCACGTAATAAAAAAGCTGATGAGAGTATTCCAATGTGCGGAGTGCCCCATAAAGCCGTTCAAAGTTATATCGATATTCTGGTTGATAAAGGTTATAAAGTGGCCATCTGTGATCAACTAGAAAATCCGCAAGATGCTGAAGGTATGGTCAAACGAGGAATAACTCGGATTGTTACACCTGGTACAGTTATGGATGAATCGGCTAATCAAGCAACTGAGAACAACTATATTACTGCGATTGGTCGGAATAAAAACCAATTCGGTTTAGCGTACGCCGACTTGTCCACTGGTGAAGTCAAGGTAACTGTGGTCAGTAATACGGTAGATTTGATCAATGAATTACAGAATCTAAACACCAAAGAATGCGTTGTTTTTAATGATTTGGCTAAGAAATATCTAGAACCAATTCAAAAAATCGGTATTTTGATTTCAACTATTGATGCAATCGATAACAATTTTAAATATGATTTCAGTAATATTTCAGATGATCTGGAAGTTGGCACTGTTAAAATATTGATCTCTTATTTGATCGAAACACAAATGCGTTCGCTTGATCATTTGAAGGCTGCTGAAACATATGAAACAACAGCTTATCTTTCAATGGATCACACGGCTCAGAGCAATTTGGAACTATTCAAAAACTTGCGAACTAATAAAAAATCAGGAACTTTATTATGGTTATTGGATGAAACTAAGACTGCCATGGGTGGTAGATTATTGAAACAATGGTTGTCACGTCCGTTGATCGATCAAGGAACTCTAGAACATCGGCAACACATAGTAGAAGTTTTTTTGGAAAATTATTTTCAACGTTCATCATTTCAGGATTATTTAACTAAGGTCTATGATTTGGAACGTTTGGCAGGTCGGATTGCCTATGGAACAGTCAATGGACGAGATTTAGTACAATTGAAAACTTCACTCGAACAAGTTCCTAAGATCAAACAGATTTTATTAGATATTGATGACTATGATCTTGATACCTATGTGGAAAAAATCGATGATGTGAACGATGTTTATACACTTATCGACAAAGCTATCAGTGATGAACCACCTATTTCAGTTACTGGTGGTGGATTGATCAAACAAGGCTACAATGAACAGCTTGATAAATACATCGATGCTTCTAAAAATGGTAAGCAATGGATGGCAAGCTTGCGTGCTCAAGAGCAAGAGGTTACTGGTATTAGTAATCTAAAAATCGGTTACAACAAAGTTTTTGGCTATTACATTGAAGTTACTAAGTCGAATATCGATAAAGTTCCTGAAGGACGTTATCAGAGAAAACAAACGCTAACTAATGCTGAAAGATATATTACTCCTGAATTGAAAGAAAAAGAGAGCTTGATCCTCGAGGCAGAAGAGAAATCTCAGTCTTTGGAATATCATCTGTTTGATGAGATCAGAAGTAAGATCAAACAAGAAATCAGACGAATTCAAAATTTGGCTAACATTTTGTCACAACTTGATGTTTTGCAGAGTTTTGCGGTGGTAAGTGAGACTTATCATTATGTTAAACCAGTATTTACAGAGGGTCATGAATTAAAAGTTATCAATGGTCGCCATCCGGTCGTGGAAAAAGTTCTCAGCAATAATGGTTATATTCCTAACGATGTTAGCTTTGATGATGAAACTGATATTTTGTTGATAACTGGACCCAATATGTCTGGTAAAAGTACTTATATGAGACAGATGGCTTTAACAGTCATAATGGGACAAATAGGTTGTTTTGTGCCAGCTGAAAAGGCTGAATTACCAATTTTTGATCACATTTTTACACGAATTGGAGCCGCTGACGACCTGATATCTGGTGATAGTACTTTCATGGTTGAAATGAGAGAAGCTAATGATGCTTTGAAAAATGCGACTGAAAACAGTCTGATCATTTTCGATGAAATTGGTCGCGGAACAGCTACATATGATGGCATGGCACTGGCCCAAGCAATCATTGAATACATTGATAAGAATGTTAAAGCTATGACAATGTTTTCAACTCATTATCATGAATTGACTGAATTAGAATCACAATTACCAGGAGTTAAAAATGTTCACGTTGATGCCTCTGAAGAAAATGGGACTTTAGTATTCTTACACAAGGTATTACCAGGTCCAGCAGATAAATCCTACGGTATTCACGTCGCCAAATTAGCCGGATTACCGGATGAAGTTTTAACACGAGCCGATACGATTTTGAGTAGTTTAGAAGAAACTGCTCCAAAAGAAATCAAAGTAGAAGATGTTAAACCTGACTTATCAACAGTCAGTGAACCAGAGCCTGAATCACAACTTTCATTATTCCCAGAACTTAAAGAAGTACCTAAGGCAAAACTCAATAAGGGTGAGCAGAAAATCGTTAATGAATTGCAAAAACAAGATTTGATGAGTGTCACGCCGATCGATGCCATCAATCTCTTATATAAATGGCAACAAGAACTTAAATAAAGAAGGTGGAAAACTTTGGGGTTGATTCATGAATTACCAGTTGAATTGAGTAATCAAATTGCGGCCGGTGAAGTAATTGAACGTCCAGCATCTGTGGTCAAAGAATTGGCCGAAAATGCAATTGATGCACAGGCTACACAAGTTCTGATCACAGTTCATCAGGCCGGATTGCGCTCAGTCGAAATCAATGATAACGGTGTCGGTATTGCAGCAGATGATGTAGAGATTGCCTTTCAACCTCATACCACCAGCAAGATATCTACTGATCACGACTTGTTTAATGTAAGAACTTTAGGATTTCGTGGTGAGGCTCTAGCAAGTATTGCCTCAGTTTCTAAGTTGACCGTGGTTACAAGTACTGATGGAAAATCAGCCGTTAAGGCTGAATTTTCAGGAAATGATTTACTTAAAAAAAAGACACATGCTCGTTCAAAGGGGACGACTGTTACGGTTGAAGATCTGTTCTTCAATACGCCGGCACGACTAAAATATGTAAAATCTTTGCACACGGAATTGAATAAAATTGTAGATATTGTCGATCGTTTAGCAATGGGACATCCTGATATATCTTTTCGCTTGATTCACGAAGGAAAAGATTTAGTTTGGACATCAGGTAACGGTAACCTACAACAGACAATTGCAGGAATTTATGGAAGAACGATTGCTAGTCATATGTATGCTTTTGAAAACAGTGATGCTGATTATCAAATCAAAGGCTATTTTTCAAAACCTGATACAACTCGTTCTAATCGTTCCTATATTTCACTGATTTTAAATGGTCGTTATATCAGAAATTATCAGCTTGCCAATGCCGTTATTAAAGGTTATGGTTCCAAGCTGATGATTGGACGTTTTCCGATTGCAATAGTTGATATTACACTGGATCCTAGCTTGGTTGATATCAATGTCCATCCAACTAAACAAGAAGTTAGACTAACTAACGAAGGTCATATTGGTGATCTTATCAGTGAAGGCATCAAAGAAAAGTTATCCACACAAAATTTGATCCCGGATGCAGTCAAGAATCTGGAACGTAAAACGACCGCGGAAACCACTATTAGACCAGAGAAACCTGAACAGATAAGTTTTGATGATCTTGATATAGTGGATCATATCAGTGAACCAGATCCAGAGCCTTTGGTAGTGGATAAAATACCGATTGAAAAATTAGAATCACATCCAATTTTTAATGACCCAGATCATTTACAAGCTTGGGATAATCGATTAAAAGAAGAAAAGCAACCTACTGAGTCGGTTTCTACTTTTCCAGATTTACGTTATATTGGACAGATCCATGGGACATATCTTGTAGCTGAAAGTTCAGAAGGTTTCTATTTAGTTGATCAACATGCAGCTCAAGAACGTGTCAATTATGAATACTATCGGAAACAAATCGGTGAAGTTGAAGCTGATCAACAACGTTTACTGGTACCGATCGTTTTGGATTATCCCAATTCCGAGAGTATCCTGATCCGTGAAAAAAAACCTGTGTTAGAAAGTATAGGATTGTTCTTAGATGACTTTGGTCAGAATAGTTTCGTGGTCAACACACACCCAACTTGGTTTGTAGCGGGACAAGAAGAATCAACCATTAGAGAAATGATCGATTATGTTTTAAACGATTCAAAGATATCTGTAGCCGCTTTTAGAGAAAAAAATGCCATTATGATGAGCTGTAAACGTGCTATTAAGGCTAATCAACATTTGGATGATAAACAGGCTATCTTTCTGTTGAAAAACTTATCAAAAGCAGAAAATCCTTATAATTGTCCACATGGAAGACCTGTATTGATAGAATTTAGTAATAGAGATTTAGAAAAAATGTTTAAGCGAATTCAAGACTCGCATGACACAAGAGAAAGTGAATAATAATGTTTGAATACTTAAATGGAATCATCGCCGAAATCGATCCTGCATATGTGGTTGTCGATGTTAGTGGGGTCGGATATAAGGTACAAGTGGCCAATCCCTATCGCTATCAACAAGATGAACAGGCCAAAATCTATGTCGAACAAATCGTTCGTGATAATGAACAATCACTATATGGATTTTATGATTTGAATGAAAAGAAGATTTTTTTAAATCTGATCAGTGTTTCAGGGATCGGGCCAAAAAGTGCTTTGGCTATTTTAGCTGGACAGGATTTAAATGGTTTGATCACGGCCATTGAAAATAATGATGTAAAATTTTTAACTCGTTTTCCAAAAATAGGTAAAAAGACTGCACAACAGATCGTTTTAGATTTAAGTGGTAAGTTCACTGCTCAAGGCCAGATGACTTTGGGGGAAGAGCCAGTAGCTTTCAGCTCTAGTAATAAAGAATTAGAAGATGGTATGCTTGCTTTAGAATCACTAGGCTATACGGCACGTGATATCAGCAAGATAAAACCTAAGTTACAAAAAGAATCACTCGATTCAGCCGATGCTTACTTGAGAGCTGGATTGAAATTACTAACTAACTAAAGAAGGGGGTTAATCAATGGATAATAATGATAATGACCGTCTAACAGATGCTGATTCGTTGGATGATATTGAAGATATTGTTGAGCAAACTTTACGTCCAACTACGTTTGATCAGTATTTGGGACAAGAGAAAGCCAAAAAAGAATTGGATGTTTACATCAAGGCTGCCAAGCAACGTCAGCAAACTTTAGACCATGTCTTGTTGTATGGACCTCCTGGTTTAGGTAAAACTACATTAGCAATGATCATCGCTAATGA
The DNA here is from genome assembly GCF_003946205.1 of Companilactobacillus keshanensis. Taxonomy (GTDB): domain Bacteria; phylum Bacillota; class Bacilli; order Lactobacillales; family Lactobacillaceae; genus Companilactobacillus; species Companilactobacillus keshanensis. The sequence continues at coordinate 38,009 of NZ_RHOS01000006.1, read as the reverse complement.
AATGGGTGTAAACATTCATACGACAACTGGTCCTTCGATCGAGAAATCAGGTGATCTAGTAGCCGTTTTGGATGAATTATCACCTGGGGATGTTCTCTTTATTGATGAGATTCATCGTATGCCGCGTGCTATTGAAGAAGTTCTCTATTCTGCTATGGAGGATTTCTACATTGATATTATTGTCGGACAAGGAACAGAAGCACGATCACTTCACCATGAATTGGTTCCCTATACATTGATTGGTGCAACAACAACGGCCGGAAAGCTGTCAGCTCCGTTGCGGGATCGATTTGGAATTGTCGAACATATGGAGTATTATTCAGAAGCTGAACTGTCTAAGATTGTTTTTAGATCGGCTAATGTTTTGAATATCAATGTCGATGAGGAAGGTGCACATGAAATTGCTAGAAGATCCCGTGGTACACCTAGAATTGCTAATCGTCTGCTAAAACGTGTGCGTGATTTCGCACAGGTTGCGGGTAAAGATATGATAGACTATGATATTGCTGAATCGGCTTTAAATCAGCTTCAAGTTGATGATGCCGGACTTGATCGATTGGATAGAAAAATCTTATCGATGATGATCGAACTGTACAACGGTGGACCCTTAGGAATTAAAGTGATCGCCGCCAATATCGGTGAAGATCAAGAAACGATTGAGTCAGTTTATGAACCATATTTAATGCAAAAGGGCTTTTTGAAACGGACTGCCAGAGGTCGAATCGTAACTCGTAAAGGTTATGATCATCTTGGCTTTGCATATCCTGACAAGAAGACTGACTAAGGAGAAGTAAGAAATGACACTAACAACTGAAGATTTTGATTATAATTTGCCAGAGGAACTAATTGCCCAGACTCCCATTAAAGATCGTGACCACTCACGCTTACTAGTTTTGGACCATGAGACAGGTAAGTATGACGATAAGCATTTTTATGATATCTTGGATTATTTAAATCCTGGTGATGCCTTGGTTATGAACAATTCACGTGTTTTGCCAGCTAGACTTTATGGAACTAAAGAAGATACTGACGGACATGAAGAAGTATTATTACTGAATAATATTGAAGGAGACAAGTGGGAGGTTTTGATGAAGCCTGCTCGTCGTGCCAAAGTCGGTACTAAAGTTCAGTTTGGGGACGGTCAACTAGAGGCCACAGTTGTAGAGGAATTAGAACATGGTGGTAAGATCATTGAATTTAACTATGATGGAATTTTCTTAGAGATCTTGGAAAAATTAGGTGAGATGCCTTTACCTCCATATATCAAAGAAAAACTAGATGATCCCGATCGTTACCAAACAGTTTATGCTAAAGAAAATGGCTCTGCAGCCGCACCAACAGCTGGATTACACTGGACCAAAGACCTACTAGAAAAAGTTCAAGAAAAAGGTGTTAAGTTAGTTTATCTAACCCTACATGTTGGACTAGGGACATTTAGACCAGTGACAGAATCAGATATCAGCAAACATATAATGCATTCAGAATTTTATCGATTAGATGAAGATTCAGCCAATACATTAAATGAAGTACGTAAAAATGGTGGCAAGATCGTCGCAACCGGAACAACATCGATCCGTACACTAGAAACAATCGGAACAAAATTTAAAGGTGAGATCAAACCAGATAGTGGTTGGACAGATATCTTTATCAAACCTGGCTATGAATGGAAAGTAGTCGATGAATTCATTACAAACTTCCATTTACCAAAATCAACCTTAGTTATGTTAGTGGCAGCCTTTACCGGCCGTGAAAATATTTTGAATGCTTATGAACATGCCATTGAAGAGAAATATCGATTCTTTAGCTTTGGAGATGCCATGTTTATTAAGTAGAGAGCAAAACAAGCCGGTTAGCTCCCGAGCATTACCTAGGATAAGTTGAGCGTCGCAAAGCGACACACAACTTATCCGTAGTAAGCACAAGGAGTTGGCTTGTTTTGCTCGTTTTAGAAGCAAAAACAAAAAGGCTTTTGAACTGTATTACTACAAGATAAAAACGCAAAGCGACACACAACATATCCGTAGTAAGCACAGGGAGTTGGCTTGTTTTGCTCGTTTTAGAAGCAAAACAAGGTTTGAACATATAATATGCTTTAAAAAATTAAATAAAAAAGGAAGTACATATGGAACCAGCCGTTAAGTACACATTACTAAAAAAAGAAAAACATACTGGTGCACGATTAGGTTTACTTGAAACTCCACATGGAACGTTTGAAACACCAATGTTTATGCCCGTTGGGACTGAAGCTTCTGTTAAGAATATGGCTCCAGAGGATCTGGACAAGATCGGTGCTTCAATTATTCTAGCCAATACTTATCATCTATGGTTAAGGCCTGGTGAAGACATCGTTAAAGAAGCCGGTGGCCTGCATAAATTTATGCATTGGGATAAGGGTATTTTAACTGATTCTGGTGGTTTTCAAGTCTTTTCACTAGCCAATACTCGTGATATTACTGAAGCTGGTGTTCATTTCAGAAATCATTTGAATGGTCGTCGTGAATTTCTATCACCTGAAAAAGCTATTAAGATCGAAAATTATTTGGGACCTGATATTATGATGAGCTTGGACGAATGTCCACCATTCTTTGAAAGTTACGACTACATCAAGAAGTCTGTTGCTAGAACAAGTCGTTGGGCCGAGCGTGGACTAGAAGCACATCGCAATCCTGATTGGCAAGCTTTGTTTGGTATCGTGCAAGGTGCTGGTTTTGAAGACCTTCGTAAACAAAGTGCCCAAGATTTAGTTAGCATGGATTTTCCTGGCTATTCGATCGGCGGACTATCAGTCGGTGAATCTAAAGATGAGATGAACAACGTGCTTGATTTCACGACGCCACTGTTACCTGAAAACAAACCTCGTTATCTTATGGGTGTTGGCTCAACTGATGCTTTAATTGATGGTGTTATTCGTGGAATCGATATGTTCGACTGTGTTCTGCCAACTAGAATTGCTAGAAATGGTACATGTATGACTACTAAGGGGCGTTTAGTTGTTAAAAACGCCAAATACGCACGTGACTTTAGACCAATCGATGAAGATTGTGACTGTTATGTTTGCCGTAATTATAGCCGTGCATATATTCGTCATTTGATCAATGCTAATGAGCTGTTTGGAACGCATTTGACGAGTTATCATAATCTTTATTACTTGCTCAACTTAATGAAAGGCGTTCGTCAAGCCATCAAAGATGACAATTTAATTGAATTTCGTGAGCATGTTTTTGAAGAATATGGACTAAATGAAGCAAATGCACGTAATTTCTAATATTTTTTTAATAAAAAAAAGCCACGGAGTGGCTAGGTGTGTCAATCTTTGTTATTCTATAATAAGGATATAAATTATTAAGAGGTGGAAAATTTGAATATGTTAACATTGGGCGCTGCAGCTGGTGGATTATCATCATATAGTTTCTTTATCATTATTATTCTTATGGTTGTGGTAATGTACTTTATGTCAGTTCGTCCTCAAAAGAAACAACGAGAAAAACGTGAACAAATGCTTAAAGCTATGAGTGATGGCGACAACGTCGTTACACTTGGTGGTATCAAAGGTAAGATTCATTCGATCGATCAAGAGGCTAAAGAAGTAGTTGTTGATTGTGATGGTATCTATTTAACATTTGATATGAACTTTATCCGTAAATCAACTCCTGCTGATAAGACTGTTGAAGCAAAACCAGCTGAACCAGCTAAGACAGAAGCAAAGCCAGAGGCTGAAACAAAGCCAGAAGAAACATCTACAGAAGCTGCTCCTAAAGAAGCTAAAGATGATGCTAAAACTGACGAAACAAAAGAAGATAAATAACTTTTCAGATTGAAACCTAGGTTTCAATCTTTTTTTTAGCTTATTACTTGCCTTATAGTGCAGTCTAAGGTTTAAAATATTACTTGTGTTAGAGAGACGATATTAAAGATGTTTCGAAACGGGTAGTGTAAAATAGAATTATATATTTTGTTAATGGAAATTAGATGATTTATCAAAGGGAGTTTAGATAATGGCTACAGAAAAGTCGGCAGTTTTTATAATTTTTGGTGGTTCCGGTGATTTGGCACATCGTAAGTTATATCCAGCTTTGTATCGCTTATTTAAAGCTGGTATGTTGAAAGATCACTTTGCAGTAATTGGTACAGCTAGACGTCCATGGAGTAATGAATATTTCCGTCAAACTGTGGTAACTTCACTTGAGGATTTTGATGATGATAAGAGAATGATGGAAAACTTTGCCATGCATTTCTTCTATCAATCACATGATGTGAACGATTCTGATCATTATATTGCTTTGAAACAATTGGCAAGTAAATTAGATGACCGTTTTGATACTGGTCGTAATCGAGTTTATTACATGGCAATTGCTCCAAGATTCTTTGGTACAGTTGCAGCACATATCAAGTCAGAAGATTTGAAGACTGATGGATATAATCGCTTAGTTATCGAAAAACCTTTCGGAAGAGATCTGAAGAGTGCATGTGATCTGAATGATGCATTATCAAAGGCCTTTACCGAAAAAGAAATTTATCGTATCGATCATTATTTAGGTAAGAAGATGATACAAGAAATTCCTAATCTTCGCCAAAACAATCCTAAATTTGATGAACTTTTGAATAATAAATATGTTTCAAATGTTCAGGTTACTTTAGGGGAATCACTTGGTGTAGAAGATCGCGGTGGATATTATGAAACCGCTGGAGCTTTGCGTGATATGGTTCAAAACCATATTATGCAAATTCTTGGAGTCATCGCTATGGACGAACCTGAATCTATGAATGCTGAATCAATTCATGAAATTAAAGGTGAATTGTTTGCCAATCTGAAGGATCTTACACCTGAACAAGTTTCTAAGAAATTTGTACGTGGTCAATATGACACTGATAAGATGGGTAAACTCAATCCTTATAGAAAAGAAGATAAGGTTGAAGAGGGCTCAAATATTGAGACTTTTGTAGCTGGTAAGATTGAGTTTAATAATGAACGTTGGGAAAATATTCCTTTTTACGTACGTTCCGGTAAGAGAATGCCTAAAAAATCTTCAAGAATTGATATTGTCTTCAATGAAAAGGTTGAAGATTTTGGTATTAGACCAAATACCATTGTGACCTTGTTTATTGAACCTGATGAAGGTAGCAGTATTTTGATCAACGGTATTGATTATCAAGATGTTAAACAAGATTTGATCAAATATCCTGAAGATCCAGAAATATTTAATGGTGCACGTGAAGCTTATGAAAGTTTGTTCATTGATATTCTTGCTGGTGATAAGGCCAACTTTACACTTTGGGAAGAATTGAAGAGCACTTGGAAATATATTGATGTTATAAGGGAACAATGGGATGCCAAAACTCCTGAATTTCCTAACTATTTGAGTAACACAATGGGTCCAGATACTGCCGACACACTCTTAGAGAAAGATGGTAATTCTTGGATCTGGAATTAAGGCGGTGTTTGTAATCGAATTTCTAAAAATACCAATTAGAATTGAAGAAAATCGAAAAATCATCCATGTTGATATGGATGCTTTTTTTGCGTCCGTGGAAGAACGGGAACATCCATATTATAAGAAGAAATGCCTGATTGTCGCTCCTGATCCGAGAAAGAATCATCATCATGGGGTGGTGACAACGGCAAATTATAATGCTAGAAAATACGGTGTTCACTCTGCTATGCCAGCTCAGCAGGCACTAGAACTTATCCCACGTGATAAACTAGTTATTGCACCGCCAAATTTTGAATTGTACCGTAAGACTTCGGATTATATTCACAGTATTTTTGCAGATGTAACTGATGTATATCAATCGGTGGCACTCGATGAGGCTTATCTTGATGTGACCAAAAATAAATTAAATGAGCCAAACACGGTCAAGGTAGCAAACTACATTCAACAACGGATCATCAAGGAAACTAAGCTAACGTGTTCGGTTGGAATATCGTATAATAAATTTCTGGCTAAAATGGCATCAGACTATCGTAAGCCATTTGGTCGAACAATTGTTTTAGGTGAGTATGCGGAGGATTTCTTGAAACCAATTCCAATTGAAAAATTTAACGGTATTGGTAAAGCTATGCAAAAGAGATTACATGACATGGATATCTATACCGGTGAGGACCTGCAAAACCTCGATCAAGATGTTTTTTTACAAACATTTGGTAAACTAGGGTATGTGATGTTTCGCAGAGTTCATGGAATCGACGATTCAGAGGTCAATAATCATCGTTTGAGAAAGTCTGTAGGAAGAGAACGAACTTATGGCATGAACCTAGTTTTGGATCAGCAAGTTGAACAAGAATTACATTTCTTAGCCGATTTAGTTAGTAAGGATTTGAAGAAACAGCGACAACATGGTAAGACAGTTGTTTTGAAATTACGTAATTCTGATTTTGAGACCGTCACCAAACGTATGAGTTTTCAAGATTATGTTCAAGATTCAGATGAAATTTATCAGGTTGCTAAGGGTATTTATGATAAATTAAAAGCAAGCGATCAAAAGATTCGTTTGTTGGGAATAACTGTTACGAATCTTGATCCATTATCGTATCAGGAAGTTTCATTGAAGCTATTTTTAGATGGAGGCACTAATGAATAAGTTTGCAGATATAATTGAAACAATTAAAAAGTATGATAAAATTATCATTCTACGTCATCAAAATCCAGATCCAGATGCTTTGGGATCTCAAAAGGGATTGGCATTGACTTTACAAGTAGCCTTTCCAGACAAAACTATTTTGATCGGTGGACAAAATGCCGAAGGTTTAAAATGGTTATCCACAATGGATCATGTAAAGAATGATGATTTCAAGGGTGCGTTGGTCATTACGACAGATACAGCAAATACGCCAAGAGTTGACGATGACCGTTACGATCAAGGGGACTTTTTGATCAAAATCGACCATCATCCAAATGATGAAGCATATGGTGATCAACTATATGTGAATACTGATGCAAGTTCTAGTTCAGAGATCATTGCTGACCTTATTGCATCAAGTAGTGATTTGACTTTGACTAAAGAAGCAGCCTACTATCTATATGCAGGTATTGTTGGTGATACAGGTCGTTTTATGTATCCGGCTACGACTGAACATACTATGTGTGTTGCTGGTAGATTTCTCTCTTTGGATATTGATGCTCCCGGGATCAATCAAAAAATGAATGAGATAACTTTGCAACAAGCTAAACTCCAAGGTGAATTATTTGATCGTTTAAAGGTTGATGAATCTGGTGCTGCGATGGCTATTATCGATGATGATCTGATGAATAAATTGGATATCAATCAAGAACAAGCTAATTCAGTAGTATCAACGCCGGGTCGTTTAGGTAATGTTTTTGCTTGGCTAGAAGCTGTTCAAAAATATGATGGCACTTATAGGATTCATCTACGTTCTAAGGGACCAGTTATTAACGAATTGGCCAAGGAACATGATGGCGGTGGACATCCTTTAGCTAGTGGTGCTAACGCTAAGGATTTAGAAGAAGTAGACCAAATGTATAAGAAATTAATTAAAATCGTAACTGATTTTAAAAAGGGTGAATAAATGACAAAATTTTCACAGTACAACTTCAATGACGCAATCAACAAGTCGTTGGAAGAGATTCATTTTGATGAGCCAACACCAGTCCAAGAGGCTGTCATCTCATTAGTGAATAAGAAAAAAGACATTATTGTTCAATCAGAAACAGGGTCTGGTAAGACTCATGCTTTCTTATTGCCAATTCTAAATGCCTTGACTAAGAACCAAACTGCGCAAGCTTTGATCGCGACACCTAGTCGTGAATTGGCTTACCAAATATATGAAGATACACAAAATATCCTAAAAAATTATCCTGAAGAATATAACGCTTTTATTTTTGTTGGTGGCGCTGATCGTGAACGTCAAAAGAGAAAATTAAAGGCTCATCAACCGCAAATTGCAATCGGAACACCAGGTAGGCTTTGGGACCTGATTCGTGAAAATGACCTACATGTCGAAAATGTGGAACGTTTTGTTGTTGATGAAGCAGATATGACTTTAGATATGGGCTTCTTAAACGATATCGATCGTATTGCTGCTAAGATGCCAGAAAACCATGAAATGATGGTTTTCTCAGCTACTATTCCACAGAAATTAGAACCATTCTTGAAGAAATATATGAAGGGTCCTAAGCGTGTTGAATTGAAGAACTCATCAGTTATTGCTAAGAATGTTGATAACTGGTTAATGTTCACACATGGCCGTGATAAGAAAGAATTGATCTATCAATTAATGACTTTAGGTTCACCATATATGGCCTTGATTTTTGCTAATACCAAAAAATCTGTTGATGAAATCTATGAGTATTTAAAGAATAAGGGACTTAAAGTTGCTCGAATTCATGGTGGATTGACTCCTCGTGAGAGAAAACGAGTTATGAAACAAATTGAGAATATGGAATATCAATTTGTTGTAGCAACTGATTTGGCTGCTCGTGGAATCGATATCAATGGTGTTTCACACGTTATTAATGCTGAGATCCCTGATGATTTGGAATTCTTTATTCATCGTGTTGGTAGAACTGGACGTAATAAAATGTCCGGAACTGCTATCACTCTTTATGCTCCAGGTGAAGAAAACAAAGTAGGCGAGATCGAACACTTAGGTATTAAATTCAAACCTAAGGAATTGAAGAACAATGAGATCGTCGATGGTTACGAACGTGATCGTCGTGAAGATCGTCATGCTAGTCAAGAAAAGCTTGATCCAAAACTAGTTGGTTTTGTTAAGAAACAAAAGACCAAGAAGAAGCCTGGCTATAAAAAGAAGATCAGGCAAGCAATCTCTACTGAAAAACGTCAACAAAGAAAGATCAAGAATCGTCAAGAAATGCGTAAACAACGCGATAAGAGACGTAGTAATAACAAATAATCGTTTAACCTTATAATATTATTTTTAGACACATAAGATTAAAAAAATCTAATTTTATGTTGACAAACACTAGCAATAGTCTTAATCTCTATAACAACAAAACAAATTCGTCCATAAACCGATGAGATGGAGATCAAGACTATTGTGCATGCACAGAGAGTTACCGTTGCTGAGAGTGTAACCAAACGCAGATAGTTAAATGGACCATCGAGGGTTCTTTCAAATATCTGATTATTAAAATTGCTTTAATTTTAATATCAAATTAGTACAAAGAAACGTTAGGCATACGTCAGTTGTCGGAAGGGTGATAGCCCTTTGCTAAGAGTAATGGATAGTAGTGCTGTTGTATTTTGCATACACTATGAGTCTATTAAAATAAGGTGGTACCGCGGATATATCCGTCCTTAAACTTAATAAGTTTATGGGCGGATTTTTTTGTATCTTTTTTAAAAGGAGAACTTAAATGATACAAAATCCTGGAAAACGATGGTCTTCACAATTTGATTTAGCGTAAAAAATTAAATTGGAGGAACCATTATGCAAGAAAAAATTGAAAGTGCTATTAAAAAATTAGTTCAAGGTCAAGATTTAACTTTTGAAGAAACAAACCAAGTGATCGATGAAATTATGAGCGGTAAAACAAGCAATGTTCAAATATCAAGTTTTCTAACAGCTTTATCTATTCGTAAAGAAACGGTTGAGGAAATAGCCGGAGCTGCGGATGCTATGAGAAAACATGCGTTGGGATTCAAGGTCGATGAACCGGTTTTGGAAATTGTAGGAACTGGTGGTGATCATTCTAATTCTTTTAATATTTCAACCACTTCAGCGTTCGTTGTGTCGGCAACCGGAATTCCGGTTGCAAAACATGGTAATAGGGCAGCTAGTTCTAAGAGTGGGGCAGCCGATGTGTTAGAAGCTTTAGGTGTTCAAATTAATATTGATCCAAATCAAAGTGAGACTATCCTCAAACAAATTGGAATCTGCTTCTTGTTTGCACAAGAATATCACAAAGCAATGAAATATGTTGCTCCAGTCAGAAAAGAATTAGGTATTAGAACTTTGTTTAATATTTTGGGACCTTTAGCAAATCCAGCACATGCAGCATATCAAATGCTAGGTGTCTATGACGAAGAACTAGTAGAACCTATGGTAAAGGTTTTAGATCAATTAGGGGTAGAACATGCAGTTGTGATCCATGGGCAAGATGGGTTTGATGAAGTGTCTGCATCGGCGCCTACAACAGTTGCAGAGATAATTAATGGCAAATTGAGTAAATATGAAATAACACCAGAAAAATTTGGTATTAAGCGGTGCAATAAGTTAGATATTATTGGCGGAACACCAAATGAAAATGCACAAATAACACGTGATGTTTTAAATGGTAAATTTGATGCACATAGGGACGTAGTACTTCTAAATGCCGGTGTGGCAATTCATACGGCTAAACCTGAAATCACAATAGCTGATGGAATCCAAATGGCAACGCAGGCCATTGACTCTGGTGCAGCAATGCGACAATTAGAAAAATTCATTGATCTGACTAAAGTTGGATTAGTCGCATGATATTAGATGATTTGGTGTCAACTACAAAAGAAAGAATCAAAAATGAAAAAACAGGTCATAATATTGAAAATGTCATAGCAAAATTCTTAAATTCGGATATGGGATTTATCGGTGAAGTGAAAAAAGCTTCACCTTCAAAGGGAGTAATTGTTGATAACTTCCCTTATCTAGAAATAGCTAATGAATATCAACAGGCTGGTGTGGATGCAATTTCAGTTTTAACTGAACCCAAATATTTTCAAGGTAAATTGAAATATTTGACTGAGATTGTCAAAGAAGTTGACGTACCAGTTCTTAGAAAAGACTTTGTGATCGATCCATATATGATCTACCAAGCTAAATTTGCTGGAGCCAATATTATTTTGTTGATAACAGCAATCTTGACACCAGAACAATTAAAGAATTTTCAACAATTGGCTGATGAATTAGATTTGGCAGCAATCGTGGAAGTGCATTCGAAAAGTGAATTAGACATTGCTCTTAATGCGGGTGCTAAGATCATTGGAGTCAATAACCGCAATTTAAAGAACTTTACGGTTGATCTGAATAATAGTTTAAAATTAAGAAATTTTGTTCCTAAACAAATTCCCTTCATTGCTGAAAGTGGTATCAAATCAATTGAAGATATCAAACTCTTAAAAAAAGCCGATGTAAATGAAGTATTGATTGGAGAAACTTTTATGAGAGCTAATGACAAGTTAAAAATAATCAATGAATTTAAAGAAGCGTAAATTATGACAAAAATAAAAATTTGTGGATTGATGACAGAAAGTGACATAAAAGCCGTCAATCAGGCTGTACCTGATTATGCTGGATTTATTTTTGCGGAGGGACGTCATCATGTTGAATTAGAGCAGGTTATAAAATTACGTAAACTACTCGATCCTAAAATTATAAGTGTTGGAGTATTTGTAGATGCACCAATCAATGTGATGCTTGAGGCCGTTTATAGTGGTGCCATTTCAATTATTCAACTGCATGGCAATGAATCAGAAAAATTGGTTGATAGATTAAAGGATCTTGATATGAAAGTCATTCAAGTTTTTAAACTGCCTACTAATAAAATCATCCAAACTCACGCAGATCTATTAATGATAGATAGTGGTTCGGGAGATGGTAAGAAGTTAGATTGGTCATCACTGCTACTAAAGCCAAATATTTTGGCTGGAGCGATTGATATAAATAATGTTGCTACGGCCATCAAACAAGTTGCTCCAGATATTATTGATGTATCCCGCGGAGTAGAAACTGACAATAAAAAAGATCCATTAAAAATAAAACAAATTGTAAATAAAGTACATAAATTGTAAGGAGAAAATACTATGAAAGAAATGCAGAAAACTGATCCTAAGTCACGCTATTATGGTGAATTTGGCGGACAATTTATTCCCGAAACACTAATGACAGAATTGAATAAAGTTTCAGCGGCATATGACAAATATAAAACTGATCCAGATTTTTTAGAGGAATTGAAAACACTTTTAAATGATTATGCCAATCGTCCATCACTTTTGTACTATGCAAAGAACATGACTGAAGACCTTGGGGGAGCTAAGGTCTACTTCAAAAGAGAAGATCTTAATCATACAGGTGCACATAAGATAAATAATGTTATTGGACAGGCCTTAATTGCCAAACGCATGGGGAAAACGCGTTTGATAGCGGAAACGGGAGCAGGCCAACATGGAGTTGCTACAGCGACGATCGCCGCATTGTTTGGGATGGAATGTGAGATTTACATGGGGAAGATGGATACCGACAGACAGAAATTAAATGTTTATCGTATGGAATTATTAGGTGCCAAGGTGCATCCAGTGACGACTGGCTCCATGGTTTTGAAAGATGCCGTTAATGCCACTTTGCAAGCATGGACTCAACGTGTTGATGATACTTTTTATGTTTTGGGATCAGCAGTTGGACCTTATCCATTTCCTGAAATGGTCCATGACTTTCAAAGTGTTATTAGTAAAGAATCAAAACGTCAAATACTTGATGTTGAAGGAAGACTCCCAGATGCTGTAGTTGCCTGTGTGGGTGGAGGTAGTAATGCAATCGGTAGTTTTGCTGAATATATTGCTGATGGAGATGTTAAATTGATTGGCTGTGAAGCTGCTGGAAAAGGTGTTGATACTGATCAAACTGCAGCTACAATCGAACGTGGTTCAACGGGAATCTTTCATGGTATGAAATCATTATTCCTACAAAATAATGATGGTCAAATTGACAAAGTTTATTCTATTTCAGCAGGTCTAGATTACCCAGGAGTTGGACCAGAACATGCACATCTAGCAATTACTAAGCGTGCTAAATATGTTGGTATAACCGATGATGAGGCCGTCGATGCGTTTGAATATATTGCTAAAACCGAAGGTATAATTGCTGCCATTGAAAGTTGTCATGCTGTGGCTTATGTTGAGAAATTAGCTCCAACAATGTCAAAAGACAAAATTATTATCTGCACTTTGTCAGGCCGTGGTGATAAAGACGTTGCTTCAATAGCCAAGTATAGAGGGAGAGATATTGATGAATAAATTACAAAAGATTTTTGAAAATAAAAAGGCTTTTATACCGTTTGTAGTGGCCGACGATCCTGATTTTGAAACAACTGTCCAAAATATTTTGACCTTGGCCGATAACGGAGCAAATATTGTGGAATTAGGGATTCCCTTTTCAGATCCGGTCGCCGATGGTCCGGTAATTCAAGCAGCTGATTTAAGAGCCTTTAAAGCAGGAGTAAATGTTAATTTAGTTTTTGATATTGTTGAAAAGGCCAGAGAATCAACGAATGTACCGATTGTTTTTCTAACATATACGAATATTGCTTTTAAGTTCGGTTACGAAGCTTTCTGTAAGAAATGTCATGAATTAAACATTGATGGTTTGGTGGTCCCCGATTTACCACTTGAAGAACAAGGTGATTTAAAGAAATATACGGATAAATATAATATTTCTTTGATTCAGCTGATCGCCCCAACTTCTGATGAGCGAATTATTAAAATTGCTAAAGCAGCACAAGGATTCATCTATATGGTCTCTTCTATGGGAGTCACCGGAAAGCGTGAAGATTTTTCAAATGAGTTGAGTCCGACAATAAAAAGAATCAAAGAAGTTACTGACGTTCCAGTAGCAATTGGATTTGGTATTCATTCAGTGCAACAAGCCAAAGATCTTTCGGAGTTGGCTGATGGAATAATCATTGGCAGTGCGATTGTTGATCTAATTAATAAAGGAGAAGATCTAGCTGAATATGCCAATAAGATCAGTACGGCAATTTAAAATATTTGAATAGAATTATGGATAGGGATTTAAATATTGACTTTTTTTAGTTGTGTCGTTAATATTTTCATTGGATATATCAAATGATAAGTGTCAAAAGAGAAGGCTAGCCGGTGAGAATGCCTAGACAACTAATTATTTAGATGCTACCAAAATGTTAATTGAATATAACTTTTTGAGAGGCTAACGAAAAATCGTTGCAAACAAGGTGGTACCGCGCAGTGGCGTCCTTGAATTGCAGCGGTTTTTATTTTTTTTTGAGTGGTCTTATGAAGAAATCATCTATATTAGGGGAGATAAAATGAAAAATTTATCTAGTGCAGAAATAAGAAAAATGTTTTTAGATTTTTTCCAAACGAAAGGTCACACCGTTGAACCTAGTGCATCTCTAGTGCCAGTCAATGATCCGACTTTACTATGGGTCAATTCCGGGGTTGCCACATTGAAGAAGTATTTTGATGGAACTGTGATTCCTAAGAACCCTAGAATTACTAATGCTCAAAAGTGTATTAGAACTAATGATATCGAAAACGTTGGTAAAACAGCTCGTCACCAAACATTCTTTGAAATGCTTGGTAACTTTTCCGTTGGTGATTATTTCAAGAAAGAAATTATTCCTTGGGCCTTTGAATTTCTAACAAGTCCGGAATGGATCGATATGGATGCTGAAAAACTTTATGTCACAACTTATCCAAAGGATACTGAAACTCAAAAGCTTTGGGCAGAAGTAGGTATTTTACCAGATCATATTCTAAAAGAAGAAGACAACTTCTGGGATATCGGGGAAGGTCCATGTGGCCCTGATTCAGAAATCTTTTATGATCGTGGTCAAAGTTTCAATAATCTATCAGAAGATGATCCTGAAAATTATCCTGGTGGCGAGAATGAAAGATATTTGGAAGTTTGGAATATTGTTTTCTCAGAACTAAACCACTTGTCAAATGGTAAATATGTTGAACAACCACATAAAAATATTGATACGGGTATGGGACTAGAACGTTTAGTTTCTATTATTCAAGGATCAAAGACTAACTTTGAAACTGACCTTTTCAAACCAATCATTGAACAAGCTGAAGAATTAAGTAACAATCGTAAATATGGCGTTAATGCCGAAGATGATGTATCATTTAAAATCATCGCTGACCACGCCAGAACAGTTTCATTTGCTGTCGGTGACGGCGCCTTGCCTTCTAATGAAGGTCGAGGATACGTTATCAGACGTTTGATCAGACGTGCTGTTTTAAATGGTAAGAAAATCGGTATTGATGGTCCATTCCTTTATAAACTTGTTCCAACTGTTGGTAAAATCATGGAAAGCTACTATCCAGAAGTTAGTCAACAACAAGAATTTATTGCTAAGACAATCCAACAAGAAGAAAAACGCTTTTCAGATACTTTAAATGACGGTTTAGCACTACTAAACGGTGTGATCAGTGACCTTCACAAAAAGAATGAAAAGATGATCGATGGAGCATCTGCTTTCAAACTATATGATACTTACGGTTTCCCATTGGAAATGACTCGCGAGTATGCTCATGATGAAGGACTGGATGTTGATGAAGCTGGTTTCAAAGAAAACATGGAAGCTCAAAAACAACGTGCTCGTGATGCTCGTGGAAACTTACAATCTATGGGTATGCAAGATGAAACATTGATGGAAATCAAAACAAAGAGCGAATTCGTGGGTTATGATCAAACGGATATTAAGGCTACATTAAAGGATATCGTTTCCGATGATAACGAAGTTTCAGCTGTTGCTGAAGGTAAAGCTCAATTAGTTTTTGATAAGACACCTTTCTATGCTGAAATGGGTGGACAAGTGGCTGACATTGGTGGGATTTATGATGATAATGGCAACCAAGTAGCAGAAGTTGTCGATGTTCAACATGCACCAAATGGTCAAAATATTCATGTAGTTAATGTTTTCAATGAATTGAAACAAAATGCAGAGTATGAATTGAAGATCGATGTTGATTTCCGTGAAAAAGTGCGTCACAATCATACAGCTACTCATTTATTAGATCAGGCTTTGCGTGATGTTGTTGGACCAAGAACACATCAAGCCGGATCATTAGTTGAACCAGATTACTTGAGATTTGATTTTAACAGTAATTCTGCTTTAACAAAGGACCAAATCGGTCAATTAGAAACAATCGTTAACAAGAAAATCTGGGAAGCTATTCCTGTTAAGACAGAAGTTTTACCTATTGAGGAAGCTAAACAAAAGAAGGGCGCAATTGCTCTCTTTAGTGAAAAATACGGTGATTTAGTACGTGTCGTTGAAATTGATGACTATTCAGTCGAATTCTGTGGTGGTACGCATGCCAGAAATACTTCTGAACTGGGATTATTCAAGATCACTTCTGAATCAGCCATTGGTTCAGGTATCAGAAGAGTTGAAGCCGTAACTGGTGAGGAAGCATTTGAATACTTGAATACTCAATTACAGCTATTGCAAGAAACAGCTGATATGATGAAAGTAAATCAATTGAAGGATGTCCCACAACGTGCAAGTCAATTGATCGATGATAATAAAGCTTTAAAACGTGATAACCAGAATCTTAAGACACAATTAACTAGTCAAAAATCAAATGAGATTTTTGATCATGTTGAGGACATTAATGGGTTCAAAGTTATTGCTGATATAGTTCCAGCAGATATGGCCGCTTTACGTCAATTGGCTGATAAGTGGAAGAACGATCAAAGTTCTGATATTTTAGTGCTAGGCGCAAGCGCAGATCAAAAAGCCAGCTTAGTAGTTGCTGTAAATAAGGATTCTCAAACTAAAGGTGTTAAAGCCGGCGATGTGATCAAGAAGATTGCTAAAGAGATCCAAGGTGGCGGCGGTGGTCGTCCAGATATGGCACAAGCTGGTGGTAAAAACCCTGCTGGTTTAACAAATGCGTTACAAATGGCCAAAGATGTTATTAAATCTTATTAAAGTGGGCTATAATTGAAGTAAGATTTTTTCAACCATTTAAATAATGTTATATGGAGGTTTGCCATGAGTTCACTTGATAAAACAATGAGTTTTGACTTTAATGAGAATAAAGGCAAAGATGTAAAAGATACACTTCAAAGTGTCTACCAGTCCTTAGAAGAAAAGGGATATAATCCCATCAATCAAATTGTCGGATACTTGTTATCAGGGGATCCAGCATATATTCCAAGACACAACGATGCCAGAAATCTAATTTTGAAGCATGAAAGGGACGAGATAATTGAAGAGTTAGTCAAAAGTTATCTCGGTCAAAGTAAATAATGCGTCTACTTGGATTAGATGTGGGCTCAAGAACTGTTGGGGTAGCCGCTAGTGATTTATTAGGCTGGACTGCTCAAGGAGTTGAAATTATTCGTATTAATGAAGATGATGATGATTTTGGATTAGACAGATTGTCAGAAATTATCAAAGATAAACAGGCAACAGGCATTGTCATTGGTTTACCTAAGAATATGAATAATACTGAGGGACCTAGAGCTGAAAAGTCTCGTGAGTACGGTAACATGGTGGAAGAAAAATTTGATTTGCCAGTCGATTTTATCGATGAAAGATTGACTACCGTTCAAGCCGAACGTATGTTGGTCGATGAAGCGAATGTTTCGCGTAAGAAACGTAAAAAAGTTATTGATAAAGTTGCTGCCGAAATGATTTTACAAAATTATTTAGATGCGAAAGGTAAGTTAACACGAAAATAGGTGAAAATATGAATGAAAATCCACAATCACCAAAAGATTTGGATGAAGTGATTTTAAGTGATGATCAAGGAAATGAAGAAACTTACAAGATTCTTTTTACCTTTGATTCAGAAGATTACGGCAAATCATATGTCGTCTTGTATCCTAAAGATGTAGAAGATTCAAGTGAAATTGAAGTACAAGCTTTCTCATTTACACCTGATGAAAATGGGGATGTTGATGCTGGTGAATTAGACCCCATCGAAGATGATGAAGAATGGGATATGATTCAAGAAGTACTTAATACATTCAGTTCAGATGAAGAACAAGATGAATAACCGATAAAAAGCGGGACAAGAGGATTATTTAATCTCTTGTCCCGCATTTATGCAAAACTTGAGTGATACGGAATTAAAGGGGATATAATGCTGAGTCTTTTAATTGTTTTATGTTTAGTCTACGGTTTTTACGTCGGTTCTCGACGCGGACTGTTGATGCAAGCTTTTTATACAGTTGGATATACAATATTCTTTGGGATAGCATGGATCTCGGCTAGAGCTTTGGGACCAAAATTTGAAATGTTAATACCATATCCTTCCGCTAATTTGGGAAGTGAATTTGCTTTCTTTTCAACGAAAGTCGGGATGGAATTAGACGACGCATTTTATCGTGCATTTGCCTTTATTTTTGTCTGCTTTATTGGTTGGATCGTCATGCGATTCATTGGCTTATATTTTAAGAAATTAACTTATTTTCCAATGTACAATGATGTTAACCTCTTGAGCGGGGGAATACTCGGATTGCTGGTCAACTATGTAATGATCTTTTTGATCCTTTTGACTATGGCAATGATACCGGTCACTGGTATTCAAAATTCGTTGCAACATTCATTTATTGCAGCAGCAATGATCAGGAGTACTCCAATATTGACTCACGCGTTAACAACGCTTTTAATAAGTGGTATCTAAAGATAGGGCTGGGACAATTCAATTGTTTCAGTCTTATTTACTAAGAGGAGATTAAATGAATAATAAAGCATTAAATGTTTTGGAGTTTGACAAGATAAAAGCTGAAATAGGGAAGTTTTTGATTACCTCTCGAGGACATACATTACTAAAAAAATTAATGCCAATGTCAGTCGAATCGATCGTTCAAATAATGATCGATCAAACTAAAGATGGTATGGATATCGTCCGTTTAAAGGGTGAGATTCCGGTTAGAAAATTAGCCGATCTTAATGACCAGGCTAATCGACTCAAAAAAGATGGTAATTTAAATGGAACCGAATTAGCCGCAATTGGGCAAGTTCTAAAAAATACAAGTGAATTAAAAGAATTTTTTGAAGGTTTGCATGATGATGCAGTTGATCTTCGACAACTATATGAATTAAATGATGGTTTGATCGATAATCCGACTTTGACGACTAGGATCAATAAATCATTGGACGATAGCGGTCGAGTTTTAAGCGCCGCATCCCCAGATCTAAAATATATCAGAGAACATATAGAACGTTTGAGTGGGCAGATCAGACATGCAATGGAACAATATACTAGAGGAAAGAGTACCAAGTATTTAACTGAAGCAATCGTTACGTTACGTGATGATCGGTTTGTTGTTCCCGTTAAAACTGAATATAGAGCCAAATTTGGTGGAGTTGTTCATGATCAAAGTGCCAGTGGACAAACACTTTATATTGAACCGCAAGCAGTTGTAGGCTTGAATAATCAATTACACGATAATCAAACTTCTGAGAAGTTGGAAGAAATTAAAATTTTGAATGAACTATCTGATTTAGTTCGCCCAGAAATTGATGATATTGTTAAGAATAATGATGTTTTGGCTCAATTCGATTTGATCAATGCCAAGGCTAAGTATGCTAAAGAAATCACGGGTACTGAACCTTTGATCTCTAAAGAACGTGTCGTTGACTTAAAAGCGGCTAAGCATCCTTTGATTGATCCTGATCGAGTGGTCGCCAATGATATTAAAATTGGTGATGGCTACAAAACTATGTTGATAACTGGACCTAATACTGGTGGTAAAACTATCACTATGAAGACCCTAGGTTTGATCCAAGCCATGGCACAGGCAGGATTATTCATTCCCGCTCATGAAGAGAGTGAAGTTGCCGTTTTTGATGAGATCTTTGTTGATATTGGTGATGAACAATCAATTGAACAAAATTTGTCAACATTCTCATCACATATGGACAATATTATTAATATTATCCACAAGGTATCTCAAAATAGTTTGGTTTTGATCGATGAGTTAGGTGCCGGAACAGATCCTCAAGAAGGTGCATCAATTGCAATCGCCATTTTGGAGAAACTGTCTAAATCAAATTGTATGATCATGGCAACAACGCATTATCCAGAATTAAAAGTATTTGCTTATAATACCGAAGAAACGATCAACTCCAGTATGGAATTCGATGATAAGTCATTGAGACCAACATATCGCTTATTGATCGGTATCCCCGGAGCAAGTAATGCCTTTAATATTGCTGGACGCTTGGGTATGGATCGTGATGTGGTCGAACGTGGTGAATCATTAATGAGTGGTGAAAGCCAAGATTTAAATAATATGATCACTGATTTAGAGAATCGTCGTAAAGAGTTTGAACAAAAGAATCAAGACTTGTCCGAACAATTAGCTAAAAATAAGGCTATTGAAGATGACTATGATCAAAAACAAGTTGCTTTGGCTAATTCGAAAGATAGTGAGATCCAAGCCGCTAAAGTTCGTGCCAATCAAATCGTTGCGCGTGCTAAAGGGAAGTCGGACAAGATCATAGATCATTTGCGTGAAATGGAACGTAAAGGTGTTGCGGTTAAAGAGGACCAACTTATCAGTGCAAAAACTGAGTTGAAGAATCTTCATCAAGATGAAACTGTCAAAAAGAATCGTGTTTTACGTCGTAATAAACGTAATCAGGCTCTTAAAGTTGGCGATGAAGTCAAAGCTATTCCTTATGGTCAAAATGGTACGATCGTTCGTAAAAATCGTAACGATGAATATGAAGTTCAACTGGGTATCCTCAAAATGAAATTCAAGAGTGATGATCTGGAAAAGATCCAAGCTTCTAAAGATGAAGATGAACCTAAGCCAACGATGGTCAGAAGAACTAGGAGTTCAGGCCTTTCTAGTAAGTTAGACTTACGTGGTAAACGTTATGAAGAAGCAATGACTGAATTGGATAGATATATTGATGAAGCGTTATTAGCGGGTTATAATCAAGTTACCATCGTTCATGGATTCGGTACGGGAGTAATTAGAAAAGGTGTTACTAAATATTTGCAGACAAACCCAAGAGTTAAGTCATTTGGATATGCTCCTGCAAGTTCAGGTGGTTCAGGTGCTACGATCGTTGATCTTTAGATTTTCGATACAAAATGTTTCCTAGAATTGTCCGAAAGTGATACCTTTATATGAGTGATTTAAAAAGGAGTGATTTCATGGTTGATGAAGTAACAGATGCAAATTTTCAAGAAGAAACTAAAGACGGCGTAGTATTGACAGACTTTTGGGCTACATGGTGTGGTCCATGTCGCATGCAATCACCTGTCATTGAGGATCTATCTGAGGAAAATGATGCAGTTAAGTTCACTAAGATGGACGTAGATGCTAATCCTAAAACACCAGAATCATTTGGAATCATGGCTATCCCAACACTAATTGTCAAAAAAGACGGCGAAGTTGTTGAAAAGATAACTGGATTTCACAGTAAAGCTCAATTAGCTAAAATTTTGGATGGATATACTGATTAGTATCATTAAAAAAAGCCATGCTTGCTATGCAAACATGGCTTTTTATATAGTACTGGAATAATAATATTTCCATGTAAATATATAATGTAAGCGATATTATTATTATCGGAAAATAGATTGACTTTTAGTCTGAATCGATTAAATAATGACCTTGTAGAGTGTTTAAAAACAAGGAGTGGATATAGATGGACAAAATTGATGATAACTTTTATTTAAATGTCGACAATAAGGCACTAAAACAAAAAATTATTAATGATATCTTTGAATGGCAAGCTAATATTCCGGCACAATTAGAGCGCGATTTGAAGAAACATAAAATTGAGGATAAAATCGTCTGGAAGGGCGCTGTTATTGGAAATGTTAAAGATGAAAAATACTATGGCAAACGCAGTGTCTTGATGTTTTATTTCAATAACTATTATGTCATGAATGTTTGGGCAGACATCACAGATCCAATCAAATTCTACATGGATGACTTTCAGATAAAACCTAACATGGCAATTATTGGTTATGGATTCTTGGAAGACAGAAATGTGACATTCACTGAAAATGCTCCAGTGGAAATTGCTTACAGTATTGATAAGTTCTGTATTGGTGATGGTATTGGTGATCCTGCTGAAATTTATGATGTTGTTTCAAATCTTATTAATACTCGTAAAGATGAGGTTAATGAAGAAGTTGAAAAGGCCATCAGCAAACGTGACGAAGATTACGGCGGATCAAAGATTGATAAACGTTTCCGTAATGTGAAGGATATCGTCAGCCAAGGACCTATTCCTGATGGTTTCAAATATCAATCACCAAAGATCTACATTGCTCATGATGATATTGTTAACTGCCAAAAAGCTTATAATGATTGTTTGGCACAAGCATATGCTGATATGAACAGCGGTAGATATGATGCCTTATTCAATGTCAAAGTTACTAGCGAACCAGCTAAAGATAACGTTTGTGGCATGTATATAACCGGCGATGCGGTTGTAATTCATTAAATAAACAAAAAGACGATCAAGCAGTTTTGCTTGATCGTCTTTTTTGTTGTAAACTTTAGTTTCGATCGATTTCGATTTTAATCGAAACACTTTGAGCTTTACTGTTGGTTGTATAAGTTCCCAAACAATAAGCATCAATCGTTTTTTCCACAGTCTCAGCAATTACTCCTGTTTCTAATGAGAATTCAGGATCGTCATTGTTCAAATTAAAACGTTGTTCGACTTCAGGTCCATTTAAAGTATATTGATAGCTGGTTTTTGTTTGTTTTGCTATTTCAAGATCACCAAAACCCGCTTTAGTGAATAGTTCTGGAAGACTTTGCATGTCCAAAACGAGGTTTCTACTGAGATTCTTACCCGCCCAATAGAGCATTTCAACTGAATCTTTCTTTAATAGATCTGAAAGAACAAAGTCGCGGAGCACTGAAACTGCAAAATAATTTTCGGTTAACTGTGAACCTTCGCCATTTTCATTTTCTTTGAGAACGTCGGGGATGTCACGTTCAGCTAACTCTGGATTTGTTTTTTTTGATTTTGCGGCCATTATTTTAACTCCTTTTTTATGACAATTTATTATATCATTAGGATAGTTGCTTTTTAAGTGATTGTAACAGATCGGTTAAAAATTTTGGTTAAATATACAATTAAATCATTAAAGTGAAAATAAATTATAGAGGTGTATTATGAGCGACAACAGACCAATAGGATTATTAGATTCAGGTTTAGGTGGCTTAACCGTAACCAAAGAAGTTATTCGTCAATTACCAGACGAAGATATTGTCTTTATCGGGGATGAGGCAAGAATGCCGTATGGTGTTAAGACAAAAGAAGAAATTATCGGTTGTACTCGACAATTGGTGCAATATTTAATTGACCAAAATGTTAAAGTCATTATCTACGCTTGCAATACGGCCACAGCTAATGCACTGCCAACCTTACGAAAAGAGTTCTCGATCCCGATGATCGGGGTAATTGAACCAGGTGCAATTTCTGCAACACAAGTTACCAAAACAAAGCATATTGGTGTTATCGGTACAGAGGCAACTATCAATGCCAAAAGTTATAGCACAGCTATTCAAAGTCTAGATAGTAATATTGACGTTTTGGGGGTCGCCGCTCAAGAATTTGTAACTCTTGTTGAAAAAGATATTGCTGATACTGATGTTGCTAAAAATAATATTGCTAAAACTTTGAAACCATATAAAAATAATGATTATGACACCTTAGTATTGGGATGTACACATTTCCCAATGTTAAGAGATCAAATTCAAAGCTTTTTGCCAAATGTTCAATTAGTCGATTCAGGAGTCGCAACTGTTACGATCACTAAGAAATTTTTAAAAGAAAATGATATGCTAACTGACACTAAGAATTCTAAGATCGAATTGCATGCTACTGGTAATATTGATGATTTTAAACGGCTAGCTACACGTTGGTTAGCAACAGATATTGAAGAAATAAGTTTAGTAAATGTGGAGAAATAACAATGAAAGAAATCATAATTGCTACTAGTAATCCCAATAAGGCTAAAGAGTTCAGAAGAATTTTTGATGAGTCAGAAATTGAATTAAGAACTTTACTGGATCTAAATGATGTACCAGTGATCAGAGAAAACGGTGAAAGTTTTAAAGAGAACGCTCAAATAAAGGCACATACAGTGATGGAGCGCTTTAATTTACCAACCATTGCTGATGACTCCGGACTTGAAGTAGATGCCTTATTCGGCCAGCCAGGTATCTATTCGGCAAGATATGCAGGAGATCATAATGACGCTGCTAATAATGCTAAGTTATTAGCTGAATTAGGTGGCTTTCCTGAAGAAAAGAGAACCGCTAGATTTGTAACGACATTGGTATTTTCTAATCCTAATAACGAAGAAGACCTTGTTGTTGAGGGTGAAGTTAGGGGTAGAATAGCTAACTTTCCAGAAGGTGACAACGGCTTTGGCTATGATCCATTATTTTATTTGCCAGAATTGAAAAAAACGATGGCTGAATTGACACTTGATCAAAAAAATGAAATCAGCCATCGTGGGCGTGCAATTAGGAAATTAGAAACGGAATGGCCTGACTGGATTAATTGGTAATTGATTGCTGTAATACCGCGATAATGCTAATATTAGATTGCTATTAAAATTTAGGAGGAATTTGATATGACAGGTGGACAAATTGCAGGATTAATCGCAGCAATCGCTTTTGTTGCTTTGGTTGTTTACTTGGCTATGACGCTAGTTCAAACAGCTAAGTTACTTAAAGAATTACAAGAAACAATGAAAGAAACAACTAAGATGGTGGAAGTTCTTTCAAAGAATACTGACGATCTTATGAGTCAAAGTAGTCAATTAGTTGATAAGACTAATACTTTGATGGATGACGTTAATAGTAAAGCTGAGAAGCTGAACCCACTTTTTGAAACAGTTGAAAACTTAGGTCAAAAGGCTGCCAATGCTACAGCTGAAAAGCCAAATTCTGGATTTGGAATACATAGTATCATGAATCTTTCTAGTGCAGCTTCAATTGTTAAATCAGTTGCCAAGTTAGTGCCAAGAAAGAAGAAAGATTAATTATGAAAAATAAATTCGTTTTGGGACTAGCCTTGGGTAGTGTTGTAGGCTATGGTGCCTCTAAATATTTAACTAGTGAATCAGGTCAAAAATTATTGGAAAATGTCAAAACGATTCGTGGCGACTTTAACAATGGTGGTGTTGGTCTGGCAGACGCTAAGATAGTTAATTCTTTCAATGAGAGAACTGATGAATTAAAGCAACAAATGCTTAATACAGCAGATAAAATAAATGATGACGATTCTAATATCGTTTTCGATGAAGACGATATTAAGAAATAGGGCTGGGGAGATCCAGTCTTTTTTGTTGTCTTTTGATGCTTCCAGAACGGCTCTTTTGACTAGTTTTTTTGTATTAATTAAGTATAAGAATAATGTGGTATATAAAAACCCCGTACATACACGATTTATTTTGTATTTGTACGGGGTAAAATTTTTTATAAAGTTAGTTTATTAAAAACCATAGGTAGCAATAATTAGTTTATATATGTAAGTTCTTTACTGGTATGTGTAAATGGTTCGCAGCCATCGTCAGTGATATAAACACAATCCTCAATTCTAACTCCAGCTACTTCTGGAATATAGATTCCTGGTTCAATCGAGAAGCACATGCCTGGTTTGAGTTCCATGTTATTTCCTTCCATGATTGAAGGAAATTCGTGCTCTGATTGTCCCATACCATGACCTAGTCTGTGAATGAAGTATTCACCATAACCGGCCTTTGTGATCACGTCACGAGCAATTTTATCAAGTTCAGCAGCAGTTACGCCGGGTTTAGCAGCATCCATAGCAGCATATTGTGCCTCTAAGTCCACTTTGTAAATGTCTAATGATTTAGCATCTGGCTTGCCAAAGGCAACAGTTCTAGAAGCATCACTGATATATCCATTGTGAATTGTACCAAGATCAAATAAGATTAATTCATTTTTCTTAAGAGGATTTTTTTCAGCGGCACCATGTGGATTAGCAGCATTTGCGCCAGCTTGGACGATAGTGTCAAAGCTCATGTGCATAACACCTTTTTTCATCATAGCATATTCGATCTCGGCTACAACGTCTTGTTCAGTACGTCCTTCTTTGATGGCGTTAAAGGCAACTGAGAATGCGTAATCAGCTTCTTTACCGGCAGCAATTAGTTCTTTTATCTCGTCATCAGTTTTGATCAATTTAGCGTTTTCCATATAGCGAGAGAGGTTTTCAGGGAAGTCAGCGCTAGGAAATTGTTCTCTGATAGCTTCAAATTTGTCAACAGAAAGGTCATCTTTTTCGATGCCCCAATGTAATGGGTTGGCAGTTACATCTTTGATGTGTCCAGCAATAAGGTCAAATGGTTTTTCATGATCTAAATAACCGAAGACATCTTGATCCCAGCCTGCTTTTTTAGCAGATTCAACCTCGAGTTGAGGGGCAAATAGGAATGGGTCCTTATCGGGGAAAACTAGTAGAGCAAGGATCCTTTCAACTGGTTCACTATAGAAGCCAGTAAAATATTGAATATCCGTAGGATTAGAGATATACGCAATATCCAAATTTTTCTTAGCTAAGTATTCTTGTAGTTCTAATAATTGTTTCTTCATTTCCAACACTCCCTTTTTAAATCAAAATACAATTACGAGTATAACACTGAAAACATGATATTCTCTTTGAAAAATTATGAAAACTTGTCGTATTGATATGGAAAACGCTTGCAACTAGGCTTATTTTCTGATAAATTAAAGTTATCTAAATGAAAATTTGAGAGAGTGAATATAAAAATGGAAAAAAAAGTAGTAACAATATACGATGTGGCTGAGGCAGCTAACGTTTCTATGGCAACCATTTCTCGAGTTGTTAATGGAAATGCAAACGTTAAGGAAGAAACACGTAAACGAGTTTTGGAAGTCATTGATCGTTTAAACTATCGTCCTAATGCGGTTGCTCGTGGTTTGGCAAGTAAGAAGAGTACTACTATCGGGGTTATCCTGCCTGATATTACGGATCTTTATTACGCATCCCTTGCCAAAGGAATTGATGATGTTGCCTCAATGTACAAATACAATATTATCCTTACAAGTATCCAAGAATCAGTTGGTGATGAAGAGCAGATCTTAAATAACTTACTTTCAAAGCAAGTTGATGGTTTGATTTACATGGGCAAACAACTATCAAAGAAGTTGAAGCGTACTTTGTCAAACTCAAAGACGCCAATCGTTTTGGCAGGTTCTGTTGATAAGAATAATGAGGCCGCTAGTGTAAATATAGACTTCACTGATGCTGTATGCAGTGTAGTTAATCAATTAGTCCAAAATGGACATAAGAAAATTGCTTTTGTCGGTGGAAGTCTTGAAAACCCAATCGACGGCAAGTTTAGACTTGATGGTTATAAACGTGCCTTGAAGAAAGCTCATATTAATTTCTCATCTAACTTGGTCTTTGAAGCTGAATATTCAGTCCGTGCCGGAGAAGCTATGTGGGATGCTGTTAAGAACAGTGGTGCAACAGCTGCTTACGTTACAGAAGATCTTCTTGCTTCTGGATTATTGAACTCAGCCGTTAAAGGCGGCGTTAAGATCCCTGATGACTTTGAGATCATCACAAGTAATGACACGATTCTTTGTGAAGTAACACGTCCTAAGATGAGTTCAATTGAGGAACCACTTTATGATATTGGTGCTGTTGCTATGCGTCTTTTAACTAAAATGATGAATCAAGAACAAATTGATGAAAATACTATCAAGTTACCTTATAGTATTGTAAAACGTGAATCAACAAGATAAAAGTAAAAAAAATAGACCGAAAGGTCTATTTTTTTTGTTTAACATTTTCTTTATGAAAATCCCAGATGATAACAATAATATAGCCAAAAGTGATCAGTGTAAGACCACCAGTTACCACAGCATTCAATTCATAAGGTAGGTCAACGAATCCAGTTAAAATTGAATATAAAGTATTAATTAGGACGACAAATGACAGTATCAATGGCTTATCGAGGATTTTAAGATTATTTTTAATTTTGTAAAGCGTAATACCGATCATAAAGGCAATCAGTATGATTGCCACAAGATAAAGGGTGTTCTGCAAGAATTCTGGACTGAAATACATAAAAAAACTCCTTTGTTAATAACTCTATAATTCTATCATTGTTCAAGGGTTAAAGAAATGGACCATCGAAATTAATCGATGGTCCATTTTAATATTTATTCAGCTGATGGATCAACTATTCCGGTACCAGTCCCAGTGGTTCCTGTAGAACCGCCGGTGCTAGATTCGTCAGTAATGTTAGTTGTTCCACTACCAGTTCCAGATCCGGAACCAGACCCACTACCGGTACCAGTTTCAGAGGTACCATTACTTGTAGTAGAGTTCGTAGTTCTTGAATTTCCAGTTGAAGTAGAAGTACTTGTTGTAACATCAGAAGAATCATTGTTATTAGTGCTATTGCTAAATCCAGATGTCCGTCCGCTACCATTTTCAGAAGCAAGCTCATCAGATGACTTAGAAGTTTCTCCGACTTGTTTAACAACCCCATAACCGTTGCTCTTACCAAAGTAGTTATCCCAGAAGAGTTTATAGTTCTTACTCTTTCCGCCGATAGCAAAGTCAGAATGCGACATATCACTAGGTTTACCTTTGTAGTAAAGAGAAGTAGTCATATGCTGGTTGACCTTAGCAGTCATACCGTTATATTCAACGGTTCCCGGTAAGGTACCAGTTTCTTTATCAACCTTGTATGAAACAACCCCTTCAGGTTTAGTGAATTTCTTATGAATATTCATGACACCAGGGTCTTCTTTGTAAATAGCATTAGCCATATTGGCCCATTGTTCTTGGTTAATATCAGTGGAATTACTTGCTAAGTTGTAGTTATTTCCATAGAAGTTATCATAACCGATCCAAGATGCCAAGGTGATACCGTCAGTACTACCAATAAACCAATTATCGCGATAATCATTAGAAGTACCTGTTTTACCAAAGAGGTTCTTAGTACTGAAGTTTGATTCATATGAAAGAGCAGAGGCAGTACCTTTAGTAACAACACCATGCAACATGTTTTTAATAATGTAGGAAGTCTGTTTAGTGAAGACACGTTTCTTTGAACCTTTATGTTTATAAATAGTCTTACCAGATGGTTCAGTTACGTCTTTAACAACATAAGGATCAACGTGGACACCTTTATTAGCAAAAGTAGAGAAGGCACTAGCTTGTTGAAGGACAGTGACCCCCTTATCTAAACCACCAAGTGTGACACCAAGTTGAGCATATTCATGATTAGTTAGATCAATACCCATTTTTGACATGTAAGATTTAGAACTGACACCCTTATTACGGATATAGTCATATAAATTAACCGCTGGAATATTATATGATTCTTCTAGTGCTTCACGAGCTGATAGGAATTTATTTTGAATAGTTTCTCCATAGTCAGTAGGTGAGTAGCCCTTATACTTAGTCTTAAAGTCGGCTAGCATTGATTGTGAACCAATTAATCCATTTTCGACCGCTGGTCCATAGGTGATCAGAGGTTTGATAGATGATCCTGGTGATCTTCGCGTATCAAATGCATGGTTCAGTTGTGATTTCTTGAAGTTTACACCACCGACGAATGACAATACTTCACCAGTTTTATTATCTAAAAGAACAGAACCGTTTTGAACTGGTTCTGAAATCTTGATCGATTTACCAGTGTTAGGATCTTTGGCATTGTCTGTGTGAGTAGTACCAAGATTTGCTTTATATTGTTGAGTTTGTTTATTCATAGCAATGTATAGATCCTTATTGATGGTACTGTGGATCTTATACTTTTTACTATGTAACTCGGTATCGGCTTGAGTGTAATACTTTGTATACAAGCCCTTGTCTTTTTTGACAGTATCGTATTTTAAACCATCATTTTTAACTAAACGTTTGATCAAAATGGTTCTAGCTTGTTCAGTCAAAGTATTATAAAGATAGCCATACTTAATAGTCTTAGAACTTAATTTACTTGGTTTTTGGAAGTCATCCTTTAAATCAAACTTTTGTGCTTCTTTGTATTGAGCTTGATTGATATTATTATCACGATACATTCTGTAAAGGACGATATTCTTACGTTTCAGACCCAAACTATAATCATCCTTCAATTTACCCTTCGTATCGTAAGGTGTATAAATTGAGGGACTTTGAGGTAAACCAGCGATAAAAGCTGATTCAGCCAAGTTTAAATTCTTTGCACTTTTACCGAAAAGTCCTTGAGCAGCAGCTTGAACGCCTTGAATATTTTGACCTTTATTATTACGTCCAAAGGTGGCGGCATTCAAATAGTCCTCAAGAATTTCGTCTTTAGTGAAGTACTTGTCGACACGCATAGCCAAGAAAATTTCGACAGCTTTACGTTTCCAAGTTGTCTCAGAAGAAAGTAACTGCATCTTAACAGTTTGCTGTGTCAAAGTTGATCCACCAGTTTGTGCACCGATACCAGTAATATCAGAAATAATTGCACGTACGATAGATTTAGGGACGACACCATTATGATGATAAAAATCACTATCTTCAGTGGAAACGATTGCCTCTTTTAGATAAGGTGACATCTCGGAAAGACTGATACTTTTACCAGTGAGGTCTCTTTGAAGATTTTCAACTTTTTCACCGTTAGCAAAATAGAGTGTGGCAGAATTATTAACATCTTGTAATTGAGATTTCATTTCATGCTTAGTGGGTACTTGAACTTGACTAGTTAGTGCCGAAACATAACCAACACCAAGTCCGAATCCGAGTCCCATTAAAATTAGTATGCCGGCTAAGGAATAGAGGATAATTCGTCGAATAACCTCTATCGTTAGATTGGCTCTTGTAGCAAAGTCAGACCAGCTTTTGATGCTCTTAAAGCTTTGGACGATGCTATTCCATAAATTTTTCACTTTTAAATAAGCCCCTTTAAAAAGTTACATATGCTTAATTATATAATAAAAATCTTTCATAAGTACAAAAACAAAAAAAGTTCTATGGCAAAAGGCTCTCCATAGAACTTTTAAGGATAAAAATTATTTAATTAAACGGTAGATAGCATCGGCAAAAATTGCAGTAGCCTTTTGAAGTTTAGCTAGGTCGATGTATTCGTTTGGTTGATGCATAACGTTCTCATCATTAGGGAACATGGCACCAAAAGCGACACCCTTTTTAAGGATACGTCCGTATGTACCACCACCAACTGTATAGGCAGGACTGTCATCACCAGTGTGATCTTTGTAAGCACCAAGTAGTGTTTGAACCAATGGATCATCAGCTGGAACGAAGTGAGGCAACTGATTGTGACCCTTAATAGTTGCGGTAACGCGTTTAGGTAAGTTTTGATTGATCTTATCAGTTAGACTTTGACCATCATCACCCTTTGGATAACGAATATTTAATAAGATAGAAGCATTATTATCATCAAATTTGAAAATATTAGGAGAAAGTGTTAATTCGCCCATAACTTCGTGAGTATTAGCAATTCCTAAAGCCTTACCTGCGAAATCTAAGTGAAGATCTTTAGCAATAAAATCGAAGTAAGGTCTTTGACGATCATTCAAGTTTAATTTAGTAAGGAATGTTGCTAGATAAGTTGCAGCGTTGATACCAACAGCGGGTTGCATAGCATGTGCACCTTTACCAATGACGTGAATTGTTGCTTCATCGTCAGTTAGGTCGATTGAACCCTTAACTTCAGGATGACCAGTTAAGAATTGTTCAAATAGATCTTTTAGTTCATCTGATTTAATTTCGTTGAGGTCGACCACAGCATCGGCATTTTGAGGAACCATGTTTGCTACGATACCACTCTCAAACTTTTTAACTAATCCGTCTGAGGGATTAGGGAACTGAACATCAAATGAAACGATTCCTTTTTCACCATTGATAGCAGGAAATTGAGCATCTGGTGAAAAACCAATTTCTGGCATTGTTTCAGACTTCATGTAGTGATTGATACCAGTCCAATCATTTTCCTCATCAGTACCCAAGATAAGTTGAACTTTTTTACTTACAGGTAAGTTTAATTCTTTGATAACCTTTAGGGCGTAATAAGCACCCAACCCAGGTCCTTTATCATCACTAGCACCACGTGCATAAAGTTTTCCATCTTTGATAACAGGTTTAAATGGATCTGTTTCCCAACCCGGACCTTCAGGAACAACATCAACGTGGGCAAGGATACCAACTGTTTCACCTTCACCGTATTCAATGCGTCCAGCTAAGTTATCAACGTTCTTTGTTTCAAAACCGTCTCTTTTAGCAAA
The DNA here is from genome assembly GCF_003946205.1 of Companilactobacillus keshanensis. Classification (GTDB taxonomy): domain Bacteria; phylum Bacillota; class Bacilli; order Lactobacillales; family Lactobacillaceae; genus Companilactobacillus; species Companilactobacillus keshanensis. The sequence goes on along the minus strand of NZ_RHOS01000006.1, from coordinate 6,067 downwards.
GCTTAAAAATGTTTTAAGTGCTTTTGCGGGTCCAGGACCTAGTGGATATTCCTCAGTTTTATGTTCAACATCTCTTTGACTGTTGATACTTACCAATTCTGATAAATCATTTAGCATCTCGTCAGAACGATGTGCAATTTCTTTTTCCCAATCTATAGCCATGTTTTTAAAAAGCCTCCCTATGGAAATATTCTTTTAATTCTACCAAATGATTAAGTAGATGGCGAATTTATTAAATTTGATTGATCGAGTTATTGTCGTTTTTTATTGGAAAAATCAAATTCAAACTATTGAAGTCACGTATTAATTTAGCACGTTTTAGTTGTTGATCAGTACTTGGTCTAAGATATAAATTGTTTTCCAATAAGTCAAGGTTCTTAAATCTCTGACCAACTGGTAGATCATAATAGCTTTCTTTACTATCGTTTCCAAGATAGTTGTCAGGATTTAATTGGATCAAGACATCCTTGGCATTGATCCAGCCGTCTGGAAGCTTAAGCCACACTTGTGTACCAAGCTTTTGAACAGTTAAGATGTGTTCTGGTTGATTAAACTCTAGACGATTGACGATACTGTTTTTCCTTCGAGGATCACGATACAAATAATTATTTTGCTCTTGGCCTCTAAAGATAGCCTTAGCGCCAAAGTAAGGGCGCAATTCACGTAGAGCAGAGTCAGAATTGAATCCTTCAGCATTAGCAAATGAATTCTCACCCAATTGAACGTACTCATTGCCATGGAACTTGATGATCTTAGTGATGTGGAATCCATCTAGGGGATGTACTTCATGTTTAGTTTTGACTAAACGATATGGATTCTCATAGATAGGTTCATCCTTTGTTCCCAAGTAAAAGACGTTTTGATCGAGGACCTCACTTTGAGATTGATTCTTTAATTCCCGATATTCATTACCAGTAGCAGGATAATTAGTAACGACTCCATCAATCGGCATATTGACTAAAGTATTCCATTTACTAGGAGACTCGTTCATTTCGTCCCAAACATAAACGGACTTGTTCATTGCGTGTAAAGCGTTGATAATGTCAGGTGTAACGATATTTGAGGACAGATTGACACCAGTTACATATTGTAAGACATCAAAATTAACTCTTTTAGTTGTCCCAGCAATGAATATCCTAGGGATGTCAGGCATTAGCTCGGCTTCATTTTGCAAGCTCTTAGTTGAAAATGAATGAAACATTACCCGATGCTGCATACCGTACTTGTCAATTGAAGCTTTTAAAAGTTCCTCCATATTTTGAGGATTACCTTTTTTAGTTTTTTTAGTTTCGATCAAGAACTTAGCCTTAGGATTGTCTTTATAATGTGCAAAGACTTGGTCAAGACTGTGGACAGGCTCACCATTTTCCTGATTCAATTGACTTAGAGTTGAAAAGTTTTGCTGAGATACGACCATTGATGTACCTGTGATACGTTCCAAGTTTCGATCATGAGAAACAACTAGAACGTTATCTTTAGATACATGTAAGTCCAGTTCTACATAATCGGCTCCTTCAGAAAAGGCCGTGTTGAAACTTTCAAAAGTCTCTTCAGGTGCTTTGATTGGATCACCCCGATGTCCAATGACATCAAAGCCACTCATTAAAAAGAAAACCGAAAGTGACATAAAAAGGATTATTTTTTTTGAGACCATAATTAACTCCCTAGCTTTTTAGATATTATATACTAAATATGTAGTAATAATTTGTGAGGTATTAAAGATAAATGAATAATGAAAAGCAAACGCTTGATATAATTGAGCAGATAACCAGAAACGATGGAACTAAGTATTACGAGTTAGCCAACATTTTGATGAATGGTAGAGCAGAGAAGGCCGCCGAGTTAGGAATGATCAAAGAAGTTAGAATATTAAAATTAAACATTCCCCACTCTTCGGCGGTAGCAATATACGAAGACTACGTAAATGATAACTATACCGTACCTCCGATGAACCTTAAAGAATGGGTCGAGTATGACAAGCCAGAAGGTAAAGTACGTGATGCGTTTAATGACATTCTAAAGGCAAATAAAATTATTTTAAAGGAAGAGTGAGTATAACAATGAATTATTTTATATCAGATACTCATTTTTATCATTATCAATTATTAGAACCAAATGATTTTGCACCAAGACACTTTGACAATGTGGAAATGATGAATCAAGCAATGATCGATGCTTGGAATCAACGAGTACATGAAACTGATACAGTTTATCACTTGGGTGATATCTCAATGAGGCCACAGGACTATCCAACTGATGAAGAGACATTTGACATCTTGAAACAGTTAAAAGGACATATGGTACTGATCAAGGGAAATCATGATTATCGCTCACTGTTCAAATATTTAGATAAACATAATCAGATTATGGATGACGGACTTCCTAAGTTTAAATTTGAAGATGTTGGTGCACTATTAAAATTTGACCATAACCAATTTTACTGTACTCACTATCCAATGTTTTTGGGGAAAGTCGACCAAATCATTAATCTTCACGGTCATATTCATCATTATAGTATGCCAACGGCCGAGAATATAAACGTTGGTGTTGATGCTCCGGAACGTGATTATCTATCAGAAGATTTGCCATGGGGATCACCTTTACGTGGTGAAGAGATAATTGAAATGTATGAAAAAAAGAAACAGGATTTAGCAAGATTACAAAGAAAGTAGGAATATGATGGAGACAATTAAGATTATCCATACTAACGATCTACATTCTCATTTTGAAAATTTTCCTAAAGTTAAACATTTCATTGAAGATAAAAGAAATAACAATTCGGCCGACGAGTTCTATTTATTCGATATTGGAGATGCGATGGATCGAGCACATCCACTAACAGACGCAACCAATGGACAGGCTAATATTGAGTGGCTGAACAGTTTGAATTACGATGGTGCTACGATCGGGAATAATGAAGGACTGGGGAATAGTCATTCTGAATTGAGTCATCTATATGACAAAGCCAATTTTCCAGTTATTTTGGGTAATCTTTTTGAAAAGGGTACCGGAGAACTAGCCAATTTTGCTAAACCATACAAGATAATAGAAACTAAAAAACATACTAAAATTGGTGTGATAGGCTTAACCGCACCCTATATTTTGACATATCCATTATTGAATTGGGATATTCATTTGATTCAAGAGACTCTGCCTAAGTTGATCCAAGAGTTAAATGATCAAAAATGTGATGTCATAATTTTATTGTCGCATTTAGGAGTTTCTATGGATCGTCGAATAGCCGGAAAATATCCACAGATAGATGTCGTTATTGGATCACATACTCATCATTTGTTCGAAAAAGGTGAAATGGATAATGGGGTTTTACTAGCAGCGGCTGGTAAATATGGACAAAATATCGGTGAAATCAATTTAACTTTAAATGATGATAAGGCGATAATTCAAAAAAACGCTGTGACTACAAGAACTAGCTCATTAACAGAGTTACCTGAAGATAATAATTGGATCGCGCAAAAACTCCATCAAGGTGAAACATTATTAGATGAAGAAAAAGTAGCAAAAATACCTCGGACCATGAGTCGAGATATTACTAAGCCTGATCCGGTAATTGAAGAGGGACTAACTGCCATCAAAGAATATGTCAATGCTGATGTTGCAATTCTTAGTTCTGGACTATTTTTGCAGAGTTTACATAAAGGTATAGTCACTAAAAATGATTTGCACAAAATGTTGCCACATGCGATCCATGTCATGAGAACTAAAATGAGTGGAGAAAATGTCTGGCGTTTGGTTATGGAAATGGAAAAGAATCGAGCCTTTCTCCGCAACCATCCACAAAAAGGAATGGGATTTCGAGGAAAGACCTTTGGTGAACTAGTTTATCGTGGAATTAGTATCGATGATAAGAAAAATGTCTACATTAATGGAGAAGCATTACATAAGAAGAAAGAGTATACTTTAGCATTATTGGATCATTATTTATTTGTACCGTATTTTCCTTCTATAGAAATAACCGGTAATAATGATATTTTGTATCCTAAATTTTTAAGAAGTGTATTTGGAGAATACTTAAGTAAAAAATATCCGATTTAAGAGGTGATCCTTTGCAGGAAATAGATGATAATACTGCATCTAAGCAGGCAAAAGTAACAATTTTGACGGATGAGATTATTACCATCAATAAGAAAAAGTACCGTTTAGTTGAAAATCATGAAAATGGTTTTGATGAAGAGAAAATTGAAGAACGTTTCAATACGGTACTAGATAAATTTGATTATGTTGTTGGTGACTGGGGATATGATCAACTGAGATTTAAAGGATTTTATGATGATCAACGCCCAGAAAGTGGGATCGACAATAAAATTTCTCATCTAGAAGATTATTTGATAGAGTATTGCAATTTTGGATGTTCATATTTTGTTTTGGAGAAGGAGAATAAATCTCCATTTAAGAAGCATAATAGTAAGAAACCTAGCCGTAGGCCTAGGAAGAAACGTCCAACAAATGCTGCTCCACATCATAATCACAATAGTAATAATACTAATAAAAACCCCCATCCTAATGCCAGTAATAAGCGTAAACGGGCTTCTACAAGTAAATTTAAAATCAGAAAAATAGGTGAGAATAGTAAATGATGGATTATCAAACATATCTAATTGATTTAGACGGTACGATGTATCGTGGCAAGGATAAGATTCCTGAAGCTAAGATCTTCATTGATCGTCTAAACGAAAAGCATTTAGACTATTACTTTTTAACTAATAATACGACGAAGACTCCACAACAAGTGGCCGACAATTTGATGAATAATCACCAGATAACAGCCAATGCTAAACATATTGTGACACCTTCTTTAGCTACAGCCGACTATGTTAAAAACATGTTTGACGATGATTTATCTAATCATTCAGCATATGTTATTGGTGAGTATGGTCTTAAAAGTGCTGTCTTTGGTACTGGTATCAAGTTGAACGAAGTCACTCCAGATGTCGTTATCGTTGGTTTGGATTATGACGTTACATATCATAAATTTGAAATGGCGACCTTGGCAGTCAAACGTGGAGCTTTCTTTATTGGAACCAATGCAGATACTAATTTACCTAATGAGCGTGGCTTAGTTCCTGGTGCAGGTTCAGTTATTTCTCTAGTTGAGACATCGACACAACAAAAAGCTAAGTATATCGGTAAGCCGGAACGGGACATTGTTGACTTCGCAGTTGCAGAAAAAGGATTTGATCCTAAAACAGCTGTAATAGTCGGAGACAACTATAATACTGACATAAAATGTGGATTAAATGCTGATATCGACACACTCTTAGTCTATACAGGAGTTAGCACACATGCTGATATTGATAAAGAGATCAAGAAACCAACTCATCAAGTAGAAAGTCTGGATCAATGGGATGTCTAATGGCCAAAAGGATACAATTTACACAATTGTATTAGCTTTTTTCATATTCACATTTGCAATAACAGTGACAATTTTTGCCAGCTATCCGTTGTTTATGTTTGCCATCAAACATTACTATTTGGAACAGGCAGTAAATCTAAGCTTTGGTAAAATCATGCACAATTATAGTCAAATGATGAATTATTTGATCAATCCTTTCAGCGGTAAGTTTCATTTAAGTGATTTTCAATCGTCAGTAGCCGGGCGAACTCACTTCGCAGATACTAAGAATCTCTTTATGTTAAACTTTTGCGTTTTGATTGTTTCAGGAATCTATCTTTGGTTCCAACGCCAAAAGCGGGCGTACTTTAATCAAGTTTTTAAATATATTGCTATTGGTGGAATAATTCTAGCAATATTAATGGCAGTCAATTTTGATGGATTCTTTGTTGTCTTTCACGAAGTCCTATTCAGGAATAGTGACTGGCTGTTTGATCCGAATAAGGACCCAGTCATTAATATTTTGCCAGAAGAGTTTTTCACGCAGTGTTTTGTTTTGTTCTTTATTTTATTTGAAGGACTAAATTTTTGGAAATATAAATCGAAGAAATAAAAAAAGGACTTTGCAGTTTACTTAATCTGCAATGAACCCCAGTAATTGGAGTTGATTATGAAATTTTACGTCTAATCACTTAAATGTGATTAGGCGTTTTTTGA
>NZ_RHOS01000005.1 GCF_003946205.1 Companilactobacillus keshanensis | reverse complement strand
TTTGTGGTAAACACCATTTTAAAGGAAGCTGATCTTTTTTGTCCGAACAGCGTTCGGATTAATTTTACAATCTACCATTATCTAAAATATTAACTGTTCCAGAATTATACGAAATCAAATCCAATAGAATATTTATCAGAGTGGTTTTACCAGCGCCGTTTTCTCCGATTAAGGCGATTATTTGGTTTTTATTGACATTAAAATTAATGTTATGCAGAATTTCTTTTTTACCATAGTTTTTATTGAGGTGTTCGACTGTGACTATAGATGTCATGATTTGTTACCTCCTTGATTTGATAAGATAAGTTTAATTTATTTATCTAATTCAAAATAGTAAGCAATGTCATGTATTGCTATGACGTTTGTCATATTGTTAAACAAAAAAAGAGCCCAATCGATTGATGAACTCTTAAATACTATATACAATTTTCTGGTTTGTAATCTTTTAGGTTTGATAGTTTTACTACTGACTGAGTCAGCATCGCTTCATTGATTTGGTCGAAGTCATAGAACTTTTCAGTAAGATCAAATGGGAAGACCCCCATCTTATAAAATTCTAGTAGGCGAGGGATGTCTGCTTGAGGGATGGAGTCACTCGTGGGTTACACCGACAACTTTTTTTCGTCAACACATAGATCGTTCCATGTACTGATATCAATATTATGTGGTGTAACGGCGATAGTAGCAGTTGTACCACCTTTTGCTAGGGCAGCAATTAATCTGTCATAACTTTGGCAACTCCAGTAGTATCAACAGCGATAACGTGTGTACAGCCTGAGACCTTACCAGCATTTCTCTTATTAATTACAGTATGAGTTGTGAATGAACATATCACTGATATGATTGCATTCTCTGTGAAGTGATCACCTGCCATCTGGGCGTGTACCAAACAAGTTTGAGGCAGCATATTTACGACATTGGGTTGGAATTCCTTTGAGACAATTATCACATTCTGCACATGAGTAGAATGACATGATGGTATGGTCACCAACTTCAAAGTTGTGAACGTTATTACCGACTTTTTCGACGATACCTGAACTATCATGTCCCAAGATGGCAGGTAAGTTGAATCCAGCATCACCTTTACGTTCATCAGAGTGGCAGATACTTGATGCAACAATTTTTACTTGTAGTCCGTTGTTTTGCATATCAGTCAGTTCAACATCATCTTTTATAATGAATGGATCGTTTACTTTATCAACAACAGCAGCTTTGATTTTCATAAATTAAAATCTTCTTTCTGATGAATATTCCAGGATTTTGATTGTTACTCTGATGATTTTAAAAGATGCTGGGATGTCAGTTGAAGTGACATTTTTTGCTACAGCTTTTTCTTCATTGATAGGTTGTCTGATCATGGCATTTTTGGGTATTTTGATCTGTTTATTTTTGATGTGGAGGTCGTTCTGGTATTACGTCATTAGTAACGGGGATCTTATTTGGAGTATCCGTAGTTGTCGCACCATTTATAGTGATGATCCCACAATCTGCCATTGCGCCGGTTATTATCATTACTGGAGCCCTTATGATGAAGGATCTTTCGAGCATTGATATGCGTGAATTAGATGATTGGATTCACGCATTCTTGATTATTACTTTGATCCCATTAACAGGGAGTATTTCAACTGGATTGCAATTTGGGTTTATCTCATATCCGTTGGTAAAGATTTTTGCTAATAAAAGTGAAGATATTAATCCCGTTGTCTTAACAGTTTCAATATTGTTCTTGATTAATTTGATATTATCAGAAGTAGTTTAAAAATCATTTGGACAGATATCCAATTGATTTTTTATTCTCTATTGTAATATGTCAGACTGTTATAAAAAATATTCCATATTTAAAACAAAATGTTTGTGAATAAACATTCAAAAGAGTATTATACATTTTGTTATCAAATTGGGAGATGAGACAAATGGTAAAATTTTTGCGTAATAATAAGTATGCTTCTATTATTTTAGCCATTATCAGGGTGTATTTAGGTTTTGAGTGGGCCATTTCTGGTTTTGGTAAAATTACTAGTGGTTTTTCGGCTTCAGGGATGTTGATGGGAGTCATTAAGAATCCGGTTAAGGGACCAGAAGGAAATGTGTTGTATCCATGGTTTAATGGCATGGTCCAACACATGGTACTTCCCAATTCTGGTGCAATCAGTTTTATGGTTGCCTGGGGTGAATTCTTGGTCGGTTTAGGACTTATCTTTGGTTGTTTAACAACTGCAGCTACATTCTTTGCTATGTTGATGAACTTCTCATACATGTTAGCTGGTGCTATTTCAGTTAATCCTGAATATATTTTCTTAGAAATGTTTATTATCTTTGCCGGTTTCAATGCTGGTAAAATTGGTTTGGATTTCTGGGTAATTCCTTGGATCAGAACACATGTTTTTAAGCATTCTAAAATAGATAAAGCTTAAAAAAAACGGCTCTGCATATAATTATGCAAAGCCGCTTTTTTATTTTTCGAACCAATTCATTACGTTATCAATATTGCCAACCCAAGTGTTCCATGAATGGTCGCCGTCAACGGCCATATAGGTGAAACTATCTTTGAGATGGACACCTAAGAAGTTTTTGAACATGATGTTATCCTCATGCATATAGTCGTCATCTCCACAAATCGTTAGAACTTTTAGTTGCGGATGTTCTCGATTGAAGATATTTACCAACTGATTATCAGCAATTTTTTTAGGACTGTCGAAAATTGTATCAAAAGTTTTCTTTTCCATTGGTGATTTAGGATTATTTCGGAACTTTTCAATGTCGACGATTGGAGATAATCCCGCAACTTTACTAAATTTGTCAGGATTCTTAAAGGCAATCTTTAAGGCTCCATATCCACCCATGCTAGATCCGGCAATATAATTGTCAGAAGCGTCGGTCGATATAGGTAGTAGAGATTGAATCTTAGGTATGTATTCATTAATGAAGAAACTGTAGTAGGGTATGAAGTTAGAATCACTGTAAAAGGCATTTCTGGCCTCTGGCATAATAATAGCCCAGTCATGTTTTCTGGCAATTTCTTCAATATTGGCGTGTCTGATCCAGGCTGAATCGTCACCGGTGTATCCATGTAATAACCAAACCGCTTTGTATTCTGATTTTCCAGTGTCTGGAACAACGGCCGTTGTCTTAAAATAAGTATGTAGATAATTTGTGCGATAGCTAAGATTTATTAATGTCATACGTTATACCTCGATTATTTTAACTAGTATTAATGATAATAAATCTATATTTTAAAGTCCAATCGCACAACTTTTAAAAATTATTTAGTAAAGCGATCCAAAACTTGATCAATGTTTGTACTCCAAGTAGTCCAAGAATGATCCCCTGATACTGGCATCCAGGTGTAATTTGCTTTAAATTTGTCAGTCAATTGATTTTTTAAGACGATATTATCTTCATGCATAAAATCAGCATCGCCACATAAATGAAGAATTTTTTGATCATTTGAATCAATATTTTTTAAAATATTTGCTAATTGATTGTCATACAGCTTTTCAGGGGAGTCAAAGATTGTGTCAAAAGTATTGATTGGCATTGGGCTCTTAGAATTGTTTCTAAAGTGTTCAATGTCAGCAACTGGGGACATTGCCGCAATACGACTGAATTTATCAGGATTTTCTAAGCCAAATTTCAAAGCACCGTAACCACCCATACTTACACCGGAAATGTAATTATCTTCGGATTTTGAGGAGATAGGTAGAAGATCTTGAATCTTTGGTATGAGTTCTTTAATAAAGAAACTGTAATAAGGAATAAAGTCAGAATCAGTATAAAAAGCATTTCTACCTTCAGGCATGATAATAGCCAGATCATATTTGCTGGCCAATTGTTCAATATTGACGTTTCGCATCCAGGTAGTATCGTCAGCGGTATAACCATGTAGTAGCCAGACTGCCTTATAGTTAGTTTTACCAGTGTCTGGGATCACGATGGTTGTTTTGAAATATGTGTGCAGATAATTTGTTTTAAAACTTGTATTTAATAATGTCATAAATTTACCTCCAAATAGTTGTCACTTCATCAAGAAGTTTGATTCTTAATTTTAACGTTGTCAAGCCAAGCTAAATTTATAGTTACATAAGATATATTTATAGAAGTAACAAAAAAGCTCATACAAATTTGTATGAGCTTTATTTTATATGAATGAATCGGAGAGAATTACTTTGAATGGTTAATTAGATGAAATTAACAATCTGCATCAAGATTGGAACAACTACTACGAACAAAACAGTTGAAGTTGTAACTACGTTAGTTGCGTATTCAACATCACCGTGTGATTGTCCCACCAAGATAGGTAGAACAGCCAGCCCTGGAGCGGCCGCTTGAATGATCAATGTGTTGCTTTCCAAAGTGGGCATTGGATGACCTAATGAGCTACCAAGCATTACGAAACCAATCATAATTGCTGGAGCAAAGACAAATCTTCCAAGTAGAGCAAGTATGGTATCACGGTCAAAGCCAATTGATTTAAGACCGGCATCGGCCAAGATAATACCAATGTAGATAAGAGACATAGGAGTAACGATACCACCTACCATGTCTAAAGTCTTATCGATCCATAAGGGAACAGGGATAGCTAATAGTAGGAATACTAGTGAAACTAAGAAACCAACAAGTGGAGCAGGTAACAGTTTCTTCCAGTTAAAGTCTTTCTTAGTGCCTTTTTCAACAGTTGGATCATCACTTGAGATAAAGAAGACACCGATGGCCCAAGTTGAAATAGTATTCATAACATAGTAAACAAGGAAATAAGGCAAACTCTTTGTTCCAAATAGTGCCATATTTAGTGGTAGACCAATGAATATGGTATTAGCATTGGCAAACATGTTGATGAATGTACCACGACGACCTTTTCTAATACGGAATACTTTAGTAAGTATCCAGGCTAGTAAATAACTGCAGGCAAAACTGGCAAAGGCAAAAACTAAACCGCCTGAAAGACTAGCTAATTTGTCACGTGTTAAATATTTTAATACTGAAACGAAAATAGATGCTGGTAGGGCAATCTTCATAATAATAAATGAGATATTTCCCTTAAATTCGTCACCTAGACGACCTGAACTTCTTAACCAGTAGCCAAGAGCGATAACGATTACAATTTCAGCAACACTTTCTAGTGAGGTAATGAATGCTTCCATGAGATAATTCCCCTTCTCTTATAACTTAAATCCTAAAATTAATATTTTGGTTCCCACTTGATGTCATCAATGGCTTTTTTAGCATCTTTAACATCAGTTAATTTCTCTTCAATTGCTTGTTGAGCAACGCCCATAGCAACTGTCATACTAAATTCATCTAGTTTTGAAACTGGAGGTAATACTGCGGCACCAGCTTCTGTTGGATCAACGATTCCACCAAGTGAATGAGCAGCTTTATTGATCATGCCATCACTAAGTAATTTAGCATTAACGGCCATTGCACCAAGACCAAGTCCAGGATATACAAGAGCGTTGTTAGCCTGTCCAATAACATATTTAACGCCGTTCATTTCAACTGGTTCAACTGGAATACCAGTAGCAACTAGAGCTTTACCATCAGTCCACTTCAAAAGATCCTCAGCCTTTGCCTCGGCAAGTTTTGTAGGGTTTGATAATGGGAAAATAATAGGACGTGCAGTATGAGCAGCCATTTCCTTGATGATAGATTCTGTGAATGTACCAGGTTGTGTTGATGTACCAACAAGAATAGTAGGGTGGACAGCCTTAACAGCAGCCTCAAGATTCGTTAGTTCGTCTGCATTAGCAAATTCACTACGGCTTCTTGTAAATGGCTTTTGTTCAGGTGTTAGATCTTTGGTATCGTCAAATAATAGGCCCTGTTTATCAACCAAGTAGAAGTGTTTCTTAGCTTCTTCTTCAGATAAACCTTCTTCGACCATAGCGTCAAAGATACGTTTAGCAATACCAGCACCAGCAGTACCAGCGCCAAATGACATGTAAACTTGATCAGTGAATTTTTCTTTAGAAATATTCAAAGCACCTAAGATACCAGCAAGAGTAATAATACCGGTTCCTTGAATATCATCGTTAAATGTTAGAATCTGATCTTTATATTTATTCAAGATATTGGCAGCATTGTCACGGCCAAAGTCTTCAAAGTGAAGATACATATCAGGAAATAGGTCTTCTGCAAGGGCAACAAATTTGTCAACGAATGCATAGTAATTATCGCCTGTAACACGTTCATGATGGTTACCAAGATATAAATCATCATTTAATAGTTCTTTGTTGTTTGTACCAGCATCCAGTACAACTGGTAGAACTGACTTGGGATCAACTCCAGCGGCAGCTGTATAAACCATTAATTTACCAACTGAAATATCTACACCTTGTAGACCCCAATCCCCAATTCCAAGAATTCCTTCACCATCAGTAACAACAATCAATTTAATATCACGATCACCGGTAGCGTTTTTCAATGCAGATTCCATATCATCTTGATCATCAATTGATAAGAATGCGGCATTTTGTGGATCTAAGAAAAAGTGGCTGTAATTTTCGATCGTATCAGCAATAGTTGGATCGTAAACAACGGGCATGAAATCATAAACATGTTCACTGAACAATTTGTAGAACAATGTACGATTTTCGTTGAAAAGATCCATCAAATACATGCGTTTTGCTAATGGGGTTGGTTTTGTACCATATTGTTCATAAGCTTGAGCAACTTGTTGGTCAAGTGTCTGAACGAATGGAGGTAGTAGACCTTCAATTCTATTTGTCTTTCTTTCTTCTTTTGTAAAAGCAGTTCCCTTATTTAAAAAGGGATTATTTAGTAAATCTAAACCTGTGTATGTCATAAGTTTGCCTCCTGAAATAACTTTCGTGACATACTATAAACCCATATAAAAAATATAGTCAAATATGTTACAATTGATAAAAAATATTTATAGGTGATAATCATGAACTTGAATGATTTCAGGTATTTTCAAAAATTAAGTGATATGAAGAGCTTTTCGGAGACAGCTCATTTTTTTAAGGTCAGTCAACCAACGATAACCTATGCTCTAAAAAGATTGGAAACAGAATATGATACTAAATTGGTGGAAAGAAAAAGTTATGCTAATTCATTATCACTGACTTTTGCTGGCGAGCAATTGTTACAACATATAAATAAAATATTACGTGAGGATTATCTAGTTAAGACGGATCTTGATAGAATCAAGCAAAAACAAATTAAAATGGGCTTGCCACCAATAATTACGAATTATCTGATTCCCAAAATATTTGACGAATTAAAGCAGTTTGATTATTTGAATAGGATTATTCCCGTGGTAGATGGTTCTAAGGAATTACTGGATAAACTGAAAAATGGTGACATTGATTTATCACTATTAGGATCGACAAATTTGCCTGATGATCCAGATTTAGAATATAAATTGTTGGATACACATCAATTTAAGATAATTGCCAGTGAAAATCGTAAGTTTAAGACCAATTTGAAATTGACAGATTTAATAGATGAAGATTTTATTATATTGGATGAAAAATCCGTCCATCAACAGGTTTTTAATAACTTTATTGATAAATACAATGTTTCGCCTAGAATAATTTTTCAAACTAGCGATTATAAACTACTTTTGGATTTAGTTAAGGAAAATAAAGGAATCAGTTTTATAACTGAAACTGCCATTAGGTCTTCATCAGGGATCCAAGAATTGAAATTTGATAAACTGGAGTTACCTCAATTCTATATAATGTTAGTTTATCGTCGGGGAACAATTAAAGGATCAATTTTTGAAAAATTAATTAGTATTTTCGAAGGCTTTTCAATTAAAAATTAATATTTCTATAAAATACTATGAATTTTTTGTGGTATACGTGTCTACTGAGAGTGATATATAATTATAGATGCCAATAGTATGTAAGGATTAATCCGACTATTCGGTGACAGATAATTTAGTGTCAAATAGTCGACTTTGATCCAACAAATTATCTTTACAGAAACAGACAATCTATTGGGATAGTTCTTAAGAGCAGCTGTTTCTGGGGAAGTCGAAGCAATTCGACTTTTTTTTTACAACAAAATATTGAAAATAGCAAAATATAGCAAAATATTGAAAAAGTCTCACCACCACTACTCTGACGCGGTGTTGTGAGGTATAATAATGCGATTATTTACCGATATATAGAATCTATACTTATATATATAGATACGTTATGATATATTACTCATTGAAGAGGAAATCCCTGTTTCCTCTTCCTTGATAATTTCATGTTTATAACAGTCTGATAATCTGTTATTACCCTGAATGGTAGTTCCTCCCTGAGCTGCCATTTTTTTATGCCTTTTTTTTGACTTTGATGCCATATGTGGCTCCATTTCAGGAATTAGGTTGTAATATGGTATAATTTTGTTACTAAGTTACTAGGAGTATTCAGTTATACGATGAAATATAATAAAGAACAACAAATTGAAATTGCGAAGTATGCAATCGAAAATAATTATGGTTATAAAGAAACCGGTGCTAAATATGATATTTCTTATCAACAAGTAGCAGCTTGGGTCAGAAAATATGAAGCTAAGACTTCTCTTAATAAACCAAGAAAAACTTCAACTGAACCTACTAAGGCAAGTACGTTAGACATTTTAAATCGTCGTGATCCCGTTTTAGAACAACAATTAGAGGATGTTAAGCGTCGTCTAGGTTTGATAGAGTAATCGGGGAAGAATAAATGAAAAGAATTGTTTTTGTTTGTTTAGGAAACATTTGTCGGTCACCGATGGCAGAAATGATGATGCGTGAGTATATATCTGAACATGGTTTAGATGCTAATTTGATGGTTTCATCAAGGGCAACTGAGGATTATGAAGCTGGAAATCCAATTCATCCTGGTGCCATTGCTGAATTGAACAAGCATCATGTAAAAATTGTGGAACATCATTCACAGAAAATTTCAAAAATCGACTTTTCCGAAGCGGATTTAATAATCGGGATGGACCATCAGAATATAATTGATTTAGATGATATGTCGATCGACTGCCAGGATAAGATTCATTTGGCCTTGGAATTTGAAGGCAATCAAGCTATTCAAGATCCGTGGTATGATCATAAATTTGATCGAACATATTCACAGTTAAGTCAGGCAATTCCATATTGGGCAACTTTTCTTTTGAATAGTATTGAATAAGAGTCAGAAACTATTGTTTCAAGCTCTTTTTTTATGAGGGGGAATTAGTGTGCAGTTGAGTTCAATTACTATAATAGTTAGATTGATTATTGCCACTGCTATATCAGGAGTTATTGGTTGGGATCGCGAACACAAAAATAGACCAGCGGGTATTAGAACCCATATTCTGGTCTGTTTAGGTGCTTGTATCGTAGCTTTGATTCAAAAAGAAATTGGGTTTAATGCATTGAGAGTAGCCGCACAATATCCACAATATAAAGGAGTAATCAGGACGGATGAAGCCAGACTTATTGCTCAAGTAGTCAGTGGTATCGGATTTCTTGGTGCTGGTACAATCATTGTTGAACATCATTCAATCAAAGGATTGACGACGGCCGCTAGTTTGTGGGTAGTTGCTTGTATGGGTATTGCTGTTGGTATGGGTGACTACGTGATTGCTAGTGCCAGTTTTGTCGTGGTATTCGGCGTCGTGGCTTTCTTAAAACAAATAGTCCGAGTTAGTGCAGTAAAAAGTATTGAAATTGAATATAGAAATAAAGTAGCAACAAAGAAATTCATTTTAGATTATTTCCAAAATAAAAATATTGCTATAAGTAATGTTGTTTTTAGAGCAAATAAAATTGATGGAGAGTATCTATATACCAATGTTTACGAAGTTAAACTTCCTAGGAAGTCCAATTACGTGACGGTTATAGAAGACCTATCTAATCACGATGATGTTATCAAAGTTAGAGCAATTGCTGCAGGATAATTATAAATTGAATGTAGTGATTTGTAATTTTGATAATTTTTTCTTGGTTGTAATAAAAAAGGACATCTGATAAAGTTTTCAGGTCAGGGGGAATTAAATGTTTAAGCGGGTGGTATTGGGAATTTCACTCATAACGCTCATTAGTGGCGGTTCCATTATTTCAATGAAATACAATACAACTGATGCTGTAAATTTTAATCGTGTAGTTAAACGTAAAGATTATAATTATGTTTCGTTTCAAAACCTATACGAAAATCCACAATTATATACGGGAACTAAAGTATATCAATATGGTACAGTCGAGAAAGTTGTTTTTAATAGTAACAGTAGTTATATGCTGGTGGTTTTGAATGGGAAGGATCAATCAAACATCATCAAGCTCAATTTTGATTACAGCAAGACCGATAACGCAAACAGATTCTCTGTTGGTACAGAAGTAAGATTTTATGGAAAAGTTTCAAAACCGGAACAATATGAGACCGGACGCGGTCGAGAGACATCTCGTCCAGTTATTGAGGCCGCATATGTTGATCTAAAAAAATAACAGAACCCACCAAACGGTGAGTCCTGTTATTTTTTTATCAAAAGGGTTTTATATTTGTAACGGACAGTAAATATAAATGGCAATCACTCTTCTAAAGCAGAAGGGTAGAAAATATGAGAAGTTATCATTACTTTTGATCTTTGGAATCTTCATCCTTGGAAGATTTTTTATCCGCAGATTCAACGCGTTTAACATTTTCTTTTACATCATCGGGAAGTGAGGCAAGTTTATCAAATAAACTGCCAAAATCATTTTCGCGTTTCACTGTTAAGCCCATCGGAATCAGCCCCTTTCAGTTAGTTATTTCTTTTATCTTTAATTACATTATAGAACCATCAGATAGAAAACTCAAATTGTTGCAACCTTTTTTTAATAGTTTAAAATATAAAGAGCGTATATAAAGTTAATTAAACAATAAATATGAGGAGGGATAATCTTTTGGCTACAGAATATCTTGAGCACAAACTAAGTCTGTTACCACCTAAACCGGGTTGTTATTTAATGAAAGATGTCAATTCAAAGATTATTTATGTTGGTAAAGCCAAGAACTTAAGAAATCGTGTTCGTTCCTACTTTAAGAGTTCTCACGAGGGCAAAACCGCTAGATTAGTTTCAGAGATCCGCGATTTTGAGACGATTATTACTTCAAATGATAAGGAAGCTTTTTTATTAGAAATAACGTTGATTCAAAAACATCAACCTTATTATAATATTAAGCTAAAACGTGGTACGGGATATCCTTATATTAAAATAACCAACGAACGTGATCCAAAAATGGAAATTACCGGTTTAGTAAAAAAAGACGGAGGATATTATTTTGGGCCTTATCCAAATGTTTACGCGGCTCAGAATACTCTGAACTTTCTTCAAAAAGTATACCCTTTAAGACGCTGTCAAGGACACTTAGGACGTCCTTGCCTTTATTATCATATGGGACAGTGTCTAGGGGCATGTTTTCAAGAAGTCCCTAAGTCAGAATATGATGCTCAAATTGATAAGATAAAGAGTTTCTTGGGCGGGAATGTTGCTGAAATTAAGCGTAGTTTAAATGGTCGAATGATGTTGGCCGCCAAAAAAGAAGAGTACGAACGTGCAGCTGAATTACGTGATCAAATTCAGTATATTGAAGCAACTGTTGAAAAGCAAAAGATCATTTCAAATGACAGTACACCACGTGATATCTTCAACTATTATGTTGAAAAAGGTTGGATCTCAATTCAGATCTTCTTTATTAGACAAGCAAGGTTAATGAAGCGTGAGAAACGTGTTTTTGCCTGTATAAATACTCCAGAAGAAGAACTTTCGACGTTTATTTTACAATTTTATAATCGTCGTAATCAGGTTATGCCGCGAGAGATATTAGTTCCAAGCAATTTGGATAAAGATACTTTGTCACAAGTTCTGGATGTTCCATTCAGAACGCCGCAACGTGGTCAAAAGAAAGATTTAATGGATATGGCTCACGAAAATTCTAAGTTGGTTCTGCAAGAAAAATTTCGCTTGATGGAGTTAGATAATCGCCAAACTTATGGTGCTCAAAAACAAATTTTTGATGCGTTAGATTTGCCATACGGTCATGTGATCGAATCGTTTGACCACTCACATATTCAGGGAACTAGTCCAGTTTCGGCCATGGTTATGTTCCAAGATGGCCGACCTGAAAAGAGCGGTTATCGTAAGTATAAAATAAAAGGTGAAGTTGAACATCAATCAGGTGCTGATGAGGCCGCGAATACTAGAGAAGTTATTTATCGTCGGTATTCTAGATTGATCAAAGAAAAAGATAATCTTCCTGATCTTATTTTAATGGATGGTGGAATTATTGAATTACGAGCCGTAATGGATGTTTTAGAAAATGAATTAGGCATTCATATTCCGGTTGCGGGTATGGTCAAAGACGATCACCATAATACTTCTCATTTGATTGTTGGTGAAGATGGCGAAGAAGTTATGTTAGATCGTAAAAGCCAAGGATTTTACCTGTTACAACGCGTTCAGGATGAAGTTCATAGATTTGCAATTACGTTTCATCGTAAAACTAGAAGTAAGAATGCCCTGTCATCTCGTTTGGATGGTATTCAAGGCGTTGGTCCTAAGACTAGAACTAAATTATTGAAAAAATTTGGTTCAGTTAAGAAGATGAAAGACGCTTCAATTGAAGATATGACGGATTTAGGCATTTCTAAAACTACTGCTCAGACTATTAAGATTACTTTGGCCAGTACTGATTTTCATAATAAGTATCGTAAGGGATAAATAAAAAAGGTTTATGACTAAAGATTACTAGTCATAAACCTTTTTGCCATTTGAATGATTTTCAATAGCTGTCAGTGTATAAAGTAATAAGACGTATTCATCGATTAGAGTTATTTCCATCATAATATCGTCACATTTTTTTAAGTTTGCTTAAACTATTTGATAGTAAGGTAAGAGTATCAATTAAATAAAAATCAAATTGTTTAAAAGCAAATTTTAAAGAGGAGTGTTGTTAATGCGTTGGATACCTTTTTTCGTAATTTTTAGTGTTTCATTTTTGATGGCCGTTTATATTCTGACTAATGTTGAGGAATTTGATAAACGTAGGATGGCTTTATTTAGTCTAGGATATTTAACTTTTATTGGTGTCATTTTGTTTACCCCGATGTCATTTGATGGTAGATCAGTGTATGTCATGCCAGCCGGAGTTGGATCAGTAAACTTACATCAAATTTACTACGATCTAGGTTTTATTGAGAATATTATTTTGACCATTCCGTTAGGATTCTTAATTAAAGAGTATCTTTCTGAAATATCATTATTCGATATAATTCCAGTAGGATTGATAATAGGAACAACAATTGAGACATTGCAATATGGTCTATCACATGTATTCTTGATTAACCGTACTAGTGACATCAGCGACGTTGTTTCAAATGGAGTTGGAATTTTTATTGGTGCGTCGTTATTCTTAATTTATCAATATGCATCTGAAAAGAAATTATTAGATAAGTGGATTTAAAAAATGCCTTCAAAGTCATTAGATTTTGGAGGCATTTTTTTAAAATCATTTAACATCAGATGTATTAATAATAGGTTGCGAACCACGCTCAGAGATAATTGTTACCATCATATTATTGATCAATTGTAATTTCTTATCGTCAGATAGTTGCATGCCAGTATCATCTTCCAAACGCTGAATGGTTTCTTCAGTAATGGAAACGGCACCTTCAACAATAACTTTTCGTGCTGATAAAATGGCAGTAGACTGTTGTCTTTGAAGCATAGCGCTAGCAATTTCAGTTGCATAGGCTAAATGTGTCAGACGAGTTTCAACAATTTCTACTCCGGCTACATTTAAACGATCTTGTAATTCTTGGGTTAAACGATCAGAAACCTCGGTTGGATTACTACGCAATGTCAGTGGTTGCGTACTATTATCGAAAGTATCATATGGATATTCTGAGGCAATATGACGAACAGCAGACTCACTTTGAATCTCAACAAATTGCTCATAATTATCGACTGCGAATAAGGCCATACTTGTATCAACGACTTTAAATACGATAACCGCAGCAATTTCAACCGGATTACCACGCAGGTCGTTAACCTTTAAAATAGCGCTATTAAAATTACGAACTCTAAGTGAAATTGAAGTTTTTCCAGTCAGAGGTACGGTCATAAATAGTCCGGCGTCACGGATGGTTCCAATGTATTTTCCAAAGAAGGTCAATACTTTTGCCTGATTAGGTCCGATAACGGTCAATGAACTGGCACCAAAAATTGCAATCAGAATTAATAAGGCACCAAATACAAAGCTTGCAGAACTGGCAGTTTGTGTACCATTCAATAGAAACCAACCACCACTAACAATAAATAAAATAGCTAAAATTAAACCAATATAACCGTTGATATGAAATACTTGTTTTTCTTTCATAAATTTAACCTCCTGTGGTTAAGTATATCTGGATTCTTTTCTAAATACAAAAAGGTCGTTCTCTAATTGAGGACGACCTTTATTTAATTATTAGGCTTTCTTTTTAGCGGGTTTCCAAATACCATAGATAACACCAGAAATAATTGATCCGATGATAACTGCTAGTAAGTACATTAATGGTTTATTAGCTAAAGGTGTAACGAAAATACCACCATGAGGGGCAGGGACGTTAACATGCCATAACTGTGTTAAACCACCACCAATTGCAGAACCGATAACACTTGATACGATAACGTGTAGTGGATCTCCGGCGGCAAAAGGAATAGCACCTTCTGTAATGAATGAGATACCTAAGACATAGTTAGATAAACCAGCTTGTCTTTCTTGTTCAGTAAACTTGTTTTTCCAGAATGTTGTGGCAATGGCGATTGCTAGAGGTGGAATCATACCACCAACCATAACGGCAGCCATCAAAGCACCATTTTGTGTAGCAGTAAATGTACCAATAGCGAATGTATAAGCGGCCTTGTTGAAAGGACCACCCATATCGATCGACATCATACCACCTAGTAAGGCACCTAAGACAACAGCATTACCTGTACCCATTGTTTCTAGGAATGAAGTAATACCGTGGTTAACAACAGCGAAGACTGGATCGACTGCGAAGTACATGATAGCCCCGACGATCAACAAACTTAGAACTGGGTAAAGCAAGATGGGTTTTAACCCATCAAGTGACTTAGGAAGGTTCTTGAGAGCCTTCTTTAAGTAAACGACTGTCCATCCGGCGATAAAACCGGCAAGTAGACCACCAATGAATCCGGCAGGACTTTTTGATGAGATGACTGAGGCAGTGGCTTGAGATGCCATATAACCACCAACAAAACCAGGTAGTAATGCAGGACGATCACCAATTGAAACGGCAATATATGCGGCTAGAACTGGAATCAAGAAACTAAAGGCATAGTTACCAACGTTATTGAAGAATAAGAACCATTGTGAATGAGCACCAACGGAGTTTTCCAATAAGAAAGAAATGGCCATTAAAATACCACCACCGACAACGAATGGCAACATATTTGAAATACCATTCATTAAATCAGCATAGATTTTTGACCAAAGAGATCTCTTTTCTGTACTTTCTTCTTCCTCAACAGCTCCGCCTTCGGAATGGAAGACTGGTGCTTTTTGTTCAACGGCAAGATTGATAAGTTCTTCAGCTTTGTTAATACCATCGCTGACAGGACGGTTTACTAAATGTTTACCATCAAATCTTGGCATATCAACTTTTTTATCAGCGGCAATAATAACACCGGTGGCACGATTGATTTCGTTGGCAGTTAACTTATGTTTAACACCTTCGGAACCGTTTGTTTCGACTTTGATGTCGACACCCATTTTTTCAGCCTGTTCTTTAAGAGCGGCTTCGGCCATGTACGTGTGGGCAATACCAGTAGGACAGGCTGTAACTGCAACGATATATGGCTTTTCATCCTTATTCTCAGAATTAGCGGATGCTTCAATTTCGGCTTCTTTAGCTTTTTGTTTTTCCTCATCGGCCTTGTCTTTGGCTTCTTTAGCCTTCATAGCTTCATTAAACAAGTTTTGAACTTCATCAGCCGTTGTGGCCTTCTTCAAGTTAGCAACAAGTTCTGGGTTGATCAAAAGTGATGATAGGGCGGCCAATGCTTGTAAGTGAAGATTATCAGCACCATCTGGTGCAGCAATCATGAAGAACAAGTAGGCTGGCTGACCGTCAAGTGACTTGTAATCAATTCCTTTACTACTTTTAGCAAATAGTACAGTTGCACGTTGAACGGCTTTGTCACGGGCATGTGGCATGGCGATCCCATCACCAATACCAGTACTTGTTTGAGCTTCACGTTTTAAAATATCTGATTTATATAGGTCTTTATCATTAATGACACCAACTTGATAATACTTATCGACCATTTCCTCGATGGCTTCTTCCTTAGTATCAGCCTTTAAATCCATGATCATAGCGTCTTTTAGTAATAATTGCTTTAGGTCCATTAGGAAATTCCCCCCTTAACTTAACTCTTTAATGGAAATGTTTTGGTACACTTCATCAATTTTTGTTTTAATAGCAATATCTTGACTGAAAGCTGTAGCGGATCCGCAAGCGGCCCCCATATGGAAGCTTTCAATAGCATCATCAGTTTTCATAAATGTTCCAACGAAACCGGCAATCATTGAATCACCGGCACCAACAGAGTTGATAACAGTTCCCTTTGGTACATTAGCGTGGTAGGCATGTTCTTTAGTAACGAGTAGGGCACCATCCCCAGCCATTGAGACTAGGACATGTTTTGCTCCCTTATCAAGTAATTTTCTGGCATTATCGATAATATCTTGATCATTCTTGAAGGTTACATCGAATAATTCGGCTAATTCATGATGATTTGGTTTAACGACTAGTGGATTAAGTGGTAGTGTGTCCAGCAATGCTTGTCCAGTAGTATCGATAACAAAGTCAGCACCTTGTTTTTGAATCATCTCAGCAATATCTAAGTAAAATGTTTCAGCAATTTTCTTTGGCAAACTACCCGACATTATAACAACGTCACCAGTACCAACTTTTTTCAACTGACTGATAAAATCAGTTTGTTCTTGTTTTGAAATTGCTGGACCAGTACCGTTGATTTCTGTTTCTTCATCTTGTTCAACAGCATTGACTTTGACATTGATTCTGGTATCTTCTGAGACATTTGTAAAAGATGTTTTAAGATCATGCTTTGAAAGCAAATTTTCAAACATTTTTCCAGTAGCCCCACCTACGAATCCAAGTGCGGTTGAGTCAATCTGAAGTTCCTTTAAGATTCTTGAAACATTGATACCCTTACCACCAGGAAGTTTAACGTCACTAACAGTACGATTAACCTCGCCAGGTGTAAGAGTTGTTAATTGTAATACGTAGTCAATGGATGGATTGGCTGTAATAGTATAAATCAATTAATTAACCTCCATAACTCTGGTTTTTTTATTTAATAATTCCAATTCTTTATCAGATAATCCACTGGTTATCAGCGTGATATCTTTCAAATCAGCGAATTTACTAAAACTGACTTGGCAGTATTTGGAACTGTCTGAGAGAACAAAAGCTAAATTAGATTGTTCAATTGCTAATTTCTTGATCATCGATTCTTCCGGATCAGGTGTTGTACAGCCAGAATCGACCGAGAAACCATTTGCACCGATAAAAGCTCTATCAAAGTGGTAGGATTCTAATGTCTGAATCATGGTTGAGCCGACTAAGGCCTTAGTGGCAGATTTTAGTCGTCCACCTGGTAGGAATGTATCGATGTTGTAGTCGGCCAGCATTGATGCATTATCAACACTGTTAGTGACCACTAGCAAATTCTTATGTTCTATTAAATAGGGAATCATGAACTGAATCGTTGTCCCTGAATCTAAAAAGATGACCTCATCATTTTGAACTAAATTTGCTGCGGCCTTACCGATAGCTTTTTTACCATCTAAATTAATTGTTGCTTTTTGGGAAAGAGCGGGTTCCTCATGTAATGAAATAACATTTTGAGCACCACCATGAATCCTCAATAACTTGTGGCAACTCTCAAGATCTTTTAAGTCTCTTCGTAAAGTTGACGCTGATGCTCCAGTTAAAGAAATCAGGTCGTGTAACTTAACGATATTATGTATTTTTAATTGTTGTAATATAATCTGTTGTCTTTCTTCAGTAAGCACTTTCATTCTCCTTCGAAAAATATATTACAACCAAATTCGATCAAAATCAACCAAAAACGTTCATTTTCTTTCAAAAAGTATCACGAATGTTTAGAATGAATTATTAGTTTTCAAAAGGTTTCTTTTATTCAAAGTATTATGAAACCCGTTTTTGTGCTAAAATTTAAAAATGATAATTATGTTTAGAAAGGGGGATTTTAATGTTTGTAGATAACGTTAAAATCACCGTTAGATCCGGTAAAGGTGGCGACGGAGCTGTTTCATTTCGTCACGAAAAATATGTACCTTTAGGTGGTCCAGCTGGTGGAGACGGCGGACGTGGTGGAGACATCATTTTAAAAGCCAATGAAGGAATGAATACGCTGATGGATTTCAGATATAAGCGTATTTTTAAGGCTGAGGCTGGTCAAAACGGCCAGATCAAAGGTATGTATGGTCGAAAGGCCGATCCAGTTTATATTGTCGTGCCAGCAGGTACTTCAGTATATGACGAAGATACTGGTAGATTAATTGGTGATTTAGTAGAGCATGAACAAGAATTAATTATTGCAAAAGGTGGTTCAGGTGGTCGAGGCAATATTCATTTTGCTAATTCCAAGAATCGAGCACCAGAAATTGCCGAAAATGGTGAACCTGGTCAAGAATTACATTTACGTTTGGAATTGAAATTAATTGCTGATGTGGGGTTAGTTGGGTTTCCTTCAGTTGGAAAATCTACCTTATTATCTGTAGCGACTTCTGCCAAGCCTAAAATTGCGGCTTATCATTTTACAACTTTGTCTCCTAATTTAGGAATGGTTAAATTGGATAATGGACTAGATTTCGTTATTGCTGATTTGCCGGGATTGATTGAAGGAGCTTCAAATGGTGTTGGTTTGGGTATTCAATTCTTGAGACACGTTGAAAGAACTAGAGTAATCCTACATTTAGTTGATATGGATCCAGAAAATGGTAGAGATCCGTATGAAGATTATTTATCGATCAGAAATGAACTGGCTAAATATGACGACAATATTTTGAAACGTCCAGAAGTTATTGTACCTACAAAGCTTGATGTACCTGGGGCTGACGAAAGATTGAAAGAGTTTAAAAGCCATTTGTCTGATGATGCTGATATTTTTCCAATCTCAAGTATTCAACATACTGGGGTCAAGGAATTGATGAATCACACAAGTACAGTCTTAGAAAATGCAGAACCAATTCACTTTGATGTTGAAAGTGAAGACGAAACAAAAGAATATAATTACGAATCACAAGCAGATCGTCTTACCATTGAAAAAGATAAAGATGATGAGCATAGCTTTATTGTTAAAGGTGATGAAGTTGAAAGACTTCTTCAAAGAAGTAATTTAGATCATCAAGATGGAATTATGAGATTTGCACGTATGCTTAAGGGAATGGGTGTTGAAGATGCCTTGATCAAAGCTGGTGCACAATCTGGTGATTCAGTGACGATTCTCGACTTTACTTTTGAATTTATTTAGGGGTTATAAAATAATGAATAAGGCACCGAAAAGAAGATTTATCAGTGGATTTGATGGATTACGGACATTAGGGGTCGTTGGTGTAATCATGTATCACTTGAACCCAACTGTCTTTTCCGGTGGGTACTTAGGGGTACCCATATTTTTCTTGATTTCTGGTTATTTGATTACTGATCATTTCTTTAACACCGTTGATTATGGTGGAAAGTTTTCATTAGGAAACTTTTATGGAAAAAGGATCAAGCGACTATATCCAGGAATGTTATTTGTGTTGTTGGCGTCTAGTGCATATATAGTCTTCTTCATGAAAGATCTCTTATATCATTTAGATCAGATTTTTATTACTAATATTTTGAATGTTTATAATTGGTGGCAAATATTTAATGGGCAATCGTATTTTGAAAGATTTGCTAATAATGAATCACCATTCACACATTTATGGACACTTTCAATTGAAGGTCAATTTTATATAATTTGGCCTTTGTTATTGTTGCTGTTTATTAAATTCGGAGTTAAAAAGAGTAGGATATTCGGATTTGCAATGATTGTATCAGTGATTTCCGCTGTTTGGATGGCAATTCTATTTAAACCGGGTGTCGATCCTAGTCGTTTGTACTATGGTACTGACACGAGATTATTCTCGATTCTTTTGGGATGTGGTTTGGCTATTGTCTGGCCAGCTGAAAAGCTCAGGAATGGCTTGGCTAAGTCTGACAAGATCAAGTTGAATCTTATCGGAGGATTATCAATTGTATTAATGATTTTGATGATCTTCACGATGAAGGATTCGTCAGCATTCTTGTATCGTGGTGGAATGTTTATTTTCTCAATTGTTACATGTATCTTCATCGCTGTTGTGGCCCATCCGGATGCTTTTTGGAATCGTGTATTATCTAATAAACTATTCCACTATGTTGGAAGCAGAAGTTATGGTCTATACTTGTATCAATTTCCAGTAATGATCTTTTTTGAATCTCGATTCAAGAATGTAGCGGATCACCCAATTCTTTATCCAGTTATTGAAGTTGTTTTGATTTTCTTAGTAACTGAATTCTCATTTAGATTTGTTGAACAACCATTGGCACATGCTAATTGGCAAAGTATTAAAAACTTCTTCAAATTGTCAACAACTCTACAAAGAGCTTTGGCGATTATTGTAGCTGTGATCAGTATTACTGGTTGTTACGGTGTGGTTCAAGCAGTTGGGGCACCAAAGCCTAATGTAAATCACAGTCAATTGGCCACTAAGATCAATAAGAATGAGAAGAACAATAAGAAAAAGAAACAACAAGCTATTGAGAACTTAAAAAAATCTAAGGCTAAGAATAAGAATGGTAAATTAAGCGCAGCTGATTTAGCTAAATATAAGAAGGCTGCTAAAGACCATCCGGTAAACAAAGACTTTGAAAAGTACGGTTTATCTCAAATTGATCTGCAAAGATTAAAGGATATTCCGTTAACTGCCGTTGGTGATTCAGTTATGGCCGATGGATCAGATAATTTCTTGAAACTATTTGATGATAAGAAAGTAATCGTTGATGCTGCCGTAAGTCGTCAATTGGATTCAAGTCTTGATATTTTGCAAAAGTATAAAGATCAAGGTGTTTTGGCTCCAAATGTATTAATAGGTTTAGGAACAAATGGACCTTTCAATAATGATCAGGTTGATCAAGTTATGAGATTGGTTGGTCCACAAAGACATGTCTTCTGGATCAATGTCCATGTACCAACGAGACCATGGGAAAAGACTGTCAACGGTGTCTTGGATGAATCAAGTAAGAAATATAAGAACCTGACGATTATCGATTGGAACGGTTATTCTGATGGACATACTGACTGGTTCTATGACGATAATGTTCACCCAAATCCTGATGGATCAATGTATTACTCATCATTTGTTGTAAAACAGATACTTAAACAATTAGATAAAAAATAGATAGGATTTTTGTATGGAATTAGAATTTTTAGGAACAGGAGCTGGCGTCCCATCTAAAAGTCGTAACGTATCAAGTGTTGCTTTAAAGATGCTTGATGAAAGAAATGAAGTTTGGCTTTTTGATGTTGGCGAAGCTACGCAGCATCAAATTTTAAAAACAGCTATCAGACCGAGGAAAATCACTAAAATATTTATCTCGCATCTGCATGGCGATCATATTTTTGGTTTGCCTGGACTGTTGTCCAGTCGTTCGAATCAAGGTGGACAGACACCTCTAGAAATATACGGACCAGTTGGTATCAGGGATTTTGTTGAAACATCTTTGAATGTGACTGGCAGTAGACCAAATTATCATATTAAATATATTGAATTAAAAAATGGCGGAGAAATCTTTAACGATAAGACTTTTAGTGTTACCGCGGGAAAATTAAAACATCGTGTGACTTGTTTTGGATATAGAGTAACTGAAAAACCTCGTATTGGTGAATTACAGGTCGACAAGTTGAAAGAATATAATATTCCTAATGGTCCAATTTTTGGTCAGTTGAAGTCTGGAAAGGTTGTTACACTTGAAGATGGAACAACTTTGGACGGTAAAGATTTTATTGGTCCAGATAAACCTAGCAAAGTAGTTACGGTTATTTCTGATACACGCTATACACCTGAGATCGATACTCTTTCGAAAGATGCTGATGTTATCGTGCATGAATCTACATTTTCTAATTCTGATAAAAAGATGGCATATAATTACTTCCATTCGACGGCTACACAGGCAGCCGAAGTAGCAAGTAAAGCAAATGCCAAAGGTCTGTTATTGACGCATATTTCGGCGAGGTATACAGGTAAGAATGCTTTAACACTTCAAAAAGAAGCACAAAAGATTTTTAAGAATACTAGAGTAGTTAATGATTTTGATATCTATGAGGTACCTTTTACGGAAAAGAGAGGATAATTATGACTGATTTACTAAATCAAACTGTTGTCATTACCGGTGCATCTTCTGGAATTGGAAAAGATGTGGCGATAAACTCGGCTAAATTGGGTGCTAATGTTATTTTATTGGCAAGAAATGAAGAAAAATTATTGGCTGTTAAGAATGAATGTATTAGAGTTGGTGCTGAAAGTGCTCGTCACGAGTATTTAAGTGTTGATATGTCAGATCCCAAGCAAATTTCTGACAGCGTTGCAACGATCAATAGTTTGACTGATAAGATCGATATTTTGGTCAATGCAGCTGGTTTCGGGGATTTCTCCAACTATCTCGATACAGATTTTTCTACAGTTGAAAAGATGTTTAGAGTTAATGTTTTAGGATTGATGCTAATGACAAGATTAGTTGCTGGCGAAATGATCGGACAAGGTAACGGACACATTATTAATATTGGTTCGGTTGCTGGAAAAATCACCACGCCTAAATCAGCGGCCTATTCGGCAACTAAAGCAGCTGTTATTGCATTTTCAGATGGATTGAGACTAGAACTCAAACCATTCAAAATACACGTTACAACGGTCAATCCTGGACCTGTAGCCACAAACTTCTTCGATGTGGCCGATCATGGTGGCAATTATTTAGATTCAGTTAAACTGTTTGTCCTTGATCCAAATAAATTAGCATGGGATATTGTTAATTCATTCAATACTAATAAACGTGAGATCAACCGTCCAAGATATATGGCATTGGCGGCCGTTCTTTACAAGTTGGCACCAAGTGTAGGTGATTTACTTGCAAGTACATTGGGTAATCGTAAGTAAGGGGAGATAGGTATGAAAAGTAAGCAAGCAAGATTTGTTATTGGTTTATTAATTACGTTAGTTGTTGTAATTTTTGCGATTTTAAACGTTGATCCTGTGACAATTAGCTTTGGTTTTACACGAATTAAGTTACCTTTGATCGTATTGATCATTGTGACTTTGTTATTGGGAGCGATTATTACTATGTTATTATCAAATAGTGGTAATAAGAAGGATGACAAGAAGTTGTCTCGAACTGCACAAAAGCAATTTTCTAATTTAAAAGTTTCAAATGATAACCAAATTGTTGATGCATTAAAGGAAAATAAAGGAAAAAAACAAACAAAATAGGAATATTGCTTGCTCTAATGTTTTTATGATAGTATTATATTAAACGTTAGATTCGATTAAGTTAATATAAATTAAAGGAGTTTTTAAATATGGCTGTTCCAAAGAGAAAAACATCAAAACAAAGAAAACGTCAAAGACGTGGACACATTAAGTTGAATACACCAAACATGCAATTTGACGTTGCTACAGGTGAATATCGTTTAAGTCATCATGTATCACCATCAGGTATGTATAAAGGTGATCAAGTAGTTGACACTAAAAAAGAAGCTTAATTAAAAGCCAAGTAAATTATGCTTGGCTTTTTTTTAATAAGTGGGGAAAATTCTCATGAAAAAAATTAAATATTTATTTTTAGTGATCGTTCCGTTATTCTTGTTACTTTTGACAGGTTGCTCAAAGCTTTCTTTGAAAACTACTAAGGATACGTACAAGGCCGATGGTTTAGTAGCCGTTGTTAAGGGTAAAGCAACTGATGCTGATAAAGTTACAGCTACTGTCAGTGGCAAGACTAAGAATGTGAAACTAAATGATGGCAATTTTGCGATCTCTGTTCCAGTTGCTACACGTGACAAGAATGTCAGGATAAAGGCGACTAAAGGAGATAAGTCGAAGACCGAAATAGTTAAAGTAAAGAAAACTAGGGCTTTGACTGGTTATACAACTTTTGCTCAAAAATACAATTACGCTAACTTAACTTTGGGTAAGCAAAATGATCAATTAAAGTTAATTGCCAACAATAATGGTATTTTGAAGCATAAAACCGCCAGTGGGACTAAGTTGGTGTTGAATGTTCAGGATAATCAGTTAATGGGTATTGCGATGAATTTGTCGTATAAATCGATGAAATCTAAGACCGGTATGAAAAATTTTGCAACTGATTTAGCAATGGTTTCCCAATTAGTGGGAGCTGATGGTAAAGCAGTTCTAAAGGATCTTTCAAAACAGATCAAAGATGCTGATGGTGGAACGACAACAATGAAACAAATCACTTCTAAGGGTGTTAATTTCAATATTAATTTGACTACAAAAGACTTTTATCTTTATGTAACCAAATAAAAAACGAGACTGGGCATTAAGCCGGGGTCTCGTTTTTTGTATGAAGAAAAATAAAATCACGCCTATTTGGCGCGATTGTCGCTTTTATCTAAAATAACTGGAATTATAAAGAAGATAATTGCGAAAACAGCACTGACAATAACAGAGCTTTGGAAATTATAAGCTTGTTGGTTTAAGGCACCACCAATGAAGCCAGCAACTTGACCCAAAATGATCGACCAAAGCAATACATCGAAATATCTCATTTCTTCCATCTCACTTTCTTCAGTAGTTTAGCACAAAAATGAGCTTTGCCCAATAATGTTCATAAACACTTTGATATAATTTTAACCAAAGGGGGTAGTCAATTGCAAGCACAACTCCAAGTAATGAGTAGTTATAGTTTATTACATAGTCCGTTGAAGTTGACTGAACTGATTGATAGAGCCAAGGAACAAGGCTATCAAGCAGTTGCTTTAACAGATCTGAATAATTTATACGGCTCGATAGATTTTTATAAATATGCTAAAAAACAAGGTGTTAAACCTATAATTGGGCTAGTAATTGAGACCCAAGGGATAATTGATGTTAATAACGATTATAAATTAATTTTATTGGCAAAAAACAATCAAGGTTATAAAAATTTGATAAAAATTTCTTCATTGGTTATGTCAGCTAAAGATAAAGTACAAATAACAGATATTAAACAATTCTTATCAGATCTATTTGTTATAACACCTTCTATTGAACCTGAAATTATGAGTATAAACGATCATCAGGAGTATTTTGATATTTTAAATTCATTAGTTGATAGTGATTCATTATATTTAGGAATTGGTCTTTACTCAGAACAAATTAATAATGTGAAAGATATCCGTCAAGTGGCAGAACGTCAAAAGTTACCAATCGTTGCTTTAGGGGATGTCCGCTATATCAATGAAGATGACCATTTGGCCTATCAGGTTTTAAATTTTGTCAGAACCGGTGATAAATTTGATAATCTAGACCAAGTAGTTGAACATGGGGATCATTATTTGCATTCATTTAATGATTTTTCTTCTATATATAATGAGTATGATTTAGATCAAGCGGTCAATAATTCTGAGCTGATTGCAGATAATTGTAACGTAGAGATAGAATTTCAAGAAACTGAATTACCAAAATTTGAGACAGGGGATGTCAGTTCAGCCGAATATCTGAAAAATTTAGCTTCCAAAGGACTAAAACGTCGTCTTAATAACAATATTCCAGATAATTATCAAAAACGATTGGATTACGAATTGCGGGTCATTGAAAAAATGGGATTCTCAGATTATTTCTTGATCGTTTGGGATGTCATAAAGCATGCACATCAAGTTGGGATAAAGACTGGTCCTGGTCGTGGTTCAGCGGCTGGGTCACTGGTTTCATATACCTTAGGCATCACACAAGTAGACCCAATCAAGTATGATTTGCTGTTTGAGCGATTTTTAAATCCTCAACGTGTAAATATGCCAGATATTGATTTGGACCTGCCAGATGACCGTCGTGACGAGATGGTCGAATATATGCATGATCAGTACGGTTCTGATCATATGGCACAAATAATTACCTTTGGAACATTAGCTGCTAAAATGGCTTTAAGAGATATTTCCAGAACATTTGGCCAAACACAATTTCAATTAAGTAAATGGTCAGATTCGATACCACGTAAACTAAATATTACCTTAAAAGAATCATACGAAGAGTCTAGTGAGTTAAAGGGTTTAGTTGCCGAATCTAAAGAAAACCAGCTTATTTTTAAGGTTGCTAAAAGGATCGAAGGTATTCCTAGACATTACTCAACTCATGCTGCAGGGATTGTTTTAAGTAAAAAGCCAATGACTGATATTGTGGCAGTTCAACTGGAAGATGACGGCATAAATCTGACGCAGCAGACTAAGAATAATGTTGAAAGCGTTGGTTTGTTGAAGATGGATTTTCTAGGATTGAGAAATTTAACAATCCTTGATTCGGCGATCCAAATGATCTCTAAACAATATGGACGTGAGTTTTTACCAGAAAAAATTCCACTGAATGATCTAAAAACTTTGGAATTATTTCAACGTGGACAAACAGATGGTGTCTTTCAGTTCGAATCCGACGGAATAAAAAGTGTTCTCAGACGGCTTAAACCGACTTCATTTGATGATGTGGTGGCTACAAATGCCCTTTATCGCCCAGGGCCTATGCAAAACATTCCGACATTTATTGCTAGAAAACATGGTGATGAACCAGTAACATATCCTGATGATTCTTTAAAAGAAATATTACGGCCGACTTATGGTATTTTGGTATACCAAGAACAGGTTATGCAAGTATCGTCTGAAATGGCCGGATTCTCATTGGCAGACGCCGATATCTTGCGTCGTGCTATCAGCAAAAAAAATGAGATTTTGATGCAAGAAAATCATCAAAAATTCGTTAATGGTGCTGTAAATAAAGGCGTTGCTAAGGAATCAGCTGAGAATGTTTACCACTATATTGAAACTTTTGGTAATTATGGATTTAATAAGTCCCATTCAGTAGCATATTCAATGATTGCTTTTTGGTTAGCTTACATTAAAGTACATTTTCCAGGGGTGTTTTATACTTGCTTATTGAATTCTAATTTGAATAATGAAGTTAAACTCTCAATGTATATTCAGAATGCCAAAGATAGCCATCTTAAAATAAAAAATGTTGATATAAATCAAAGCCAGGTTAGTTTCATTTTTGATAATGAATCGATTCAATTCGGGCTTTTGAATATCAAAGGTGTTCGTCGAGATATGGCACAGGATATTTTAAATGAACGGCAGAATAATGGTAAGTATGTCGATGCCAAGAATTTCCTGCAGAGGATCGATAAGCGATTTGTTAAAAGCGAATATTTAGAACCACTAATTTTATCCGGTGCATTTGATAGTTTTAATAAAAATCGTCGTGAACTTTTATTAGATTTTCGAGATCTGATTGAGAGTATTCAACTGGCAGGTTCCAATTTATCTTTATTCGATGTTTTAGACCCCAAAAAGCATGAAATTAATGACTTTACCTTGACTGAAAAATTGAATCAAGAGAAGAAGTATTTAGGTATCTATGTTTCAGGCCACCCAGTTGAAAAAATCAGACAGAAATTATTGAATACTCAGACGTTTAAAATAGGTCAGCTGAACCAGGTTAAAACTCAGACGGTGAATATTTTAGGATTAGTCAAAGATGCTCACGTCATTAGAACTAAGAAAGGGCAGCAAATGTGTTTTCTTAGTTTAGAAGACGAAACTGGAAAAGTATCGATCACAGTTTTTCCAAGATTATTTCAAAAGTTTTCAGAAGAAGATTTAAATAATAAGATATTCTTGATTGTTGGACATGCTGAAGATGGCCGCCGAGGAGATCTTGAGTTTATTGCAGATAAGATAAATGATCCAAAGCAATATTCAGTCCAGTTACCAGAAGAAAAACTTTATCTAAAGATCCCAGCCAATTTTTCAGATCAGAAACTAAGGGAACTTTATCAGTTGATCGAAAAAGATACTGGTCAAGTTCCTGTGATTCTCTATTTTGAAAAGAATAAGCAGGCATTATTATTGAAACGTAATCGCTGGGTGCGTTTTAATGAATATATGAAGACAGAACTTGTAAAAATGTTGGGAGAAAGAAATGTCTATTTAAAAAAATAGCATTAATTTCAACTTAAAACGTTTTCAGCTCTACAAAGAATGTGAAAAAAATGTTATATTTTATAAGGTTTTGTTTTTGAAACAAATAAATTTGGAGTGTGAATAATGAAGCGTATAGGTATTTTAACCAGTGGTGGAGATGCCCCTGGTATGAACGCTGCTATTAGAGCAGTCACACGTAGAGCTTTGGATAAAGGCTTAGAAGTGTATGGCATTAATTATGGATATGCTGGTTTAGTTGCTGGGGACATTTTCCCATTAGCTGCTTCTGATGTATCTGATCGTATTCAACGCGGTGGTACTTTCTTGTATTCAGCAAGATACCCAGAATTCGCCAAAGAAGAAGGCCAATTGAAGGGTATTGAACAACTTAAGAAATTCGGTATCGAAGCATTGGTTGTTATTGGTGGAGATGGTTCCTACCATGGTGCATTACGTCTAACAGAACATGGATATAATGCAATTGGTTTACCAGGAACTATTGATAACGATATTCCTTACACAGACTTTACAATTGGATTTGATACAGCCGTAAGTACTGTTATCGAATCAATCGATAAGATCAGAGATACAGCCACTTCCCATGAAAGAACTTTTGTTATCGAAGTTATGGGTAGAGGTGCTGGTGATATCGCCCTTTGGGCTGGTGTCGCTGGTGGTGCTGAAGAAATTGTCGTTCCAGAACGTGACTTTGATATTGCAGAAATTGCAAACCGTATCAAAAAGGGTCGCGAAAAAGGTAAGAAGCACATGCTTGTCATTCTTGCCGAAGGTGTTATGCATGCTCAAGAATTCACAGATAAATTAAATGAATTCGGTGACTTCCAAGTACGTAGTACTGTTCTAGGTCATGTGCAACGTGGTGGTTCACCAACTGTTAGAGATCGTGTTCTAGCAAGTAAGATGGGTGCTTATGCCGTTGACCTTCTTGAAGATGGTAAGGGTGGAATAGCTATTGGTACTGAAGACAACAAGTTGACATATCATAGCATGCTTGATTTATTCGATGGAAAGCACAAACCTGATTTAGACTTATATGATTTAAATAAATCATTAAGCAGATAATTTGATACAATGGATCCAACAAAAGAAAAGGGGTTTCTCGATGAAAAGAACAAAAATTGTAAGTACACTTGGTCCTGCAAGTAATGATATTGAAACAATTACTAAATTAATTGAAGCTGGAGCAAATGTTTTTCGCTTTAACTTCTCACATGGTGATCATGAAGAACACCTTTCACGTATGAAGATGGTTCATGAAGCAGAAAAAATTACTGGTAAGACTGTTGGTATCGTTCTTGATACTAAGGGTGCTGAAATCCGTACAACTGTTCAAGAAGGCGGAAAGTTCGAAGCTAAGATTGGCGACGTTATCCGTATTTCTATGGATGATTCATTAACTGGTAATCCTGAAAAAATTGCTGTTACATACCCAGGTCTTTTTGATGACACACATGTTGGTGGACACGTATTGATCGATGATGGTCTTGTTGATTTGAAGATCACTGAAAAAGATGATGAACACCGTGAATTAGTAACATCAGTACAAAACGAAGGTATGATCGGTTCAAGAAAGGGTGTTAATGCACCTGGCGTTGAAATTCGCCTTCCTGGTATTACTGAAAAGGATTCTGATGATATTCGTTTTGGATGTGACAACGGAATCAACTTCATCTCAGCTTCATTTGTTCGTAAAGCTCAAGATGTTCTTGACATTCGTGAAATTCTTGAAGAAAAACACTGTGAAGATGTACAAATCTTCCCTAAGATCGAATCACAAGAAGGTATCGACAATATCGATTCAATCTTAAAGGTTTCTGATGGTTTGATGGTTGCTC
This sequence comes from Companilactobacillus keshanensis, assembly GCF_003946205.1. GTDB lineage: Bacteria > Bacillota > Bacilli > Lactobacillales > Lactobacillaceae > Companilactobacillus > Companilactobacillus keshanensis. The sequence continues at coordinate 105,008 of NZ_RHOS01000005.1, read as the reverse complement.
GTGGTGACATGGGTGTTGAAATTCCATTTGAAAACGTACCATTCGTTCAAAAGAGCTTGATCAAGAAATGTAATGCTCTTGGTAAACCAGTTATCACAGCTACACAAATGCTTGATTCGATGCAAGAAAACCCACGTCCTACACGTGCCGAAGTTACTGATGTTGCTAACTCTGTTCTTGATGGTACAGATGCTACAATGCTTTCAGGTGAAAGTGCTAACGGTGACTATCCTGTAGAAGCTGTTGCTGCTATGAGCCTAATCAATGAACGTACAGAACATCAATTAGACAAGAGTAACCAACTTGCAATCCAAAGATTCGAAGAATACAAGGGTTCAAACGTTACAGAATCAATTGGTGAATCAGTTGTTAGAACTGCTGAGGAACTAAGTATCAAGACAATCGTTACTGCTACTAAGTCAGGTTATACTGCACGTATGATTTCTAAATATCGTCCAAGTGCTGATATCCTTGCTATTACATTTGACGAAAGAACACAACGTGGTTTGACAGTTAACTGGGGTGTTGATCCTATTATTGCTGAAAAACCATCAAACACTGATGAAATGTTCGATCTTGCTGCAAAGAAAGCTCAAGAACTTGGTTTTGCTAAAGAAGGAGATCTAATCCTTGTTGTTGCCGGTGTTCCCGTTGGTGAAAGTGGTACAACTAACTTGATGAAGGTACAACTAATTGGTTCAAAGCTTGTTAAGGGCCAAGGTGTTGGTGAAGAATCAATTGTTGGTAATACAGTTGTTGCTCATACTGCTAAAGAAGCAAATGATAAAGTTAAAGAAGGAGATATCCTTGTTACAGAAATGACAGACAAAGATTATCTTCCAGCTCTTGAAAAAGCAAGTGCTGTTGTTGTTGAAAACGGTGGTTTGACATCACATGCAGCCGTTGTTGGTATTGCTATGGGTCTACCAGTTGTTGTTGGCGCAAAGGATGCTACTTCACTTATCAATGATGGTGAAACAGTAACAGTTGATTCAAGACGTGGTGTTGTATACAAGGGCGCTTCACGTTCTCTATAATACATATCATTAATTAAATGAAATAAATTAAAAAGCTAATCTACTAAGGAGGAATACCTCACAGTAGATTAGCTTTTTTTGTGTCTTAGATAAATTCAGATATAAAATCTAAAACTCCTTGATTCTGATTATCAGTTGTTTGTTTATTAGATACCATTTTTACGTGATCTTGGGCATTATCCATTGCCACACCTAAACCAACCTCTTGAATCATTTCTAAGTCATTACCTCCATCACCAAAAGCACACATTTCTTCTAAAGAGATATTCAAATCTTTTCCAAGCTCTGCTAGACCAGCCGCTTTATTTCTACCAGGTTGAATAATATCAATATCTCCGTGACCACTGCTTGTGGGTTCGGCCAATTCCAATAATTCAGATTTTAGCTCTTTCACTAAATTTTTTGTTTCAGATGGAGGACAAGATAAAGCAAATTTTAAAATTTTATCGTTAATCTCATTAAAATTATCTAAAGTTACTAATTCGTGGTAATATTTTTTGACATTATTAATATAATCTATTGGTTCGCTATTTAATATATATGCACTTTTAACACCACATACCAAAATTTGAAGTTGTGGGATATTCTGCAATTTTGAAATAATTTTTTTCGCGGTTATCTTATCAAAAGAATGTACGGCATAGATTTTATTTAAATCACGAATATATGCACCATTTTCAGCTACATAAATAGTGTCGGGATATTTTTCAAAAAATGATTTTAGTTGGAAATATTGATTACCGCTTGCAACTACCCATTGGATATTCTTGGCGTCCATTTTTCTGTGAAGATCAGAAAATCTATCTTCATCGTAAGTCATATCGTTACGCAGGAAAGTACCATCCATATCAGTAGCAAATAATTTTATCATTAGAATAACTCCTCGATTATTTTATTATTTAAAGATTAGCATATTCATCTCTTCATCTGTTAATGGATTCTTTACTGCGGATAAAATACTGGTTACTAATTCGAAATCAAAAAAGGGATAGTGAGATATGTCATGACTTAGTATGACATATGTCGTAAAAAATAGACTGTATCAAAAATACAATCTATTCTGGATTATTTAATATTTTGAATAAATCTTCGTAACTTGAGATCTGTTTTATTTTTTCCTTAGATGTATTGTGAAATATTTTGTATAGATAACTGAATATTTGACGTGATGCTTCTTCTTGATCATCAATAACAACATTGAGAATTAAATTAATTGAATTGTTATTTAAGATCACTGGATTTTCCAATTTAATTGCAAAGATACTTCCGAATTTTATACGGGATGATGCGTGTGGGACAGCAATTATACTATCAATTATTAATTGATTTCCGGCTTCCTCACGATTTATCAATGTTCTAATTAGATCATCACCTAATAAATCTCTACTCTTAAATTCCGATAGACCAATTCTTAGATTATCAAGGTAACTACCATTTTGATTATCTAAATTAAGATAATTACTAGGTGTAAAAATATTTCCCAGATTTTTATTAATATAGTAATTACTAGTGATCCTCTTTAAATAAGATATGTGTTGTTGGTTGATTATTCCATTAATTGAAATATCAAATTTACCTGAATTATCGCTGCTTGGGCCATTCATAATACTGATATCATAACTATTATCACGTAAAAGATTATCAAATTCATCTTTTGAATAAACGCTTTTTAGATTGATATTATTGATATTCTCTAAAAGAATATTCTCATTGATATTGGCGATTGAACGTTGGTATGTATACATTAGAATTTTGATATTCTTGTCTTCAGATATAATATCTATCGCTCTAACGACATATAGACCAATGTATTCATCGTTGATAATAATATCTTTGATTTCCTCTTTAGCAGCTTGACTAAAATCATTTGCTAAATCAAAGGCAAAGGGATTTTTAATCTTTATATCTTTTATCTGTTTAGTTAAGGAGGCAGAGATAAAGGTTGGGAAGAGGTTGTTTCGACATAAATGTTCAGTAATGTCAGTTACTAAACTTGTTTCTTCGATTTGTAATTCATATTTGTCAGTTATTTGTCGTAGTATTTTTTTAATTGATGCTGTATTTAATTTGTTTAGAATTTGAATTTTTTCCAAATAAAATTTCTTAGCATCGTCAATTTGGCAGATATTTAAAGCGAGAAATTGTGCCGTAATTTGTTTTGAAACTAAATACTTATTAATTTCAGGCGGGATATACTGTTTATCTTCTTTTATAAGATTATTGATTTTAGGCATATTTAAATTTGGAACATTTTGAATTAATTTTGGATTATTGAAAATCAAATATGCTAATAAATCTACTTTTGTTATTCTTTGAAAATCGACTTGATAGCCCTTACCTATTTTAGAAGTTATTTCTACAAACCCCTGGTATCGATTATTTAGTCTTTCTACGGTATTGGCGACTTCCTTTTTTGAAAGGTATGTTTCGGCCATCAGATTATCGATACTCTTATTTTTTAAAATTAATAGTTTGAATAGGAAAGTTTGGTCGTCAATTTCAAATTGTTCAATTAGTGCTTGAAATTCTCGATAATTTTTAATTACCATGTGGTATTTGCTACTAGAATTTATTTGGGCAATGGATCTCTCGATTAGGTATTGATTAATTTCGTTAATATCACGAATAATGGTTCTTCTGGAACTATTGACTCTTTCCGCGAGTTCAGTTCCGGTGTAATCATCATTCCAAAGTAATATTAAAATTTGTATTTGACGAACGTTTAACATATTAATTGCGAATGCCAAACTCCATTCGCTTCAAACCCTCCTCTAATTTTGATTTAGGACAGGCAATATTCATTCTTAAATAATTACTATCTCCATAAGTTGTACCTGGCATAATTCCAACTTTACCTTGGTTGATCAGTTTATTTTGTAATTCTTTCATTGGAATATTTAAACCAGAGACATCTATCCAGGCCAGATATGTTGCCTGTGGTATTTGAAAGTTTAACATAGGAAGCTTTTCTTTTAAAAAGTTATCTATTATCATAAAGTTATTTTGAAGATAGGGGACCAATTGATCTAAATATTCGACTCCTTTGTCACTGTATGCAGCCATTTGTGCATACATACCTAAGATGCTAACTGAGGATAAGGCATTTTTATCTTTTAATTCGATTAAAAAAGCATCTCTTAACTTAGTATCAGGAGTAAAGGTATATGATCCGATCAAACCAGGAGTATTAAATGTTTTAGATCCGGATGAACAGATAACGACATTTTTTTGGGTGATATTAGTTATTGGAATGTACTTTGATCCGGGATAAACGATGTCTTTATGAATATCATCAGAAATGATAAATACCTGATATTTTTCACAAAGTTGAGTGATTCGTTCCAATTCTTCTCTGGTGAAGACTTTTCCTGTCGGATTATGGGGATTAGTCAATAGAAAAATTTTAGTTTGCTTTTGTGATAAAACAGCTTCCAAAGAATCCCAATCAATTTGATATCCAGTCTGAGCACTACCCAAACGGATGGGGATTAATAGGCGATTATTTTGCTCGATAACTTTATAAAAGGCATCATACATTGGAGTAAAAGTTGCTACGGCTTCATTTTCTTCTGAGAGTAAACGAATAAATGTGGCTACGCTGAATATAACACTAGGGCTGTATACGATCCATTCTGGATCGATTTCTGATTGGTCTCGTTCTTGATACCAATAAACGATACTATTCTTATAATCACTATGATTCCAGCGTGAGTAACCATAAATGGGATGTTCTATCCGTTCCTTTAGGGCGTTTTGAACTGATTCTGGAACGGGAAAATCGGTATCGGAAATTGAGAATGGAAGAATATCATTTCTGCCAAAACGATCAGCAATATAGTCCCATTGTGTACTGTAAGTGTTTTTACGGTTGATAACATTATTAAAATTATATTTCATAAGTTTTTCCTTTCAAAAAAGGGATGGGATAATTATCCCATCCCTTCAATTTTAAGCGGCTTTTGCTTCTTTTTCGGCTTGTTTTTTAAGCCAGTGACTCTTGAAAGTAATAATGAATAGTACGTTTAGGGCCAATCCAACGGCAACACATAAGTAGAACCAATACCATGGTGATTCTAGACCTATTAGTGGATCAAAGATACCAATACCAGGAGCCGTTCTTTCAACGTTTAAGAAGATTGTTAAAGCACCTGTGATACCTCCAGCCAAAGTGTTAGCTGTAATCATTGGAAGTGGGGCGGCTAGTGCATATGGGATAGCGGGTTCTGTGGCAACGGTCATACCAACTAAGAAAGCTGACCAAGATGCGGCTCTTTCTTGTTTTGAGAAGATTGATGGTTTGATCCAAGTTGCTATAGCAGCGGCCATTGGTGGAAGTAAAGTTACAACACCAACAATACCGTACCAGTTGAATACGTGTGAGCTAAGTAGTGAAAAGCTAAAGAACCAAGCTGTTTTGTTGATCGGACCACCCATATCGAAAGCTAACATTGCTCCGACGATGAATCCGCCAACGATTTTCATTGATGTAGGGATATTTTGTAAGAAACTAAGCATGACACTCATTAGCCAGGCCATTGCTGGACCGAGTAAGAAGTATGTTAGTAAACCAAAGACTAATAATGTTACAAACGGGATAATCATATATCCTAGGACTGATTGGAAATTCTTACCCAATTTAAGTTTCTTGAAGTATTTAACAAAGTAACCTATTGAGAGACCGATAACAATGGCACCTAAGAAACCAGCACCTGAATCAGTTCCTAATAATTGATTGTCATTTGCTAAAAATGTAACTAAGAAGGCTGGAGCAAAAGCAGGTTTATCAGAAATTGCATAAGCAATGTAAGCACCCATGATAGGAATCATGAATTGGAATCCTAAATTACCAATGCTAGTGATGATCCAAGCCAGAGAAGGTTCTGTTCCTTTTCCTAGTGGAGTATTTGGCATTCCAAATTGTACCATCATACTACCAATGGCGATTAAAAGACCACCACCGATAACGAATGGCAATGCAGCAGACACACCAGCCATTAGGTAACTCATTACACCTTCAGTAACTGTTTCTTGGTCAGCACCAAGTTTTACTTTGGAACTTGAAAGAACGTGAGAATTTGCTTCTAAGTCATCAAAGAGAGTATCGATATGTTTTAATGCTTCAGATACAGGCAATTCAACGACTTTTTTCTGATTAAATCTTTCTTTATCGTGGTCTGTAAGGCCCTTTCCGATCGCCAAGATAACATAATCTGCCTCGGCAATTTGTTCAGTTGTTAATTTGTTTTCAACACCGCTGGCACCTTGAGTTTCTACATGGACTTCATAGCCAAGCGATTTTGCTTTTTCTTCAATTGCCTCGGCCACCATATATGTATGAGCAATACCGGCAGGACAGTTTGTTACTGCTACTATCTTTGTCATAAGATCACCTCATTAATTGTTTACAATATTATTGATTGCATCGAATACTTCTGTTTCAGAACCGGTTTTTAAAATTTCAACAAAATCTTTATGGACTAATTTACGACTTAATTTAGCCAATAATTTTAGATGTTCGTCGGCTTGGTCGTCGGGAACAAGTAAACTGATAAAAGTATTTACCGGTTTTCCGTCAAGTGAATCCCATTCAATATCAGAACTACTGCGGCCAAACAAAATCGTAGCGCCTTTGATATTATTTGAACGTGCGTGGGGAATAGCGACTCCATTACCAAAACCAGTTGTTGACTCTTCTTCACGTTCTAGGTAGTCTTTAACTAATTCAGCCTTGTCATTAATGATATTAAGGTTAAAAGCTAAATCGGCTAAAGATTCCATTATTTCATGTTGAGTAGAACCTTCTAGATTCATATTGATGTGGTTGATTTCAAAAATGTTCATATGTATTGACTCCTCTGTTTCTTCTATTTGATTTCAAAATCTATTGTATGTGAAAACGATTACAAGTTTAATGTGCGAATTGTCACTAAGGTGTGACATTAAAAATAAACTGCCTGCTACTTCCAAAATTATGAAAAGTCTTCCTATTACTGGTAGAATAGAGAAGCAAATAAAAAAAGAATATGGTGAATTATGGAACTAAAAGATATGTATGGGAATGTACTTGTTGGTACTGTTACAGACTTAAATAATGATGATGCTTTCGTTCAAATCGAGGGTAATACTTTTGCCATGAAATTAAGCGAATTAGATGAAGTTCCCGAATTGGGGGATGAACTTACTGGTTTTGTTTATGAAAACCAAGGTCACAAGAATCGCATGACGACTAAACTCCCTGGTGTTTTAAAGGGTGTCTGGGATTTTGCTGTAGTAACTGAGGTTAGAACAGACCTTGGTGTCTTTGTCGATATTGGACTTGATGATAAAGACATTGCCGTTTCATTAGATGATCTTCCATTAGAGCACTCCGAGTGGCCTAAAAAGGGAGATAAACTGATGGTTATGTTAGTTATAGATCATAAGGGCCGTTTATGGGGAAAATTAGCTGATTTAAATATTTATATGCAATTAATGCGTAGTGCTAGTTTAGATGATAAAAATAAGGATAAGGAATGTACCGTTATTGCAATTAGAAGTTCTGGTACTTTTGTGATCACTGAAGATTACTATCTAGGTTTTATTCATCAAAATGAGCAAGATGGTCCAATGCACATTGGACAACATGTAACAGCTCGTGTTATTGGTTCAAGCCACAGACGTTTGAACCTTTCATTGAAACCACGTGCCTTTGAAGAAATTACTCCAGATGCTCAAATGATCATGGCAGTTTTAGAACATGCTGTTGACGGTAAAATTCCATATACTGATAAGAGTGATCCTGATTCAATTCGTGAATATTTTGGTATCAGTAAAGGTAGTTTCAAACGTGCTCTAGGTAATTTGATGAAACAAGGTAAAATTGAGCAAAAAGACGGTCACACATCTTTAAAGTAAGGTGATAATTTGGATAAAACATTAAAGAATCAAGCTATGCTGGATGCTTTAAATGACTATTCGCGATACTTGCGATTAGATCGAGGTTTATCAAAGAATACGATCATTTCGTATCATCAAGATCTGTATGAATACAGTTATTATTTAGAAAAGCATAAAATAACTAGTTACCCTAAGGATCATTTCTTGGTAACTAATTTTTTTGCTGAACAAGATAAACAAGGTAAGTCAAAGACATCTCAGATGAGAATGTTCTCGTCTCTAAAAAAATTTTATCAATGGTTAGAATTAACCGATAAGATCCCAAGTAATCCGATGAATGAGTTAGACGCGCCCAAAAAGGGATTTCATTTACCGGTTGTTTTGTCGATGGAAGAAGTTAATTCTTTGATCGAATCTCCAGATGTTTCGACAACATTAGGGGTCAGGGATCGGGCTATCTTTGAGGTAATGTATGCCACTGGTTTGCGAGTCAGCGAATTGGTGAATTTGGCCATGGATGATCTTCATTTAGACTTGGGTTTAATAAAGACCCTCGGTAAGGGTGATAAAGAACGATTATTACCAATTGGTGATACGGCGATTAAATGGTTGAACAAATATTTTGCTGAAACTAGAATACATTTGGTCGAGAAATATGGAGACCAAAAAGAAGTATTTTTAAATTTTCGCGGGAAAAAATTATCTCGTCAGTCGATTTGGCGAATGATCAAGAAGTATATTCAAAAAGTTGGTATTAAAAAGGATGTAACACCCCATACGTTAAGACATTCTTTTGCTACTAATTTATTAGAGAATGGTGCCGATCTTCGTGTGGTACAGGAATTATTAGGACATTCGGATATTTCTACAACGCAAATTTATACGCATATTAATAAGACGCAAATGAAACAGGTTTATAACAGGGCTCATCCGCGTGCCTAATTGGAGGATTTATGCTAAATAAATATAGTGATGAAAATAAGAAAATAGCCATGGGATTTTTATCTTATATCCCCGATTTAAAGGATATGGATAATATGGAACAAGAACTTCGACTCTATGCAGAAGATGAAAATAGACAATTATATCTTTGGAAGAGTAATTTGGAAGATTTTTCAGGGATAGTTGCCTTGTCGTTTTCTGAGCATACCGTTTTTGTTGAATATATTTCATTGAATCCCTCTTATCGTTCACAGAGCAACATGTATAAAATTTTGGATGAAGTACAACAAAGGTTTCCTAACCAAACAATTCTCGGCAATTTCAAACTTGTAAAATTGATCAAAGGCTGGCACAATAGGCAAGCTGAGGAAGTGTCTGAAAAAGAATGAAAAAATTGAACTTAATTTTGACCGATTTTGAAGGTCCAATTGATTTGTTATTACATTTGATCAAAGAATCAAAAATTGATATTTATGACATCCCCATTGCTCAGATCACGCAGCAGTATCTGGATTATCTAAACAAGATGAAAGTTTTGGAATTGGATATTGCAGGGGACTATTTGGTAATGGCTTCGACTTTGATGTCAATCAAAAGTAGAATGTTATTGCCGATAGCCCCAGATGAGTTTGATGACGATGACTTAGAAATGGAAGATCCCAGAGATCAGTTAGTTTCTCAGTTGTTGACTTATCAAACCTTCAAACGTGTTTCTGAGTATTTTGCTGAAAAGGAAAAAATGCGTCGTCTGTCGTTTGATAAAGATATCAGTGTTTCACAGATCAAAGTCGACAAATTTCTTCTACCTGATTCAGTAGCGCTGGACGATTTAAAAGAAACTTATCTGGATCTATTGATCAATCAAAGTAATCGTCAGCCACAGACAGAGATCATTCAAAATGAAACATTGTCGATCGAAGATGCTGAAGAGAATATTTTGCAAAAGTTAACAGAAATCAAAAAAACTAATTTCCAATCACTTTTAAAGCTTCATGATAATATTGAAGAAGTTGTGACTAATTTTATGGCCGTTTTAGAAATGGTCAGAAAACAACAGGTTCTTGCAGTACAGAGTGACTATCAAAGTGATTTATTTATTGAATTGAGGAATTAAAAGTGTATCAAGCAAAAATCATGGCCTTACTCTTTGTAGCGGGGGATCAAGGTATCAAAGAAAAAGATTTAGCGGATCTATTAGAAATAGACCGTGCTGCACTGAGACAAAATGTAGAGCAATTGAAAATAAAATTGATAAATGATGAGGAATCTGGCATCATGTTGTCGCAGTATAATTCGACCTATAAGTTGATAACTAAGAGCGAATATAGTGAATTACTGACAAAATACTTCAAGACCGGATTGGGAACAAAACTCAGTCAGGCCGCTTTGGAAGTGTTGTCAATTGTGGCATATCGTCAGCCAATAACCAGAATAGAGGTTGATGAGATCAGAGGAGTCCAAAGCTCTGGTAGCATAAATACTTTACTGGCTCGAAAATTAATCAAAGAAAATGGCAAAAAAGATGTCATTGGTCATCCGAATTTGTATGTCGTAACAGATGAATTTTTTGATTACTTTGGAATTAAGAATATTGAAGAACTTCCTAAGATTGAAAAATTTGAGGATTATAAAGAGGAATAATAAATGGCAGAAGCAGAAAAAATGAGATTACAGAAAGCTATGGCTGATGCTGGTATCGCTTCAAGACGTAAGTCTGAGGAATTGATTGCCAGTGGTCACGTTTTAGTTAATGGAAAAGTTGTTAAGGAAATGGGCATCAAAGTTGATCATCATGACAAAATCGAAGTTGATGGTGTTCCGATCCATGATGAAAAAAAACGTTATATTTTAATGTACAAACCTCGTGGTGTTATTTCGGCCGTTAAGGATGACAAAAATCGTAAGGTTATTACTGACCTGTTGGAAGACGACTTTAGAGAACGTGTCTATCCAGTCGGTAGATTGGACTATGATACCTCAGGGTTGATCCTTTTAACTAACGATGGTGATTTTGCTAACAAGTTGATGCATCCAAAATATCATGTTGAAAAAACTTATATTGCTAAGATCCAAGGAATATTAGCTGTTGAAGATATTAAAAGACTTGAGCGTGGGATGAAGTTGAAAGACTATAAGACGTCGCCAGCTAAAGTGACTGTAATGTCAAAAGATATTAAAAAAGGTACATCGATTGTTAAATTGGTTATCCATGAAGGTCACAATCACCAAGTTAAAAATATGTTTGCAGGTGTTGGTCACCCCGTAAATAAACTTTCTCGTGAAAAGTATGGTTTCTTGACTTTAGATGGATTAGTTTCTGGTAAATACCGTGATTTATCCAGAATCGAAGTTGCTAAGTTGAAAGAAAAGAAATAATCTGTTATATTAAGTTTGTTAAAAATTTAATAAGTTGGTTTTCAGGGCAGGGTGAAATTCCCGACCGGCGGTATAGTCCGCGACCCAGGTTTTCCTGGTTGATTGGGTTCAATTCCCAAACCGATAGTAAAGTCTAGATGAAAGAAAACAGATTAGGTCTGTTTTGGTATGCCCAAAACAGACCTATTTTCTTTGGAAATCGGCAAGGAAGGTTGATTTTATGGGAAAGAGTACTTACAAATTTCAAGAAATGGTAACGGTGTCAATTTTTGCAGCGTTCGCGGCAATCATTATGTTTTTCGAGTTCCCAGTATTACCATGGTTCCCATTCTTGAAGGTAGACTTAAGTGACATTGTCACGATTATAGGAACAATTTTTTTCGGACCGGTGGGTGGTAGCCTGATAGCCTTACTCAAGGCTTTAGTGCATTGGCTGGTTACAGGATCAGGAGTTGCCGGAATTATAGGTAACGGCGCTAACGTAATTGGAGCGATTGCTTTATTATTGCCATTCGGTTATTTTTGGAAGAGAAATAACAAAACTATGGCAATCATCACAGGAACAATTTATATGACAGTTGTTATGTCAGTTTTAAACTATTTTGTCATTATGCCGCTTTACATTAATGTAATCGGGATGCAATTGAATATGAGTTTGGCAAAATACGTAGCAACCGGAGTTATTCCATTTAATATTGTTAAGTCATTGATCATTTCTGTGGGTGTTTTAGTTGTCTACCCACGCTTGAAGGGTCATTTCATTAATAAAACCGCAAACTAGCGATTCTTTAGAAATCTTTAAAGAAAAAAATTCAATTTTTATGATATGCTTTAAGGGATAGAAATTAGGAGGTTGGTTTTTAATGGCCGATAACAACAAAAATAACACTTCTGGTGAAAATATCCCAAATTCAACTGCTGGATTAGAAGGATCAGTCAGTCAAGAAGATTTAAAAAAATATCATTTGATACCATCTGATGATAATGAGAATATTCAAGACAATCAAAATCAAGAACCTGAACCACAACCTGAACAAAATGAAACAGTTCAAGATGATGCCCCAAGTTCAAATAATGATTTTGAGACACCGGCAGCACCAGTTATTCCAACGTCTTCAGCTGATAAAGATGATCATTTGCATGCTAGTCAAGCAGAACCTGATCATTTGAGTCAATCTGAGGTTTCAGAGGAACAACAGCAACCAGTTTCTGATCAAGAGAGGCCACAACAAGGTCAAGAACAAGATTTGAATTCAGAACCAGCTGAAAGCAAACAACCAGAGGAAACTGAGTCGGAAGATGAAGCTAAACCTTGGGAAAAGAGCTTTGATAACGATAATGATGAGAGTGGTCATGTATCTCGTACTATAAGTAAGAAAAAACAGCGTGGTAATCATACATTGGTAACTACATTGGTCATTGCTTTGATCATTATTATGTTTGCTCCAGTTGTTATTAATGCAATGCACAGTAGTGGAAGTAATATTGATAGTACCCAATCTGAGAAATCAGTTGAAAGTAAAGACAAGAGTGCAAAAAAGAAGACTACTCCGAAGAAAAAGAAGGCAACAAAGAAGAAGTCAACTAAAAAAGCTACTAAGAAGAAATCAACAACTACTAATAATGATGCTGATACTTCTAATGATACTAATAGTCAATCAACTGACAACACTCAAAGTAATGCGACAACTGATAATTCGGCTAACCAGGCAACCACTGGAACTACTACCAATAGTAATAACGACAGTACGTCAACTGGAACAACTGATACATCACAATCACAATCACAAGATACTACCGATAGTAATTCATCTTCAGCAGCTGCCTCATCTTATACAGTAAAGGCCGGTGATAACTGGTTTAGAATTGCTTATAATAACAATATGACAACAGCTCAATTGAAGAATTTAAACGGTGGAGTATCTACATTAACACCAGGTACAACATTAAGATTGAAATAGAAGTTTAAGGAAGGGTCTTGGACATTAATTTGTCGAAAGGCCCTTTTGTTAAGGAGAGAATAAGTAATGCAAATTGCCATTGATGGTCCAGCTTCAGCTGGTAAAAGTACTATTGCCAAATTAATTGCTAAAAATTTAAATTTTGTTTATTGTGATACGGGAGCCATGTATCGTACAGTAACTTTACTTGCAAAAAATAATCAAGTAGATTATGGTGATGAATCAGGTATTTTAAATTTAATGCATGATCATAAAATTTATTTTGTTAGCAAAGAAGATGGTCAACACGTCTTTTTAGATGATGAGGATGTCTCAGAAGTAATTCGTACTGAAGAAATTACTAATAATGTCTCACAAGTTTCTGCGATCAAAGAAGTAAGAACAGAATTGGTTGAAATGCAACGTAAAATGGCCGACAATACTAATATTGTTATGGACGGTCGTGACATCGGTACGACAGTTTTACCTAAAGCTGAAGTTAAAATTTTCTTGATTGCCAGTGTTTCAGTACGTGCCAAACGTAGATTTAAAGATAATAAGGAACGTGGGATCGATGTGCCATTAGCACAATTAGAGGATGAAATATCAACTCGTGACTATAAGGACTCTCATCGTGAAATTTCTCCATTAAAGAAGGCTGACGATGCGATCGAAGTTGACACTTCTGACATGACGATCGAACAAGTAGTAAAACGTGTAACTGAAATTGTTAATGAAAAATAATATTTAAGAATATGAGGAGGTAGATTTATGGCTGTTCCCGTAGTTGCATTAGTTGGACGCCCAAACGTTGGTAAATCCACGATTTTTAATCGAATTATCAACGAACGTCTGTCTATTGTTGAGGATACACCGGGTGTTACTAGAGATAGGATATATGCCCGAGCAAGCTGGTTGGGAAAAGAATTTAGATTGATTGATACAGGTGGTATTGATATGAGCGGTGAACCGTTGACTGTTCAAATCAAAAACCAAGCTGAAATTGCAATTGATGAAGCAGATGTTATTGTCTTTATTGTTAATGGTCAAAATGGTGTTACAAAAGAAGATGAAGATGTCGCCAAAATCCTTTACCGTACCAAAAAACCAATCGTTTTGGCGGTAAATAAGGCTGATAACCCAGAACAACGTCAAAATATATATGACTTTTATACTTTAGGATTCGGTGACCCAAATCCAATTTCTGGTGCCCAAGGTACTGGTATTGGGGACCTTTTGGATGAAATCGTTCATGCTTTTCCATCTGATGCTAAGCACGAGGAAGATGAATCCGTTAAATTCAGTTTCATTGGTCGTCCTAATGTTGGTAAGTCATCATTAGTTAATGCCATTTTGGGTGATGAACGTGTTATCGTTTCTAATATGGAAGGTACTACCCGTGATGCTGTCGATACCAAGTACCACGATGAAAAAATGGATAAAGACTTTACGATCATTGATACTGCCGGTATCAGAAAACGTGGTAAAGTTTACGAGAACACGGAAAAGTATTCTGTTTTGAGAGCTTTGAGTGCGATCGATAAGTCAGATGTTGTCTGCGTTGTTTTGAATGCCGAAGAAGGAATTCGTGAACAAGATAAACGTGTGGCTGGATATGCTCATAACGCCGGTAAGGGTGTTATTATCGTCGTCAACAAGTGGGATGCTTTGAAAAAAGATACCAATACTATGAAGGACTTTGAAAACCAAATTCGTACAGAATTTCAATATTTGGCCTATGCACCGATCCTATTTACATCAGCTGTAAAAGCCCAAAGACTTGATCAGATTCCTGAATTAGTTTCTCGAGTTTACGATAATCGTCAAAGAAGAATCCAATCGGCTATCCTTAACGACTTATTGTTGCGTGCAACTTCAATTGCTCCAACACCAGTTGTTAATGGTAAGAGATTACGTATCTATTACATGACTCAGGTGGCCGTTCAACCTCCAACATTTGTTGTATTCGTTAATGACAACGAATTGTTGCATTTCTCTTATGAACGATTCTTGATCAATCAATTGAGAGACACATTTGACTTTGAAGGAACACCAATAAAGATCTTACCTAGAAAGCGTAAATAATACCGAATTGACGCCAATTTGGACGATTTTGGTCGATTATTTTAAATAAATGCAGTTTTAACGCTTTTTAAGGGGTTAAAACTTGCCACAGCCTTGGTGCTATGGTATTTTGAATATTGGAATGATGAACACAGTCGTCGTTCATGTGTTCTAAATTATTTATACAAATCTCCGGAGGTATTATGTATGGCAAATAAAGCAGAACTTATCGATAGTGTTGCAAGTAAAACTGGTTTAACAAAGAAAGATGCAACTTCAGCAGTAGATGCTGTTTTTGAATCAATCCAAGAAAACTTATCAGAAGGTAACAAAGTTCAATTAATCGGCTTTGGTAACTTTGAAGTACGTCAACGTGCTGCTCGTAAAGGTCGTAACCCACAAACAGGTGAAGAAATTAAGATCCCTGCAAGTAAGGTTCCTGCATTCAAGCCAGGTAAAGCTTTGAAAGACTCAGTTAAATAATGATTTTTTAGGGGCGGTCAATTGACCGTCTTTTTTATGTTTAAATTTTTGGAGGTATATTTGTGAGTAAAGCAAATGAAGTAATTGAAAATATTGATGCTGGAGAATTCAGTGACGTAGATGGATTGATCCAGTCATCAATTGAACAAGACGACGACCAAACACAATTTTCTTTAGCGGAAACACTTTTAAGCAGAGGACTGTCAGTTCAAGCTAGAGTCGTTTATGAGGCATTGCTAGTTCATTATCCAGATGAAGGGCAAATTCTCTCCAGACTGGCTGAAATTGCCGTATCAGATGGTGATACCGATAAAGCATTAGATTACATTACTAAAATCGAACCTGATGATGACTCTTATGCTGAAAGTTTGTTAGTTTCGGCCGATATTTATCAATCTCAGGGATTATATGAAGTAAGTGAACAAAAACTGTTAACTGGTATTAGAACTTTTCAAGATGAAGAAGTTTTCAAGTTTGCTTTGGCTGAATTATATTTCGACGAAAATAAATTTGATAAAGCACTAACTTACTATAATATCTTGTTAGATGCTGGTATCGATAACTATTCAGGTATCTCAATCGACTTGCGCAAGGCCAGTTCATTGGCCGGTTCTGGTGAATACGAAGAAGCCATCTCAGAATTTGAGCAGTTGAATGCAATTGAATTAAACGAAGATGCACAATATCAATTAGGGTTTTTATATAATCAAGTAAAAGATTATAATAAGTCTGTTAAAGTTTTGGAACAATTATTGGACATCAATCATGATTATCCAACAGCTTACAGTATCTTGGTAGATAATTATTTGAATTTGAAAAAAAATGATGAGGCATTTAAGTATGCTCAACTAGGATTGAACTTGAATGAATTGGATGAAAATCTTTATATGATCGCCTTTGAAGCTGGTACTGCCGATAATTTGGATGAAGCATTAGCTCTGATGTCAACGGGTATAAAAAAGGTTGAAAATCCACTACCATTGATCGTTAAATTAAGTGACTTCTACATTACTCGTGGACGTTTCAAGAATAATCTTGATCTTTTAGATGGTATGGACTTGAGTAATAATCCAAAACTTACTTGGAATTTGGCTAAATCATATTATGAAACTGATAATCAAAAGCTTGCACAAGATAATATTTTACTGGTCTTTGATGAATTTAAGGATAATTTGGACTATCTATCAGATGTAATCGAGATCTTACGTAGCAGTGGTAATAAAGAAGTTTTAAAAGTTGCTCTGCAAATGTACTTGAAACTTTCTCCAGATGATATTGATATGCAAGAGCTATTAGAACAGATTTAAAAAGGTGAGGTATTTTTATGCGTATGAAAGAACTTCCTGCAGACTTTAAAAGAGCTCTGCCAGTCTTAAAAGAAATTGAACAGGCCGGATATGAGGCCTATTTTGTTGGCGGAAGTGTACGTGATCATATCTTAGGATTACCGATCCATGATGTGGATATAGCCACAAGTGCCTATCCAGAAGAAATAAAAGAAATCTTTAAGCATACCGTCGATACCGGAATTCAACATGGTACTGTGACGGTTCTTTTTAGTGGATCATCGTATGAGATCACAACTTTTAGAACCGAGTCGGGTTATCAGGATTACAGACGTCCTGATCAAGTGACATTTGTTCGTTCATTGGAAGATGACCTCAAACGACGTGATTTTACTATTAATGCATTGGCTTTAGATCGTAATGCCAATGTTATCGATAAATTCGATGGATTAAGGGATCTTGATGATCATTTGATCCGTGCCGTTGGCAAAGCTGAAGAACGTTTCCATGAAGATGCTTTGCGAATGATGCGTGCAGTCAGATTTCAATCTCAATTGAATTTTAAGATCGAAGATAAGACAGCTGAAGCAATTTCTTTAAATGCACACTTATTAGAAAAAATCGCCGTTGAACGAACCCGCGAGGAATTCATTAAAATGATGCTCGGTCAAGCATGGCGAAAAGGTTTTGCCAATTTCTTAACCTTCAAGCTCTGTGACTATGCTCCTGGCATGAAAAAGCATGGTTCATCATTAGTGAAGTTAACTGAATTAGAACCGGTTAAGTTTATGGATGAAGAAGCCGTCTGGGCCGCAATTGGATTTGTTTTACATTTAACTGATCCAGATTTGAATAAACTATTACGGGTTTGGAAGGTTTCCAATAAAACTCGTGAGATTACTTTGTCGACTTATGAAATGTTGGAGTTATTTGCTGATAAAAATTTTGATACTTGGGAGATATATAGTTTAGGTATCGACAATTTCGATCGGGTAGTCACATTGTGTCAATTATTTGATATTAAAATTGAATATAATAAACTTTCAGAAGCAGTCGAACAAATACCGATTAAATCGAGTCATGATTTGGCTATTACCGGGAGTGATTTGATCAAGATCTTGGGTATTGAACCAGGTCCAGAAATAGGCAAAATGCTAAAAAATGTCGAAAAAGCCGTAGTTAGAGAAAACGTTTCCAATTATTTTGATGAATTAAAAGTTTATGTGTTAAGCAATCGTTAATGCTGTGGTATCATTAAGTTAATAAAGTATTGAAAGGGTGATAATATGTCAAAGCATGTATTTAAAGAATTGAAGTTCTATTTTAGAAACGATGATACTTGGACAGTTAGTCATAGTGAAATGAGCGATGTCTGGCTAAGCCGTGTTACAACTAGTTATGGACGTATTGCAGGAGGTAGAATGCAAGAGATCCATCCATGTAAACGCTTCAGAATCGAGATTCTTCCAGATGCTGACTATATTAAAGATGCTGATGTTTCTACAGCTGCAATGGCCGATGGAATGTTCAACCGTATCATGAAGTTTCAAGATATTGAAAAATGTGATCTTGTTTTTGAAGATGACGAAGATAAAGATCCATTACAAATTTACTTCCCATTCAAGAAGAAAGATGTTGATGGTTTAGATAACATTTATCAATCATCTGCAATTTCAAAGAAGAATGGCAATCTTTATTTAACAATTGACCCTGCACATACAGTTTTTGATTTGTACAGAAACCAATTGTAATATTTAAGAGGTAGGGCTATTAATTAGCCCAACCTCTTTTTTTAATGCCTTCGTTCGACTAGAATATTAAGTAATTAAGAAAATACGTGGTGAATTATTTGAAAACTTTGAATATATCTAATGCCTCCAAAACTTTTGGAGAAAGAACCCTTTTTAAAGATGTGACCTTTACAGTTAATGAAGGAGATCGAATCGGTCTGCTTGGTTTGAATGGTGCTGGTAAAACAACACTCCTTGACGGGATCGTTAATACTAATGAACTAAATACGATCGACATGGAAAAACCCAAGGACTATAAAATGACTTATCTCAGACAGCAACCAGAGCTTGATGAAAATTTGTCAGTTATTGATGCTATTTTTGCAGGTAATGGTGAGCAATTTAAATTGATCCGTCAATATGAAAAATCATTAGCGCAGTTTAACAATAATTCGACTGATAAAAAAATTCAGGATGAATTCTTTAAGCTACAAGAAAGAATGAATGCTGCTGAGGCTTGGCAAATGGAATCTGATGTTAAATCGATCCTGAATAAGCTTGGCATAACTGAACTTGATAAATTAGTTAAGGAACTATCTGGTGGTCAACAGAGACGTGTAGCCTTAGCACAGGCTTTGATCTCTGACTCTGATCTATTGATTTTAGATGAGCCTACTAACCACTTGGATTATGAGGCTATTGACTGGTTGGAAGGTTATTTGAATAAATATCGTGGCTCCGTATTATTCGTGACCCATGATCGTTACTTCTTAAATAAAGTTTCAACTCGAATTTTTGAGTTGGAAAATCAAAATATTACCGAATATTCTGGTAACTATGAGAAATACTTACAGCAAAAAGCAACAAATGAAGAGATCTACAATTCTGAACAACATCACAAGACACAAATGTTCAAACAAGAACTGGAATGGATGCGTGCTGGTGTTAAGGCTCGTGGAACAAAACAACAAGCTAGAAAAGATCGTTTTCAGGATTTGAAAGAAGATCTTCAAAATAAACCTGAAGCTAAAATGGATATGACAATTGATATTGCTCAACAACGATTGGGTAATGATGTTTTCAATATCAAAGATGCTAGCCTCAAATTTGATAATCAAGTTATCATTGATGACTTTAATTACTTAGTTACTAGAGGGGATAGAATCGGTATTACTGGGGCAAATGGTTCTGGGAAAACTACCTTTTTGAATACGATCGTAAATAAGATTCCGTTGGATTCAGGTGAGATCAAAACTGGACAAACAGTTAAAATTGGATATTATACTCAGTACACTGAAGATATGGACCCTGAAAAACGTGTTATCCGTTATCTCGAAGGTATTGGACAAGGTGTCAGAAATTCTGATGGTGAGTCAATGTCAGCTTCACAATTACTTGATACTTTTATGTTCGATCACAAGATGCAAGGTGCTTATATTCGTGAGCTATCTGGTGGTGAAAAGAGACGGTTGTATCTGTTAGCAATTTTGATCAAACAACCAAATGTTTTGCTTTTGGATGAGCCAACCAATAATTTGGATATTGGTACTTTGACGATTCTTGAAAATTACTTGGAGAACTTCAAAGGGACAGTTATGGCTGTATCCCATGACCGTTACTTCCTAGATAAAGTAGCCGATAAATTGTTGATATTTAAAGGCAACGGTAATATTCAAGAAAGTTACGACTCATATTCAGAGTATGTTAAAAAGATGAGTCAAGAGAAGAATGAAGAGGTTAAGGAAAAAAAAGCTGAAGAAAAGGCTGATCAACCTGAGCAGAAATCAGCTGAAAAAACTAAATTAACTTATTCAGAACAAATGGAATTTGATAAGTTGGAACCTAAGATAGAAAAATTGGACGACGAGATCACTGTCCTAAAGAAACAATTAACTGATGATAATAATGACTATCAAAAATTAATGGATTATCAACGTGAATTGGACGAAAAGAATGCCGAAGCTGATAAACTAATGGAGCGTTGGGAATATTTAGGTCAATTTGCCTAGGAGAAAATAAATGAACAATGAACAGCAATATTTAGACTTGTTGAAATATGTTTTAGAAAAGGGTCATCAAAAATCCGATCGAACAGGTACGGGAACAATTAGTACTTTTGGATATCAGATGAGATTTGATCTGCAGGACTCATTTCCACTATTGACGACTAAAAAAGTTCCTTTTGGATTGATCAAAAGTGAATTACTCTGGTTTTTACATGGTGATACGAATATTAGGTATTTGCTTGAACATAAAAATCATATTTGGGATGAATGGGCTTTTAAGAAATATATTGAGAGTCCTGACTATAAAGGCCCAGACATGACTGACTTTGGCCATCGTAGTTTAGTTGATATAGAATTTGCTAAAGATTATAAAGTTGAAAAAAAATCCTTTGATCAAAAGATACTAACTGATGATGATTTTGCAAAGAAATATGGTGATCTGGGATTTGTCTATGGTTCTCAGTGGCGTCATTGGCAAACACGTGAGGGTGGGTTTATCGATCAAATCAAGAATGTGATCGAACAAATAAAGACCACACCAGATTCACGTCGGTTGATCGTTAGTGCATGGAATCCGGAAGATGTTCCTACAATGGCATTGCCTCCGTGTCACACGCTATTCCAATTTTATGTAAATGACGGTAAGTTATCCTGCCAACTCTATCAAAGAAGTGGTGATCTATTCTTAGGTGTGCCATTTAATATTGCTAGTTATGCTTTACTGACACATATCATTGCCAGAGAGACTGGACTAGAAGTAGGAGAATTCATTCATACTCTTGGAGATGCGCACATTTATTCAAATCATATTGAACAAGTTAAATTGCAATTGTCGAGACAACCTGTTAAAGGCCCCAAGCTGGAAATAAATTCCGACAAGAGTATTTTTGATCTTGATACAACAGATATTAAACTGATCGGTTACGATCCAGCACCAGCAATCAAGGCACCCGTCGCCGTTTAAAGGAGAGATAGATATGATCAGCTTTTTGTGGGCCGAAGATAAAAATCACGTTATTGGCTATAAAGGTCAATTGCCTTGGACTTTGCCAAATGATATGAAACGTTTTAAAGAATTGACGATCGGTAAAACTATCGTTATGGGTCGCAGGACTTATGAAAGTTTTCCTAATGGACCGTTACCAAAGCGTTTAAATATTGTGATGTCGAGAAATCCTAATTATCAAGTTAGTGATCCGGCTGTTTTGATAACTGATGTTTCGGAGTTGTCTAAGTATGAAGATGATTCTGAAATAGTTGTTATTGGTGGTAGCAAAATTTTTAATACCTTCAAGGATATCGTTGATCGACTTTATGTTACTCGGATCGATCATGAATTTGATGGGGATGTTAAGATGATATATTTGGATTATAGTCAGTTTAAATTGATTGAAAAAAAATCTGGTACCGTGGATGATAAGAACTTGTATCCATATGTTTTTGAAACTTATCAACGAAAATAGTGAGATCTAATTCATGAATAATAATGATTCAATAAAAAACCGTCCAATCGAAAATTCTTCGACTGAACGGTTTTTTAAATTATTCAATTAATTGACATATAGATAAACTGAAAAGAACATCAATGTCGTACCGATCATCACAAAAATATGCCAGATCACATGTACATATTTGAGATTCTTTAACAGGTAGACACCGGCTCCTAAAGTAAATGCGATGCCACCAAATACTAATAACCAAATGCCAGTTGCGCCAATGGATTGATAGAGTGGCTTCATCGCAACGACAATGGCCCAACCCATTAGAACATATAGAAGTGTTTCGAAGTATTTGAACTTACCAACATTGAAGATTTTGTAAAGTATTCCAAAAATTGCTAAGACCCAGATGACCGATAGAATCACAATACCGAATACTGTACCTCTAAGAGCTAATAAACAGTATGGAGTATACGTGCCAGCAATCAATAGAAAAATTGAACTGTGGTCAAAAATTTGGAAGACTCGCTGTGCTTTGGTGAAGTACAAACTGTGAAATAAGGTTGAACTCAAGTATAAGAAGAATAATGTGAACGCATAGATAAAATAAGCCGTTATTGTCAGAGCATCACCGCTCTTAAATCCTTTGATCAATAAAAATACTGCACCAATGATAGCCAGAATAATACCGATACCGTGCGTGATTGCACTGAATACCTCATTGGTGATGATATATCTTCTGGAGAAAGCTTTCTTAATTTTACTCAATTTGAAGATCTCTACTTTCAGATTAGTTAATTACATTATAATACATAAAAATCGATAATAACTGATTTAGAATACAGTCTCTTTTTTTACAGACAATTACGAACGTGTGTTTTATAATGATAAATGATGATTTCAAGTAGGAGGGTAGCAGTATGACAACTAAGATCGGAATTAGACAACTAGTTGAATTTGTTTTGCGAAAAGGTGATCTAGTTGAAACCAAAAATAGTCAAAATACTGCCTTAGCCGGAGCTAGGATACACCGGAAACTTCAAAGCCACCGGCCACCTGACTATGAAAGTGAAGTTTATTTAAAAAAAGCTGTTACCATGAACGATCAAGAATATGTAATTTCTGGTCGCGCGGATGGAATTCAAACTTCTGATGACGGGGCCTTGATCGAGGAGATCAAGACTTCAGATCAATCATACGAGGACTTAACCGAAAATACTAACGATTTATACTGGGGTCAGGTCAAAGTATATGGCTATCTATTGTTGCAAGATGAGGATTATCAAGAAGTAACTTTACAGTTGACCTATTTTCAGGTTACTAACGAAAAAATAACTAGAGTCAAAAAGGCTTTTAGCAAAGCACAATTAACTAAGTTTTTTAATAAGTTGATCGATGAGTACGAGTATTGGTTAAAATTACGCACTGATATGCGTAAGACTCGTAATGAATCTATTAAAAATCTGCCTTTTCCATTTTCAGAATTTCGTACTGGACAGCACGAACTTGCCGGAGCGGTTTATAAAACCATTTATCTTCAGAAAAGATTGTTTGTTGAGGCACCAACTGGAACTGGTAAAACTATTTCAACTATTTTCCCAGCAGTTAAGGCCATGGGTAAAGATATGATCGAGCGACTGTTCTATCTGACGGCTAAACAAAGTACTCGTCATGTAGCTGAGGAGGCTATTCAGATGATGGAAGAAGACGGTCTGCATATAAAAAGTATTACTTTGACCGCCAAGGAACAGATTAAATTTGCTGAAGAACAAGATCTTTTGCCGGAAGAGAATCCTTATATGATCGGATATTATGATCGACTCAAACCAGCCTTGAAAGATATTTTGACACATGAAGATGTTTTAACTCGACCAGTTATCGAAAGGTATGCTCGTAAACATACGCTTGATCCGTTTGAATTTTCGTTGGATACTTCACTTTTTTGTGATGTTATTATTTGCGACTATAATTATTTATTTGATCCATTAGTTTATTTACAACGTTTCTTTACCGAAAGTGATCCTGATAACTTCTTTTTGATCGATGAAGCACATAATTTGGTCAGTCGATCTCGTGATATGTATTCTGCAGAAATCAGTAATCAACCGATTGCTAATTTATTAAGGCTGGCTAAAAAAGATAAAACACAGGCCAGTGAAAATTTGCAGAAGCAACTCAAAAAAGTTAATCGCTGTTTTAAGCAAATTACAGATGATTTAGAAGATCAGGATGAGTATATTACTGATGAGGCACCAGAAAAATTATTAAAAGTCTTCCGAAAATTTGATGAATTCATTACTGATTGGATGCAGCAGCAAAAACCTTCCGAGTTGACCAAGGCAGTTCAAGACTATTTTTTTAATTGTTTGACCTTTGTTAAAATTGGCAATTTGTACAATGACACTTATCATACAAGAATCATTTTGGATGGTAATCTTGTGGTAGTGAAACAATTGTGCCTTGATCCCAGTGATTTCTTGGATAATTCGATGAAATTGGGATCTGGTGCAGTTCTTTTTTCGGCAACTTTGACACCAATGGATTATTATCAAAACGTTCTTGGCGGGATCGATAATAGTTTGGCATATCGTTTACCTTCACCATTTCCCCCACAGAATCAAGATATTTTAGTGACACAATATATTCAGACAACTTATAGTCAAAGAAAATACAGTGAAAGTTCCATCGTATCTAGTTTGAAAACCATGATTGAAGCTAAAACGGGCAATTATTTATTCTTCTTTCCTTCATATGGATATTTGCGACAAATTGAGGATGCCTTTGAAAAGACTTGTCCAGATGTAAGAATTATTGAACAGCAAAATGAAATGGATGGGATTGCTCGTCAGCAATTTCTTGAACAATTTCGAGTAGATCCTAAAGAAACACTAGTGGGATTTTGCGTTTTAGGTGGGATATTTTCAGAAGGAATAGACCTAAACGGGACCCGCCTTATTGGTGTTGGAATCGTTAGTGTCGGCTTACCAGGGTTGAGTTCAGAAAATAATTTGATCCGTAATTATTATGATCAAGATAACGGGCAGGGATTTGCATATGCTTACCAGTTGCCGGGGATGAATAATGTTTTACAAGCTGCAGGACGACTGATACGAAGCAATAAAGATGTCGGAATTATTTTATTGCTGGACCAAAGATTCGCTAATACTCGGTATACAACATTGTTTCCTGATCATTGGCAAAATTATAAGAAGATTCGATCGTTACCACAGTTAAAAGAAACAATTGAGGGATTTTGGGAAAATCTAGATTAGTACTGTTCAGATGACAGTACTTTTTTTGTGTATGATTTATCATTATATAAATACTTTTTATTTCAAAAAAATGGCTTGTCAATCCGTCAATATTTTTACTGTATTCAATATGATAAAGTTTTTCTTAATTTAAAGATTGAGGATTATTGATGAATACTAATCGTTTGAGGAATAGTAATATTGAATTTTTACGTATTGTCAGCATGCTGTTTATTACGCTGCATCACTTTAGCTTATGGAGCAAAGGGGGGGCAGCGACGCTCTGATAGCTAACAATCAGCTGTCGGATGCTTTTTATTCACTCTTCTATCTACCTTTAGGTGATATAGGTGTTTATGCATTCGTAATGATCACGGGCTACTACTTAGGAAGCAAGGAGTATGATGAGAAACGAACTTTGAGGAAGGCGGTTTCTATATATACGCAACTTTATTTTTACAGCATATTATTTTTTCTTGTAGCAATTTATCTAAAAATGCCATTGAAAGAGAATTATAGTATTTGGAAATCAATTATGCCGTTGACCTTCAATCATTATTGGTTTGTTACAGCGTATATATTATTGATGTTATTTTTACCGTACATCAATAGAGCGGTAGCAAATCTTAGTCGAAGCAGATTTATCTATTTGTTGGTTATTTTGATTGCTTCATGTAGTATTTTCCCATTAATCAACAATAATGTTGCTTCAGAGTCAGTTGGGTTAGGAATCCTAATAACAGCTTACCTAGTGGGACTCTATATTCGTAAGTTTGTTAAAAAATCCAATTGGAATTATCTCATTGGAATAGTTTTATTCGTTGTTAATTTGGCGATAATTTATGGGAAAATGTACTATGATATTGTCTTCTCTAAAAATCGCTATACAAACATTTATACAGGATTCTTTGCTCTGATCTGTTCATTGGGATTATTTTTGATATTTATAACATTTAAAGCACACTTCAATGGCGTGATCAATCAAGTAGCTAAGCATATGTTCGCGGTTTATCTGATAACTGAAAATATCTTTGTTTTAACCAAAATGTGGAATTATTTTACCTTTAGCAATACTACGAATTTAATCAAGATGAATTTTTATGGATTTATAGCTGTACTAGGGATCATGACGGTTTGCTATTTTATGGATATTGGACGTTCAATTATTTTTAAAGTTATTTCAATTATTCTTAATAGACATAAACTCAACAAAAGAGAAGTTCCAATCAAGATAAATTAACAAAAATTATTTTTAAGTTCTTAACTAAAATTTGGTTAAGAGCTTATTTTTATTTTCAATATTCGTTGCAAGTATAATATAATGATATGTGATGTTAATATTTATTTGAGAAAATATGTTTTAACAAATAAAATAGCTGAAAACTTTGGTGCACCAGTATAATACTCTGATTAATTTCTGTTATACTTTAACCAATAAACAATGCGAAACCCTATATCGTGAAAGAGGGATAAAATGAGTAAAGTAAAAATCATCACCGATTCATCAATTCAAATAACTTCAGAGGAAATCGATAAGTATGACATTGGCGTTGTGCCTTTGACGATTAATATCGATGACAACACCTATACTGACGGTGTTGATATTACGCGTGAAGAGTTTGTTAGAGAAATGGATTCTTCAAAAGAATTGCCTAAAACTTCGCAACCATCAATTGGTACCTTTATGAAGGTCATTGATGCGGTACCGGAAGATTATACTGACATTCTCTCCATCAATATGACCGAAGCTATCAGTGGAACTGTTAATGCCGCCAGACAAGTTGCTGAAATGACTGACAAACATATGGAAGTGGTCGATTCAGAATTTACTGATCGTGCTTTGGCATTTCAAGTTATCAAGGCTGCTCAATTGTCAAAAGAAGGCAAGTCGATCGAAGAAATCAAGGCCGCTATCCAAAAGGTTCGTGACGATACTCGTTTATATATGGGTGTTACAAGTATCGAAAACATCTTGCGTGGTGGACGTTTAAGCCGCTTTGCTAGCACACTATCAACACTATTAAATATTAATGTTGTTCTAACTTTGAAGAATAATAGTTTAGATATTGCTAAACGTGGTCGTGGTAGAAAGACAATCGAAAAATACATGAACAATGTCATGGAAGAAATTAAAAGTCTTGAAAATATTAAGGCTATCGGTATTTCATATGTTGATAAGTTGGACTATGTTAACGAATTGAAGGAAAAGCTCAAGGAAATCGTTCCTGATGTTCCTTTACTAATTAGAGTGACAAGTCCTGTTATTGCCACACATGCTGGTTCAGGTGCTTTCGCCATTGAATTTTATACAGAGTAAACATAACGATCTTTGATCGTATTTATATACAAAGAGGGTGAGAGATAAATTCTGTCTTACCCTCTTTTTTGAAAGATGGATTATATATGAAGAAAAGAAATATTTGGATATTAATAATAATAATCGTTTTATTAATAGGTGGTGGAATAGGCTATTATTTTTTGAATAATCAAAATAGTGAGGAAACCGCACAAGTAATTAAAAAGGGTAAACTTAAAAAAGCAAAAAAGAAAGTCAAAGTTGATCCTAACAAGTCACATATCAATATTGTTGCGGTTGGTGATTCGTTGACACAAGGTGTTGGTGATTCTAAATCAGTCGGTGGCGGATATGTTACTCGTTTGAAGGGAAAAATTGCTGCTAAATATAAGGTGAAAACTTCTGCATATAATTATGGAGTTTCAGGTGATACAAGCACTCAGATTATTTCAAGGATCAAATCGGATAAAAAAATGCATGAAGATTTGCCTAAAGCAGACATAATTACTGTAACTGTTGGTGGTAATGATTTTATGCATCTATTGCAGAAAAAGGGAATTGATTTAACTGAGTCGGATATTCTGGCTGAAGAGCAACAATTTGATGCTCGATTAAAAAATTTATTGGATGATTTGAGATACTATAATAGTGATGCACCGATTTACTTAATAGGTATTTATAATCCTTTTAGTATTTATCTTGCTAATGTTAAAAATGCTAAAACAGCTTTCATAAATTGGAACAAGGCTTCAGCACAGGTGGCAAGTGAAGAAAAATTGACTTATTTCATTGATATTAATAATCTATATCAAACTAAAGAAGTTGATAAAAAAGCTAAAAAAACCGGAATCAATCCATACCTTTATAAGGAGGATCATTTCCATCCAAATGGTACCGGTTATGATATGATGACTGAAAAAGTTTTCGATGAAGTAAGTAAAACAACGAAAGATTGGCTGATTAAATAATGAAAAAGAATTACTGGAAATATGCATTTATTGCTTTAGTAGCAATTTTAGTAGTAGGTTTAGGTATAATTGGAACCAAGGTTATGAGTGCACCTGATGAAACTTACAAGGTAACCTCAAAAATCGATTCAAGTGATCGAGTATTTACTGTTAATATGAACAAGACTGAGGCCAACAAAATGGCACAGTATTACTTGAAAAATACATTAAACGATGGTAAAACACAGTATCAATTGAAATTGAAAAAAGATGCCGAATTAACTGGGGCCATTGCATTCTTGGGCTCAAAGATCCATTTTAATTTAGTTATGCAGCCTTATGCTAAAACTAATGGGGATGTATTACTAAAAGCTAAGAAATTAAAAATTGGTGACCTATCATTACCAATAACTTTTGTTATGAATTATATTAAGAACAGTTTCAAGGTCCCTGATTGGGTCAGTGTTAATGGTAGCGATAAGACAATTCTATTAAAATTCACTAAGTTTACAACAAAAGATGGATATGGCATTAGAGCTAAGAAAATTGATTTAAAGCGTGATAAATTATCTTTCTTAGTTATGAATGAAGAAATAACTAAAAATCAGTAAAGGACTAAAATATGAGGCGAAGTTTTTACGAATTTTTAATGACTCAGAGGAATGCTGAAAGCGTTGAACCAGATGCAGAATTTGCTAACAATGCTTTCCGTGATCAATCCTTTCCTAAGCAGGAGCAGGATTACGAGAAAATCTCTGAATATTTAGAATTAAACGCGGGCTATTTGCCCAGCATGACTATCTTTGATGAAGTTTATGCTAAATACCAAGACACAGATAGGAAATAGGTGAATATTTATGGTGATGCAGTGGTATCCGGGACATATGAATAAAGCAAAAAATCAAGTCCAAGATCGTCTAAAAATGGTCGATATTGTGTTGGAAATTGTTGATGCAAGATTACCATTTTCTTCTAGAAATCCTGTTTTGGAACAGATAATTGATCAGAAAAAGCACATTATTATTTTAAATAAATCTGATCTGGCTGATCCTAAAAGAACTAAAGATTGGAAAGTTAATTTTGAACAAGAGGGTACTAAGTCAGTTGAACTAGATGCCAAACACAATAAAGGTCTAGGTAAATTAAAAGACCTTATTCGTGGTGAATTATCAGATAAAATTGCAAAGTATGAAGCAAATGGAGTCAAAAACTATCGAATCAAGGCAATGTGTATCGGAATTCCTAATGTTGGTAAATCAACTATTTTGAATCGAATTGTTGGCAAAAATGTTGCCGTCACTGGGAATAGACCAGGAGTTACTAAGAATCAAAATTGGTTGAAGACGGATTTAGGGATTGATCTATTGGATACTCCAGGTATTCTTTGGCCTAAGATTGATGATCCTAAAGTTGGTATGAAACTTGCCTTATCAGGTGCAATTAAGGATAAAATCTATTCTCCTGATGACGTTGCAATATATGCTTTGAACTTCATGGAAACTTACTATATAGATGAATTGATGGACGCCTATGAGATCGATCGAACGGATCTGTATAATAGTACAACTCCTGAATTGTTGATGAATTTGACTAAGAAATTCGGTTACAAAGATGATTACGACAAGGCATCCCGCAAGATTATCAATGATGTCAGAAAATTGAGATTTGGACGAATCACTTTTGATGTTCCAGGTGAGTTCTATGAAGAATAGCTTGACCATCAAAGATGTTAAAGAACTACTTGAAGATGGTGTGAGCGCAAAACAACTAAAGGACTTACAAACTGATTCCAGAGCTGGAGTTCAGAAGTTGTTGATTCAGTTCGAAAAAAGGAGAATCAAAAGGTCAGAATTACTCGCAAAGTTTGAATCTAAAAAGCAGTACGAAAAAGCTTTTTGGGATCATGATTTATTAGTAGCCGGTGTTGATGAAGTGGGAAGAGGACCCTTAGCTGGTCCCGTTGTCACAGCAGCGGTTATTTTGCCGACCGATAGTACACTTTATGAAGTCGATGACTCAAAAAAATTATCTGCTAAAAAGCGTGAAGAACTCTATCGTCAGATTTGTGAGCAGGCGGTTGATATCAGTATTGGTGTTGGTAGTCCTGAGATGATCGATAGAGAGAATATTTACCATGCGACTGAACTCGTCATGAAACGGGCTATTGATGGCTTGTATGTTAAACCAGATCATATTCTTGTCGATGCTATGACTATACCAGTTGAAATTGGCCAAACTAAGCTGTACAAGGGCGATTCTAAATCATTGAGTATTGGTGCTGCCAGTATCGTGGCGAAAGTTGCTCGTGACCATTTAATGAATATGTATGCAAGGATATATCCGGAATTTAATTTCGTTCATAATGATGGATATGGGACTAAAGAACACTTATTAGCACTTGAAAAGTATGGTCGTACACCGATCCATCGTTTGAGTTTTTCGCCGGTAAAACAGATTAATAAAATTTATTAAGCACTGCTTTCGTAATTTATTTTAAGAAAGCGGTGTTTTTATTATGGATAAATTGACAAAAATTTTGATCAAGTTTCGATTAACTAATTTAGTTTCAAATCAGGATATGTTAAAAGTTATAAAAAAATCTATAAAAAGTGCTAATCTAGAATCGGATACCCTTAAAGTTATTAAAGAAAGTCGGTCAACGAAAGAATTTGATCAGTTCCTTCTATTATTTAAGAGTCTGGATACTAAAAATATTCGAGCAATAAATTATTTAAGTGATGAATATCCTGAAAGTTTACGGGAGATTTATAATCCGCCAGCACTTTTGTTTTATCAAGGTCGGATCGAACTTTTGAAAACTAAAAAGATTGCAATAGTTGGATCAAGATCGGCTAGTAATTATGGCATAAGCTGTGTTGATGGTCTTGTACCAAACTTAATTGACCGTTATACTATTGTGAGCGGTTTAGCAAATGGGATCGATGGACGGTCTCAACGCTGTGCCGTAG
The DNA here is from genome assembly GCF_003946205.1 of Companilactobacillus keshanensis. GTDB lineage: Bacteria > Bacillota > Bacilli > Lactobacillales > Lactobacillaceae > Companilactobacillus > Companilactobacillus keshanensis. The sequence goes on along the minus strand of NZ_RHOS01000005.1, from coordinate 73,366 downwards.
CCAACGGCGGCAATACTATTGCGGTTATTGGCACCGGATTAAATCGTTTTTATCCTCGTAATAATCAGGGATTACAGAGACAAATTGCCAACTATGGATTAGTTTTGAGCGAATATCCACCAGATAGTTTTGCAAATCCTTGGCATTTTCCGCAACGTAATCGTATTATTGCAGGTATAAGTCAAAAGTTAATTGTCGTTGAAGCTAAGATCCGTAGTGGAGCTTTGATAACGGCGGGCCTTGCTTTAGAAAATAATCGTGAGATTTATGCTGTTCCTGGGAGAGTGGATTCTGAACTCTCAGATGGCTGTAATCAATTGATCTTTGATGGAGCAATACCACTTTTAAATGTTGATATTTTAAAATAATCTTTGTTAAATGAATAATAAAATGTATCATTTGAATTGACAAATCAGGAATCTATACTTAATATATTGGACAGTTTTCTAATTGATTCATTCAGAAAGGAGCACTTTGCGTGCCATCAAAACAAAAGAACCTGGTGATCGTAGAATCACCGTCAAAGGCAAAAACAATTGAAAAGTATTTAGGACGTAATTATCACGTTGTAGCAAGTTTGGGACATGTTCGTGATCTACCAAAGAGTCAAATGGGAATCGATTTTGATCATGACTATACACCAAAATATATTTCTATTCGTGGTAAAGGTCCGGTCATCAAAGATTTAAAGAAAGAGGCTAAAAAGGCCAAAAGAGTTTATCTGGCAGCCGATCCGGATCGTGAAGGAGAAGCCATTGCATGGCATGTTTCTCATTTGTTAGGTCTTGATTCTGCAGATAAAAATCGTGTTGTATTTAACGAAATCACTAAGGATACTGTTAAACAGGCGTTTAAGTCACCGCGTAGTATTGATATGAATTTGGTTGATGCTCAGCAAGCTAGACGTGTTCTGGACAGAATCGTTGGATATTCAATTTCCCCAATTCTTTGGGCAAAAGTTAAAAAAGGACTTAGTGCCGGACGTGTACAGTCTATTGCTTTGAAGCTAGTTATCGAACGAGAGAAGTCGATCAAAAAATTTATTCCCGAAGAATACTGGTCGATCGAATCAACTTTTAAGCATGGTAAAGATGTCTTCAATGCTAATTTCTATGGTGTTGATGGTAAAAAGCTCGAATTAAAGAATAATGATCAAGTTAAAGATGTCTTAGCTCGTGTAGATAAAAACGAAGACTTTATTGTTGAGAAGGTTTCTAAGAAAGAACGTAAGCGTTTACCCGCTGCTCCATTCACAACTAGTTCCCTTCAGCAAGAAGCTAACCGTCGTTTGAATTACAAGACAAGAAAAACCATGATGGTTGCTCAACAATTGTATGAAGGAATCAACTTAGGCCGTAAAGAAGGAACGGTTGGTCTGATAACTTATATGCGTACTGATTCAAAACGTATTTCTAAAGTAGCCCAAGTTGAAGCATCTGACTTCATCCATGAGGAATATGGCGAACCATTCGCCGCTGTAAAGAAGCGTCAAGATAAGAACCAGGAGGGTGCACAAGATGCTCATGAGGCCATCAGACCTTCATCAGTTTTTCGCACACCTAAGTCACTAAAAGATATCCTTAGTCGTGATCAATATCGTTTATATGAATTGATCTGGTCACGTTTTGTTGCCAGTCAAATGACACCAGCCGTTTACGATACGATGGCAGTTGATTTAACTCAAAATGGAGTTAAGTTTAGAGCTAACGGTTCAAAAATGAAATTTGCTGGATATCGTAAGGTTTACCAAAGTACTGCTGAATCAAACAAAAAAGATAATATTTTGCCAGAATTGGTTGAGAATGATCAGGCTACGTTGCAGGCTAATAATCCGGCACAACATTTCACACAGCCGCCCGCAAGATTCACTGAAGCTTCACTTGTTAAGGCTTTGGAAGAAAATGGTGTTGGACGTCCATCTACATACGCTCCAACAATTGATACAATTCAAAGACGTTATTATGTAAAATTAAATGGTAAAAGTTTTGAGCCTACTGAACTAGGTGAGATCGTTGATAACTTAATTCAAGATTACTTCCCAGATATCGTTAATATCGACTTTACAGCTCATCTTGAAGATGAACTTGATGAGATCGAAGAAGGTAAAGAAAACTGGGTCAAAGTTGTTGATAGTTACTACAAACCGTTTGCTAAGGAACTTGAGTCTGCTGAAACTAAAATCGAAAAAGTTCAAATCAAAGATGAACCAGCAGGTATGGATTGTGATATCTGTGGAGCACCAATGGTTATTAAGATGGGACGCTACGGTAAGTTTTATGCATGCTCACGTTTCCCAGATTGTCGTAACACAAAGCCTATCGTTAAAGAGATCGGTGTAGTTTGTCCTAAGTGTAAGAAGGGACAAGTTATTGAAAGAAAATCTAAGAAGAATCGTATTTTCTACGGTTGTTCCAGATATCCAGACTGTGATTTTGTATCATGGGATAAGCCTGTTGGCCGTGATTGTCCAAAAGATGGTCACTACTTAGTTGAAAAGAAGGTTAAAGGCGGACGTCAAATTATCTGTCCTAATGGGGATTACGAAGAGGACATTCAAAAATAAATGTTAGAACAAAAATTAGTTGATCAATTTGTTGATTATCTGTTAGTCAATCACCATTATTCGGTGAAGACTAAGGAATCATATTTAGAAGATATTAATAACTTCGTTAACTTTTTGGAGCAGAACGGGGGTTTCAACGGCTATACGAAGGTAAATCGGGTAGACGTTGAAACCTATTTGACGTACTTGGATGAAAAGAATTACGCTGCTGAGACGATTGCTAGGAGAATATCTGCCTTGCGATCGTTTTATAATTTTTTAGTGAAGAACAAGTATCTATCAGCCAACCCTTTTGATTTGGTACAATTGCGACATAAAGGACGTAAATTACCGCATTTCTTTTATGAAAAAGAGATGCAACAGTTATTTGAAGCTGTAAGGGGCGATGATCCGCTGTCACAGCGTAATTCGGCAATTTTGGAATTATTGTATGCCACGGGTATGCGTGTCAGTGAATGTTCAAATTTGACATTGGGTCAATTGGATTTTACTAACGGAATTGTTTTAATTCATGGTAAAGGTGATAAAGATCGTTACGTTCCTTTTGGTAGTTATTCGCAGGATGCACTAAAAGAATATATTCATGGCGGTAGAAGTGAATTGATGAATAAATATCATCAAGAGCATGAATATGTTTTTGTTAATAATCGTGGTAAAGAATTAACTAGTCGTGGGATCGAATATATCCTTGACCAAGTAATTAAAAAAACTAGTCTGACGGCAGATATTCATCCTCATATGATTCGGCATACATTTGCTACACATATGCTTGATCATGGGGCTGATCTGAGAACAGTCCAGGAACTATTAGGTCATTCTAGTCTCTCAACCACGCAAATTTATACGCACGTAACTATGGAACATTTACAAAAAGACTATAAAAAATATTTTCCAAGATAGGATGGTAATTTAAATGACAACAATCGTTGCTGTAAAACATGATGGTCACACTGCTATTGCGGGGGATGGTCAAGTAACATTGGGCGAAAAATATATTATGAAGGGATCAGCACACAAAGTCAGAAGAATCTTTGATGATCAAGTTGTCATTGGTTTTGCCGGTGGTGTTGCTGATGCCATTACTTTGCAGGATTGGCTTGAGAAGAAACTAAAGGCTTACTCAGGTAATCTAAAACGTTCAGCTGTTGAATTAGCTCAAGATTGGCGTAAAGATCCAACTCTACAAAAGCTTGAAGCTATGCTTATCGCAATGGATAAAGATAATCTATTACTTATTTCAGGTAGTGGTGAGGTTATTGAACCAGATGAAGATGTTGTTGCAATTGGTTCAGGTGGCAATTTTGCTCAGGCTGCTGCCATTGCAATGCAAAGACATGCAAGTGATATGACTGCTGATGAAATTGCTCGTGAGGCTATTAAAATAGCTTCAGGGATTGATATTTTTACGAATGAAAACATTATTTCAGACAAATTTTAAAAATGGAGATCAATAAATGGAGACATTAACACCAAAACAAATCGTTGCACAATTAGATAATTATATTATTGGACAGCAAGATGCTAAAAAAGCTGTTGCTATTGCTCTATACAATCGTTATCGCCGTATGCAAGTGCCAAAGAAAATGCAACAAGAGATAACACCTAAAAATTTAATGATGATCGGACCTACAGGTGTCGGTAAAACTGAAATTGCTAGAAGACTAGCAAAAGTAGTTAAGGCCCCATTTGTTAAGGTTGAGGCAACTAAATTTACTGAAGTTGGTTATGTTGGCCGTGATGTTGAATCAATGGTTCGAGACTTAGTAGATGTAGCCGTATCAATGGAAGAAAAAGAAAAATTTAATGAGATCAGACCAGACGTTAGTCGTGACGTTGATAAGAAATTGGTCAAATTACTAGTTCCTGGAATCAAGAAGGAACGCCGTCAAGAAAATAACATGGACTTTATGTCAATGTTGAACAATTTACAATCTGCTAATGGTTTACAAGATGCCCTTGGTCAGAACGGAAATGATGATGATCCAGATAGCGATTCAGAGGTTACCGATTCAATCCGTGATCAACGTCTATCAGTTAAGGAACAACTTGACCAAGGTCTGCTAGAAGACCGTGAGATAACGATCAAAGTTGAAGAATCACGTAAAGTAGGTCCTATGAATGACCAAATGGGTCAAATGGGTATCGACATGAGCGGAATGATGGATTCTTTGATGCCTAAAAAGATGATCACAAGAACTCTTCCAGTTAAAGAAGCACGTGAAGTTTTGATTCAACAGGAATCTCAAAAACGTGTTGATCATGATGAAATTTACCAATCAGCTATTGAAAGAACTCAGGACAATGGAATTATCTTTATTGATGAATTTGATAAGATTGCTGCTGGTGATAAGAAGAGCTCAGGAGAAGTTTCTCGTGAAGGCGTTCAACGTGATATCTTGCCTATTGTTGAAGGATCACAGATCAATACTAAATATGGTGCTGTTAATACAGACCACATTTTATTTATTGCTTCTGGAGCTTTTGCCGAGAGCAAACCAAGTGATTTGATTGCTGAATTACAAGGACGTTTTCCTATCAGAGTTGAATTGAATGATCTTACTGAGAGTGACTTTATTCAAATCTTGACTAAACCTGATAATGCTTTAACAAAGCAATATGTTGCCTTAACAAAGGCCGATGGTATCAATTTGACCTTCACTAAAGAGTCCGTTGAAGAAATCGCTAAAGTTGCTTTTGATCTTAATAACGCTAATCAAAATATCGGAGCTAGACGTTTATCAACTGTTCTAGAGAAGATCCTTTCAGATATTTTATTTGAAGGACCAGATATGCAGATGGGTGATATTACTATTACGAGAGAGTACGTTAAAGAACAAGTCGGTAAGATCGTTGCCGATAAGGATCTTTCTCGTTACATCCTATAGGGTGGTGTAATTTATGGAGATATTTCAATTAAAAAATGATTATTTGACTATGCAAGTTAAATCTACCGGTGCTGAAATGGTCAGTGTCAAAAATAACGAAGAATCAGAGTTTATCTGGCAAGCTGATCCAGATATTTGGGGCCGTCACGCGCCAGTATTATTCCCAATCGTGGGACGTTTAAAAGACGATCATTATTTTATTGATGATCAAGAGTATCAATTGAATCAACACGGATTTGCTAGGGATCAAGAGTTCACTTTAGAATCACAAACTGACTCTAAATTAGTATTCTTGTTGAAGACTAATGACGAATTACTTAAAAAATATCCATATCATTTTGAATTAAGAGTAGTTTATCAATTAGTAAAAAATAGTATTCAAGTTAGCTATCTTGTCAAAAATCTTGAAACTGACGATATCTATTTCTCAATCGGAGCACATCCTGGGTTTTCAGTGCCATTTGAGAAAGATACAACTTTTGAAGATTTTAGAATTGGCATCAGTCCAAGTGAATTGAGAACTAGTATTCCATTAATTGGTAGCAATATCGACTTGAATAAGGAATTTAAAGTAGCTAACCAGGACCTAGAGCTTACACATGATATATTTGCTCAGGATGCGATTATTTATCGTTTGAACGATCCAGCTGTTTTGACGATCGAGAGTGAAAAATCAGAACATAAGTTGACCGTGGATACTGGTAATGCTAAATTTGTTGGAATCTGGTCACCATATCCTAAAGAAGGTAATTTTGTTTGCATCGAACCTTGGTGGGGAATTGCCGACAAGACGGATACTGATAATCAATTTAAGACAAAATATGGTATTAATAAATTAGCCCCTGACGATCAATTTGAAGCCTATTACAGTATTTCAATCAAATAAAAAAACGACCAATTAATGGTCGTTTTTTTGTTGCTTCTTGTATTGTAATCCGATGGGGACGAGATTTTCTTTCCCCTTTAGTAAACGTTTGATATTAGGTATATGTCTGACATAGATGATAATAGTCACTATTAGGGCAACCGTAGTTAATATCCAATCGTGCATGAATAATGTCGCAATCGTGAATACTAAAACAGTTGTTAAACTGGCAACACTGACCATACTAGTTACATAGACGATCGTTGCTAGACAGATAAAGCAGATCACGAATAACAATGGATTATATGCTAGTAAAATACCGGCACTGGTGGCAACAGCTTTTCCGCCTCGAAATTTCAAAAAGATCGAGAAGACATGTCCAATAACGGCGAAAATTCCGATGAACAAGACCCAATGATGGTCAAGATTAAAGAAAACTGGCATCAATGCTCCTAAAGTTCCCTTTAAAATATCTATTACCAAGACAACAGTACCTGCAAATGGTCCAAAGACACGATAGGCGTTGGTAGTTCCAACATTTCCACTGCCGTATTCAAAAATATTCTTATGGAAAAAGATTTTTCCGACGATATAAGCGGTCGGAAACGAGCCAATTAGATAGGCTAAAATTGCACAAACGAGAAGTTTCATTCTAAAAATCACTCTCTTAGCTTTATTTTTTGGTATATTGTAACTCTATGGTACTTTTAAAAAATACTAACTAAGACATTATCTACTAAATCTGTTAGAATTGAAAGGAGCGAACATATGTTCAATCCTTGAGATAAATATCTTAATCTAGTGATATAATAGTAAAATGTTAACTTAGATTCTACAAAAAAGGAATGATTTGCATGCCAAAATCATCGTATGATGATTCTTCGATTCAAATTCTGGAAGGACTGGAAGCAGTTCGTAAACGTCCAGGTATGTACATTGGATCTACGGATTCACGTGGATTACATCATCTAGTTTACGAAATTGTCGACAACGCTGTCGATGAAGCGCTATCAGGATTTGGAAAAGAAATAAATGTAACAATTAATAAGGACAGTAGTATTACTGTCGTCGATCATGGACGCGGGATGCCAACAGGTATGCACGCATCTGGTAAACCAACTATCGAAGTTATTTTGACCGTTCTGCATGCTGGTGGTAAATTCAGCGAAAATAGTTATAAAACTTCTGGTGGATTGCATGGTGTTGGTTCATCTGTCGTTAATGCTTTGTCTGAATGGATGACAGTTCGTGTTGTTCGTGAAAATAAAGTCTATGAAGAACGCTTTGAAAATGGTGGGCATCCGGTTGGTACCTTGAAAAAAACTGGAACATCTAAAGAGAGCAATGGTACTACTATCAGCTTTAAACCCGATGCTAGTATTTTTCAGACTACTAAATTCAACTATGATACGTTAGCAGAACGATTGCGTGAATCAGCCTTCTTACTTAAAGGCGTTAAGTTCACTATTACTGATAATCGTGGTGAAGAACCACAAGAAGATATTTTCCACTATGAAGACGGTATCCAATCATTTGTTAAGTATTTGAATGAAGACAAGGATACTATTGGTGGTATTTTCTATATCGAAGGAACTAATTCTGATATTGAGATTGAATTTTCAGGTCAATATAACGATGGTTATTCAGAAAATATTATTTCGTTTGTTAATAATGTTAGAACCGCCGATGGTGGGACGCATGAGTCAGGAATGAAGTCTGGTTTAACTAAAGCATTCAATGACTATGCTCGTAAGGTCGGGCTTCTTAAAGAAAACAGTAAGAATCTTGAAGGTAGCGATGTCCGTGAAGGATTATCAGCTATTATTTCGGTGCGTATCCCTGAAGAGATCTTACAATTTGAAGGTCAGACTAAGGGTAAATTAGGAACACCTCAGGCACGCTCGGCCGTTGATCAATTAGTTTATGAGCAAATGAGCTTTTATTTGATGGAGAATGGTGAACAGGCCCAAACTTTAGTAAAGAAGTCTCTGAGAGCTCGTGAAGCACGTGAGGCTGCTAGAAAAGCACGCGAGAGCACTAGAAGTGGCAAAAAGAATAAGAAAAATGACGGTCTGTTGTCTGGTAAATTAACCCCCGCACAATCCAAGGATGCAACTAAAAACGAATTGTTCTTAGTCGAAGGTGATTCTGCTGGTGGTTCTGCCAAACAAGGCCGTGATCGTAAATTTCAGGCCATTTTACCTTTACGAGGGAAAGTTCTAAATACTCAAAAGGCTAAACTAGAAGATATTTATAAAAATGAAGAAATCAATACGATGATCTATACGATCGGTGCTGGAGTTGGTGCTGATTTTAAACTAGATGATCGTAATTATGACAAGGTTATTATTATGACCGATGCCGATGATGATGGATCACATATTCAGATCCTATTGCTGACTTTCTTCTATCGTTATATGCGTCCACTAGTTGATTCAGGACATGTATATATTGCCTTACCACCTTTGTATAAACTACAAAAAGGTAAAGGTGCCAAAACTCAGATCAAATATGCCTGGACTCCAGATGAGTTGAAAGATTCAATTCAGAAAATGGGTAAGGGTTATGAATTACAACGATTCAAAGGTTTAGGTGAAATGAATGCCGATCAGTTATGGAAGACAACTATGGATCCTGAGTCTAGAATTTTAATTAGAGTTAATATAGATGACGCTGCCTTAGCAGAACGCCGTGTAACAACATTGATGGGCGATAAAGTAAAGCCAAGACGTGATTGGATCGAAAAGAATGTTAAATTCAACGGTACTGAAGAGGGCGACACTATCTTAGAGAAAATTGATGATACTGATCCAATTGATCAAAATATCGTTGATGACTTATTGAATAAGGAATAGGTGATAAAATTTGGTTAATAATTCTCCTAAAATTCAAGATATTTCTTTAGAGAAGATTATGGGAGATCGTTTTGAGAGATATTCTAAATCGATTATTCAAGAGCGGGCTTTACCAGATATTCGTGATGGATTAAAACCCGTTCAACGTAGAATTCTCTACTCAATGTATCTTGATGGAAATACTTATGATAAAGGTTTTAGAAAATCGGCCAAAGGTGTCGGTAATGTTATGGGTAATTTTCATCCGCACGGTGATTCATCAATTTATGAGGCCATGGTTCGATTGTCGCAAGATTGGAAATTACGAGCACCTTTGATCGAGATGCATGGTAATAATGGTTCTATGGATGGTGACCCACCAGCTGCCATGCGTTATACAGAGGCTAGACTAAGTAAGATCTCAGCAGAAATGCTACGTGATATCAATAAGGATACCGTTGATGAAGAATGGAACTTTGATGATACCGAAAAAGAACCTAAGGTTCTTCCCGCTAGATTTCCTAATCTACTAGTTAATGGTTCAACCGGTATCTCAGCGGGTTATGCTACGGAGATCCCACCACATAATTTGGGCGAAGTTATCGATGCAACTATCAAATTGATCGATAACCCAGATGCCTCTTTGGATGATCTGATGAAAATCGTTAAAGGACCGGATTTCCCAACTGGCGGTATCTTACAAGGTGCCAAAGGTATTCGTGAAGCCTATGAAACAGGACGTGGGAAAGTATTCTTACGTTCTAAGACATCTATTGAAAATTTACGTGGTCATAAATCACAAATCGTTGTAACAGAGATTCCTTATGAAGTAAATAAGGCTGTATTAGTTAAAAAAATTGACGAAGCCAGAGTTATGAAGAAGGTCGATGGTATCGCGGAAGTACGTGATGAAAGTGACAGACAAGGTTTATCAATCGTTATTGAATTAAAGAGGGATGTTGATGGACAGGGTATCTTGAATTATTTGTTCAAGAATACTGATTTGCAGATCTCATATAATTTCAATATGGTTGCTATCGCTGATATGCGTCCGCAACAAGTCGGCTTAGTTCAAATTCTAACGGAATATGTTAAGCATCAAGAAGAAGTTGTTTTAAGACGTAGCAAATTTGACTTAGCTAAGGCTAAGGGCAGATTGCATATTGTTGAAGGTTTGATAAAGGCTTTATCTATTCTTGATAAAGTGATCAAAACGATTCGTGGCAGTAAAAATAAATCCGATGCCAAAAATAATTTAATCAAAGAATATCAATTTACTGAGAAACAAGCTGAAGCCATTGTATCTTTGCAACTTTATCGTTTAACTAATACTGATGTGACAGAATTAGAAAAAGAAGATAAAGAATTGCACGCAACTATCGATTACTTAAACGGTATTATTAACGATCATGTTACTTTGATGAATGTTATTAAAGATGAGTTGCTAGACGTTAAAAAGATCTATGCCGATAAGCGACGAACCAAGATCGAGGCTAAAGTTGCTGAAATTGAGGTTGATACTAGTGTGTTGGTGGCCAACGAAACGGTTCGCTTGTTGGTTAGTCATGATGGATACGTCAAACGAAGCAGTCTGCGTTCATATCAAGCATCAGATACTGATGATAATGGTCTAAAAGACGAGGATTATCCAATCTTAGATCAAGAAGTAAGTACTTTAGATCATTTATTTATCTTTACTAACAAGGGGAATTTGATCTATCGTCAGATTTTTGAGTTGGATGATAGTCGTTGGAAGGATACAGGATCTCATTTGTCACAAGAGATCGGTTTAGCATCCGATGAAACTATCCTAAGAGCATTTGTTTTTGATAAGCTAGAACAACCGGGTAATTTCTTGATTGCTACGAGTGAGAACTATATTAAGCAAGTTTCCTTTAATGACCTCTTGCCTGGTCGAACTTATAAGTCACGAGCAAGCTGTTTTGCTAAATTAAAATCAGATCAAACGCGAGTTCTGGATGTTTATTACGTGGATGACATTAGTCGAATCGTCTACGCGTTTACTAAACATTCATATGCCTGTTCATTTGAACTGGATGAAGTACCAGTCGTTGGTAATCGTGCCATTGGGGTAAAGTTTGTCAATTTAAAAGATGATGATGAATTAGCTGGATTCTTCCTAACGGATTCAAGTAATAAAGTTGCCATTTTGACGCAACGTGGTGCATATAAACAAATGAAACTTTCAGAAATACCAATAACTAGTCGTGCCAAACGTGGTGTTCTTACATTGCGTGAATTGAAACGTGAGCCACACAGAATTCAACTTGTAACTGACGTTACGTCAGGAATCAAATTGTCTGTTGTGACTTCTGAAAACAAACTTATCGAGATAGATCAAAAGAATCATCCTGTTTCAGATAGATATTCGAATGGATCATTTATTATGGATCCTGATAGTGATGGAATACCTAGCCGTTTTGTCAAAGATGAAATTGAAAAATAATTTGTTATATAAACAATAAGTTAAACTTATATAGTATTATTAGTTTATATTAATAATTAGGAGGATTTCTGATTGCTGGATGAAAAGTCAAGAAGAGTTTTTAGTTCAAAAGCGTTGAACTACTTCGATGAATTAACAAAGAATATGAGCTATACAAAGACAGCTCAATCGCTAGGCATTACTCAACCTGCTTTGACACAACAGATCAAAAAAATTGAACATGTTGTAGGCACACCGTTGTTTTACAGCATGGGCAAGAAGATCTATTTAACGGATGCCGGATCATCACTACTTGAGGCAACACACGACATCTTTAATACGATCAATACAGTAACTGATACGATTCAACAAGAATCTTCTAGTACAACTGGGAAAATCAGTATCGGACTACTGGCAACTACTGAATCAGTGGTTATAGAAGATTTTATTGTTGAATATAAGAAGAACAATCCCGGTATAGAAATTGAGTTAAATTCGTTAACAAGAAAAGATATTTGGGAAAACATTCAAAATAATCGGATCGACTTAGCAATTATGTATTTACCAGATGAGAACATAAAAAACTGGAAGATATATAAATCTAAGAAGATTATTACCGATAATATTATGCTGATACACGATAGTGACCGAATCAATAAGAAGGGCAAGGCAACATATAAAGATGCCGTAGAACGCCCTTGGGCAGCATATTTGGAAGATTATTATCTATCCAATCTTTTAACGGAACATTTTAGAGATGCTCTAGTTGATACTCCAAATGTTATTGCCAGATTCTCTTCACCTTACCAATTATTGAAGTTTGCTCAAGAATCGGATAATATTTACACTGGGTTACCACTCAGTTTTTGTTTGGCTCATGAATCATTAATAAAACTTTATCAAACACCACTTGAACCAGCCATATCAAGTGAATTATCATTTGTATATCGAGAAGATAAAGAAAAGATTCCACGAATCAATGAATTTTTTGAAGAGTGGAGTAGTTTCTTAGATAAAGTAGGTTATATCGAACGTCTGAAGTCTTCAAGATAAAATAGAAAAGGGGAAATTTTAAATGACTAAAGAAAAAGAATTAGTTTTTGGACACAAAAATCCGGATACGGATGCTGTCGTTGCAGCCATCTCATATTCGTATTTACAAAATCAACTAGGTTTCAATACTGAGGCTGTTGCTTTGGGTGAACCTAATGAAGAAACAAAATATGTTTTTGACAAGTTCGATGCTAAATATCCTCGTGTTATTTCAGCTGCCAATGGTGAAGTTAAATCAGTTATGCTTGTTGACCATAACGAAAGACAACAAAGCTTAGATGATATTGAAGATCTAACAGTTACTCACGTTGTTGATCACCACAGAATTGCAAACTTTGATACAGCAAATCCTCTATTTTATCGTGCACAACCAGTTGGATGTACAAGTACAATTCTTTGGGAAATGTATGCAGAAGAAGATGTTGAAGTTCCCGCTAATTTAGCTGGTTTGATGGCTTCCGCTATTATTTCAGATACATTACTATTAAAATCACCTACAACAACCGATGAAGATAAAGCAGCTTTGAAGAGCTTGTCTGAAACAGCTGGTATCGACTATGAATCATATGGTCTTGATATGTTGAAGGCTGGTACAAATCTTGATAGCAAGTCAACTAAAGAATTAATTGATATGGATGCTAAGAGTTTTGATATGAACGGTAAGAGTGTAAGAATAGCTCAAGTAAATACTGTTGATATCGCTGATACTTTGAAACGTGAATCAGAATTTACTGCTGATATTAAGGCTGAGAATGAAAAAGAAGGCTACAATCTTTTCATTCTATTAATCACAAACATTCTTACAAGTGACACAACTGGGTTGGTATTAGGCGATGAAAGCGCTATCTCGGTTTTCGAAAAATCACTTGATACAAAAATTGAGAATAATAAGGCCTCATTACCTGGCGTAGTATCACGCAAGAAGCAAGTTGTTCCTCCATTGAATGAAAACTTCTAAAAACCAATTTTACAAATTATTTCATGAAAATTAAAGATACAAAAAATCACTAAAAATATTTGTGAATTTAGAGATTATTTTCTTGAAAACGTTATCTCGAGTATGTATAATACAATTATCGTCAAAAACTGCTGGATTTTTTCGAAATCTAGCAGTTTTTCTATTGGCGTTTTTATTTAAGAAAAAGGGAGTTTTTAAATGAATGCATTAAATATTTTAATTGGTCTTGTGCCAATGATCGGTTGGGGACTATTTCCAGTTCCGACCGGTAAATTTGGTGGTAAGCCGATTAATCAAATCCTTGGGGCAACATATGGAACATTAATAATGGCCATTGTTGTAGCCGTCTTTAAACAAACTCCTCTAATTGGTGGTAAAGAATTTCTATTTACCTTTATCTCTGGAGCATGCTGGTCGCTGGGACAGATATTAGTCTTTTATGCATTTACCGAAATGGGTGTTTCAAGAACAATGCCTATTTCAACTGGATTTCAGTTGATCGGTGCATCACTTTGGGGTGTATTGGTTCTAGGAGAGTGGTCAAATCCCAGTGCTAAGATGATCGGATTCCTTTCGATTTTATTGATTATTGTAGGTGTGTATCTAACAACTTATGGTGAGAATAAAACTAAAGAGAGTGGATCTAGCGCTGTTAAAGGACTATTGTTAGTCTTGCTCGCTGAAGCAGGATATCTAGGATATTCAGCTTTTCCACAAGCAATTGATGTTGACGGATTCCAAGCATTTCTACCACAGGCATTAGGCATGGCCGTCGTTGCCACAATTTTTGCCTTAGCTACAAAAAGCAATCGAGATTCCAAACCATTTACCACGAAGAGTTCATACACTAATATCATTAGTGGTTTCTTCTTTGCTTTAGCTGCTTTAACATATTTGATCTCAGCTCGTCCTGATGTTAATGGACTGGCCACAGGATTTACCCTTTCTCAGATGAGCGTAATTATTGCTACTTTGGGTGGTATATTCGTACTACATGAAAAGAAAACTAAAAAAGAAATGGTTGCAGTTCTGTCAGGATTAGCCTTGGTAGTTGTAGCCGGAATTATTACAGCCTTTATTAAATAAAAAAGCCACATCAGAAAAAATTCTGGTGTGGTTTTTTATTTATCAGGGAATTGATGGAATTTATTGATATTTCAAATTTATACAAATTAATCTTAAAATTGGGAGGGATTTATCATTTAACAATCGAGGGGGGAAATTAAATGATATATATATTTAAGGAGTATTCAGTCAGATAAGAGATTCATTTATCCTATCTGACACTGTTAATATAGTACCATTAGTCTCAGAAGTAAAATAATATGTTTAAACAAATTAAAAACGTCTAATTGGTGGTACCTGATAGCCCGATATGAATTTTTCTATTTCGTCTAATGAGTCAGAAAATAGTAATGCTTTTCTAGCGTATGCATCTAAAAATCCATTATCAGTCATAGTATCAAAAAAATGTTCCAGAGCATCATAATAATGTGCAACATTGTAAAAGATACAGGGGTTGTTATTGTCACCGATTCTAGACCAGGAATAGGCCTCTGATATTTCCTCTAAAGTCCCGGGTCCACCAGGCAAAGCAATGCTGGCAACGGAGTCTTTTAACATGAGCGTTTTTCTAGTATCCATTCCGTCAACAATATCTAATTTAGATAGTTTTTCATGCGTCAGATCTCGATTATTCAGGGTTTCGGTGATGATTCCATGAACATAACCATTATCTTCCAAAACTGTATCGGCAATCACGCCCATCAGGCCAAAATGACCGCCACCATAGGTCAATCCATAATTATTTTTTACGATCCAGTGACCTAAATCTATTGCACTTTGTTTGAAGATATCTCTGTTACCTGATGCGGCTCCGCAATATACAGCAATATTTTTCATTTAATCTTGCTCCTTATGTAATGTAAAATTGGTCTCCCGTTTTAAACGACGGTAATACAAAATAGATGCTGTATCTAAGGTGTTCAGTGCGCGTTGTTGATCTTTTGATATGTGTTTAGTACTTAAGGCAATTAGTATAAAGGTCGTGTAGAGTTTTTTTGGTGCTAAATCGAGTTTTAATGCTTCACCGTCAGTTTTTAAATCTCTGTGTAGGGCAGGTATGGACAGTAAAGGTGAATTAGCAGCCTTATTTCTACTTAAAAATAAATTGTCGTTTTTCCAATAAGATTTGTAAGGTTCAATAAATGCTTGGTATATATTTAAAAATTTCTTTTCAAATTGAATGAAACCTAACTGATTGAATTTTTTGTAAAAATCTGGTGCCAGAGCCTCTTTATAGGTAAATCCTTTAGATATAATAAGAATAAGTAAACGAGTATAGACACTAATCTCCTTATTAAGATACTTGGGTAATTCCAAAAATATTTCAACGGGAAAATCAGATTGTTTAGGTACAGTGATACTATTTACATATAATGTTGGGATCTCAATGGATTTTTTAATTCCAAAAATATATTTGAAGTAAACATTTAGATTGCTGACTACCTTATTGATCGTACTAGGGCTTAATTCCAAATTAGTCAGCATAAAATTCTTGAATTCACGAACATCTAATTCATGAATATCCTTTATATCTTCGGATATTTTGTATTCTGAATTGTGTTCGATCACAAATGCAAAAAAGTCATTCAGTGAATTGTTATATTCAATCTTAGCACGATTAGATATATGTCTAGTTTTTAAATAGGCGTCGAAACCAGCCTTAAAAGGTATTTTAACCATAAATGTCTCCCTTCAAATTTTGGCGGAATTCACTTGGAGTGATCCCAACTTGTTTCTTAAAAAAGGTCATAAAATATGTATCACTAGAAAAGCCACTATCGATAGATATTTTATTAATTGGTAATTCGGTTTCCTGTAATAAATTTTTAGCGTAATTTAGTCTGAGACCACTTAAATATGAAAGAGGCGTTTGATTAGTGATGTTCTTAAATGTTCTTTGTAGGTAGTAGGGACTACCATGACAATCTTCGGCAATTGTATTGAGATTTAATTTTTTCTTAAAGTTAAGTTCCAAATATGATTTTACTTGAACGATCCATTCTTCGTTAGATAATCTGATTCCATGTGGATGACACCTTTTACAAGGACGAAATCCCATTGACTGCGCCTCTTGAATAGTCTTAAAAATAATGACATTTTCTCTGTTAGGATTTTTTGAATTACAAGATGGTTTGCAAAATATCTTTGTAGTAGTGACGCCGTAATAAAATTTTCCATCTAATTGACTATTATTATTTATGATTTCATTCCACTTCTTATCAGTTAATAGATGTTTTTTCATAAAGTCCTCAATTAAAAAGCAAGATTTTTAAGTGAATTATAGCATATAATATAGCCATTACAAAGTAGGTGTATAAGATGGCAAAAGAAATCTTCTATTCGAAAACAAGAATAAATAATAGAGAGTATTTAATAGCATCAACAAATTTGGGCTTGGCCTTTGTAGGATGTCAAAATGGGAATATGGATGAGTTGAATAGTTTCTTTAAACACGACAAGTTAATTTATGACGAGGGACTTAATAAAACTTATGTAGAGGAATTAAAAGAATATCTATCCGGTGTGAGAACTACATTTGATATAAGGTTAGATGTCAGTGGAACAGAATTTCAAAAGCAAGTCTGGAAGCAATTACAGAGAATACCTTATGGTCAGTCGAGCAGTTATTCTAGAATTGCTAAAAAAATTAATCGTCCTAATGCCGTAAGGGCGGTGGGAACAGCCATTGGTAAAAATCCTGTATCGATCATTGTTCCATGTCATCGTGTTTTGGCTAAGAACGGTACTCTGGGCGGATACCGAGGTGGATTAGCTATGAAACAAGAACTGCTGAACTTGGAAAAAGGGGTCATTGAACATGTCGCAATATAAATTAGCTTTTTTTGATATAGATGGAACATTAGCTTCACATAATGATCCTAAGATTAAGTCCAGTATGGTTGACAGAGTACCAGAATCAACAAGACTAGCTATAAAAGAGTTAAAAAAGTCAGGTATCGAACCAATAATTGCTACGGGTAGAAATCACGGTATGATAAGAGATTTGTTGCAGAGTTTGAACATCAGTAGCTTCATTGCAAATAATGGACGTTACGTAGTATTTAATGATCAAACAATTGCTCATGATGTTTTTTCAAGAGACCACCTACAAGAAATTGTTAAGTATTTTAAGTCCAAGCATATAGATTACTGTTTTGAGACGAATGATCATTTATATCTTAATAAGAGTTCAAAATTTCTTGATGACGGTGCAATGGATCTGGACAAAATACCTGACGGAGAAATTCCAGATAAAGTTATCCAGATGATTGTTCGGAGTAAAGAATCATTTGATATACCAATAGGCGGTATTGAGGCTGTTAAAGTTGCCCCAGGAGTTTTTGATATTACTATGGAAAACTCAAATAAGGCAGTTGGAATAGATAAAATTCTTTCAGCTATGAAGATAAGAGTGGGAGAGACGCTTGCCTTTGGAGATGAAGAGAATGACATCGAAATGTTTGAGAAAGCAGGATACACGATTGCCATGGGAAATGGAATACCACAAATCAAGAAATTAGCAGATTTTGTCACGACCGATGTGAACGATGATGGCATTTGGAATGCTTGTATTGCTCTGAAATTGTTTTAGAGTAAGAGTATTAGTGATATTCTATTAACTGTATATCTAAAAATAGGGAGTTTTTAAGTTGAACGATCCACAGTCCATACTAAAATCAACCTTTGGTTATGATGATTTTCGTAATGGCCAAAGAGAAATAATTGATCGTGTATTAGCAGGTAAAAGATCACTAGGCATTATGCCAACTGGTGGTGGTAAATCAATTTGTTACCAGATTCCGGCAATAATGTTTTCAGGTCTCACATTGGTTATATCCCCATTGATCTCACTAATGAAGGATCAAGTGGATAGTTTAAATGAATTGAATATTCCAGCGACTTTTATAAATAGTACTTTGGAATATCACGATTTAGAAGAAAGAATGCGCTATATTGAATCTGGAGCAGTTAAATTACTGTACGCTGCACCAGAAAAAATAGAAAATCCTGATTTTTATAGCTGGTTGACACAATTGCCAATAGATTTATTAGCAATCGATGAAGCCCATGTATTGTCATCTTGGGGACATGATTTTCGTCCTAGTTATTTGAATATCATTAAACCGTTAAATGAATTGCCTAGTAATCCTGCCTGGTTGGCACTTACAGCTACTGCTACTGACCAAGTTCAAGAAGATTTGATGTCTATTTTGAACGTTAGTGATGAAAATGTCATTAAGACTGGCTTCGCTAGAACTAATTTGGCACTTAAGGTTGAACGTGGAGTAGATAAATTTTCTTATGTGCTGAATTACGTTAAATCACATGCAAATGAGTCTGGGATAATCTACGCTGGACGAAGAAAAGACGTTGATAAACTCTATGATTATCTAAAAGATAGAGGTATAAATGTAGGAAAGTATCATGCCGGTTTAAGTGATGAAGAACGCCATGATCAGCAAGAGGCTTTCTTATTTGATAAAGTTGATGTGATTATTGCTACCAATGCTTTTGGTATGGGGATCAATAAAACTAACGTTAGATATGTGTTACATTTTACTATTCCTGGAACGATTGAGAACTATTATCAAGAGGTTGGTAGAGCTGGACGTGATGGCCTTCCGGCGGAAGCAGTATTGCTGTACACTCCTGCTGATTTACGGTTGCATATGTTCTTTATTGAACGTTCAGAAGCTGATGATACATATAAACAAAGTCTGAATGTTAAATTAAGAAAAATGAATCAATATGCAAAAACTGAAAAATGTTTAATGCAGTTTATCTTGAATTACTTTGGAGAAAAAACAAGCCAGGTCTGCGGTCACTGTTCAAATTGTTTGGATAATCGCGATATTACTGATGTAACCAGTGATGCTCAAAAGATTCTCAGCTGTATCGTTAGAATGAAGCAAAATTACGGTAAGAAGGTTATTTCCCGTGTTTTAGCCGGAAAAGACGATGTTGCTAACGATTGGCACAAATTCGGACAGCTACCAACCTTTGGACTATTAAAAGATTGGACGTTGAAATCAATTAGTGAATTCATTGATTTCTTAATAGCAAATGGATTTTTACAAATGACCAATGGTACTTATCCTGTTTTGAAACTTACTGAGAATGGTGCCTCAGCCCTTAAGGGCCATATAGTAGTTGGTAGAAAGAATGTCGCAATACCTGAGAGTAGCAAGTCTATTGTTTCTGATGGTAGTTTTGATGAAGGGCTATTCGAAGAGCTTCGTAAACTACGCTTGCAGATTGCTCATGCTCAGGACTTACCACCATTTGTCATTTTTTCCGATAAGTCATTAAAGGACATGGCCCAACGTTTACCAAGTAATGATACCGAGTTTTTGCAAGTTAATGGTGTTGGTAATGCTAAACTTGAGCGCTATGGAACTAGATTTATGGAAATTATTAATAATTATCAAAAAAATGAAGTGGCAGTATCGAAATCCTAACGTAATTGTTAGGATTTTTTTGTTCAGTTTGTTAGAAGACATATCAAGATAAATGTTTTACGAAAACATTTTAAAAAAGAATCAAAAACCATAACTAACTTGCAAACGAAAAATACCGTTAACACAAATGATTACATTCTAAACGAATCTGAACTCTCATAGTTCATCTCAAACAATATATAAAAAGTCGGTGAACTTTTTTTAACCCAGTGCATAATACATAGCAAATGCACTTAGAGGACAATCAAATAAAATTTGGTAATCACGAAGAGGATATTTAGGAAATGAACGAAATGGCTACTTGAATTTAAAGAAAATAATTACTTCTTATAATACATATTATGTAACCTTAGTTAGAATTCAAATACTATTAGTCGAAATCGTTAATGCCCTGTTTACTTTTTGCTAATTGTTATGAATATTTTTAGTTCCTTACCAGATTTAAAAAAATACGGCAAATTGTCAATGCCAGTAAATAAATTATTGATCTAAAACCAGAGTATTTGTTTTAAAGATAGCTCTACATGTATTTATACTTGACTGATGACATCATTAACAATCGAATAGTTTTATTCTATAAGGCTACTCTGCTTGGCATTGGATGTTTTAATAGATGTTTTTTCTAACCAAAAATGGAATTCGTCTTAGGACCGTTGTATAAAATAACTACTTTTGGCATTGGTTGATTGTGTACTAGTAAATAAAAATCATATACCTGCTAACTGAAACTTTGACACTAAAGAATCTTAAGAGTTGGTCAAATCATTTATATCATTACTAGATAGTGCAAATTTTAATAAATATACTAACCAATTGCTAATCAGTAGTTTTATTTTGTCTAATCATTCCATGCTAATCAATGATTATAAATGCTTAAAATGGGACCAAAATGCCTTTACAGCAGTATCTATTATTATTAATGTTACTAGCATCATGTAACTAATGTATAAACTATAGAGAAAAATTTTAATATGTTTGAATTTTAAGGTAGATGTATAATTTCATATATTACTTTTAATTGAATACTTTCATTAAAACAAGTATTTTAAAGAAAGTATTGAGTGACAAATAGGTGGGGGACTTGCTTATTTTCACGTTCACCAGTATCATAAGGTTTTATAAGAACATACGTTTGGAGAAAAATTCTATGGAAAAACAACATTACCTAAAATTAATCGATGAAGAGCTTTCCAGTTCACCTTGGTATGTTAAAGAATACTATCAAGCAAAATCAACTATTCCTTTGTCACCAGCAACATTATACCAATATCTTACAGAATTTCGACGGTTCTTCAATTGGTTGATTAGTGAAAACATTGTCCCTGTAACCTCCCCCACTGATATTGATATTCAAGTATTAGCAAGGCTTAAAAAAGAAACTGTAGAACTATATAAGTCCGCTCTTCTTAATAAGACGAAATTAACGGGTGCTTCTGGTAGTCGAACACATCCAACAATCAATCGTTCGTTGAATGCCCTCTCGTCATTATTTAGGTATCTCACGGAGGACACTGAGGATGAAAATGGTGAAGCCTACTTTGACCGAAATGTTATGCATAAGATTTCATTGGTCAGAACAAGTGAAACCTATGCAACAAGAGCTGCTAATTTAAGGACAAAGCTTATGCTTGGAAATACTGATCACGATTATCTTGAATTTATTGATCATAAGTACGAATCTCACCTCTCATCCTCTCAGAGGCGTTATTTTTATCGCGATAAAAAACGCGATTTAGCAATAAATGCATTGTTACTGGGGAGTGGTCTTAGAGTATCAGAATCAGCTAATGCGGATCTTCACAATCTTAATCTAAAAACAGGAACAATTGGTGTTATCCGTAAAGGTGGTCAGCAAGACACCGTCCCAATAGCTCCCTGGACATTACCATATATTCAAGATTATATTGATCATCGGGCTGAAATATATCATGCGACAAGTGATGATCATGCTCTTTTTCTTAGTATTTATCGCGGACAGGCATCACGTATGCAAGCCAATTCGATGGAAAAAATGGTTGCTAAATATTCATCGGTGTTCAAGGTTCGTATTACGCCACATAAACTTCGTCACACACTTGCGTCTAAGTTGTATATGGCTACCAAAAATGAGCAATTAGTTGCAACTCAGCTTGGTCAAAACTCAACTAGTGCCACTGGTTTGTATACTCATATTATCGATGAAGAACAGCGCAAGGGATTGGACAAGATGTAGTTATAAAAATGTATTTTTTGAATTTTATTTATGACGTTAGAAGCCAAATTTTCTTTTTTAAGGAAGTTTGGTTTTTGTTTGATTTAAATATATATGATTTCTTCAAACCTTTTTCAATTAGTTGGGGAGTTAATCAAAATGTTATTTTTTTGAACAATGACTTTTATACTTCTATCAAATGTATCGACTGGAGCCGATGCTTATACCTGTTCTTTAAGTTTATTACTCAACATCTTTGACAGTTTTTGTAAACCGATTAAATTAGTTAAGTCAGCAGACTCGACTAACTGATTGAGAAAATGAAAGGTATCGTTAATCTTCTGAGCGATCTTTTCACCTTTTGGTAATAAAAAAACTTGTTTTTGGTGTGAATCTGACGGATTAACTCTCCGTACAATTAAATCTTGCTTTTCAAGTTTCTTTATCATGTTGGTTAGTGATGCCGGCTGTATATTCAAGTAGTTAGCTAAATTAATTTGATTAGTACCAGGTTCATTACTGACATAATGTAATAAACGAGCGTGATCCATTCGTAAATCAATATTGATTAATTGCTTCTGGATAACTTGTCCTTCAAGCTGTCCTATTTGATATATTAACTCTGCCGATGTTATTAAGTGTTCTTTAGACATTTCTATACCTCCTTTTATATTGTAAATAAAACATAGGATAATTGACTTAAAATATCAAGTGTTGTAGTATCGTTTTTGCATTAAAGTTGTATATACAACTTTAATGAAACAAAGGAGGTTCTTCATGTTAACAGCAAAAAAATACCACGTCAAAACGATTCTTTTCATCTTCATGCTTGGAGCGTTCATTTCTATTCTTAACCAAACTCTTTTGTTTACTGCATTCCCTGATATTATGACAACTTTTTCGGTTAGTAATAGCACTGTACAGTGGTTAACTACTGCATATATGCTAGTGAATGGTGTCTGGATACCTATAACCGCTTATCTGATTGGTCGTTTTACTACTCGCCAGTTAATGCTATTTGCACTAAGTTCTTTCACTCTTGGCACTTTACTTTCTGCAATTTCACCTACTTTTGAATTTCTGTTAATTTCTCGTCTAATTCAGGCGATTGGTGCGGGCATCATTATTCCGTTAATGCAAGTTGTTATGTTTACGATTATTAACAAAAACAAACATGGTGAAGTAATGGGCATTATTGGTCTAACAACTGGTTTTGCTCCTTTGGTTGGTCCGACCATTGCGGGTCTTATCATTACTAAAATGTCTTGGAGATATCTTTTCTGGTTAGCATTCCCGATAGGGGTTGCACTAATTTTCGCGACTTTGCTGGGCATGCAAAACGTTGGTTCCCCCAAGCGTCATGATAATCATATAGATTATCAATCTGTTACTTATTCAACACTCGGTTTTGGACTGCTACTTTATGGAACCGGTAGTTTTAATCAAAACATAGTGTTAGGTGCGATATTCATTGCTATTGGTGTATCTTTCATTATAGTTTTTATACATAGACAGTTAAATTTAGTCAAACCGATGCTTGATTTTAAGATTTTTAAAAACCGACAGTTTTCACTTTCATTAATCCTAGTTATTTTGTCCTTTGTTACTTTAATTGGTCCTCAAGCAATCATTCCAACTTTGGTACAAGCTGCTATGCACTATACTGCACTGACCTCTGCCATTGTCTTACTGCCAGGAGCACTTGCAAGCGGAATTACTTCACTTTTTGCGGGGCATTTATACGATCATATAGGTGCGAAGTTCCTTGGTGCCATTGGTAGCCTTATGGTCGCCATTTCGATGGTTCCCTTTTTATTTTTGAACATTCATAGTTCGTTAATTATGATGATAATTTGTCTGATTTTTAAAATGATTGGTAATAGTTTAGTGATGACACCATTGACAACGGAAGCCTTGAATGTACTACCTGACTCAATGTTAAAACACGGGACGGCTATGGTTAACACATTACGACAGGTTGGTGGTTCAATTGGTACAGGACTACTTGTAACAGTGCAATCTTATTTCGGAGAGCACTCGACCTTTGTAGGGGCGCGTGCATTTTTTGTCGTTATTATATTAATGGGTTTATTTCGTTTTGGAATTGCGTTGCAGTTGAAATCAACTAGTCATTAATTTTATTAAGGACTATAAAAGTAACCACTAAAATATGATTGAACATCTTAATTTACTGTTATAGTCTCTTACGAATTGGTTATGGGAATTTATTTAAATAAGTTTTTTAAAAATATTGTTTTCGTAAAACAAATAAATTTATCTATAGAAATATAAAAAAGACATTTGTCTTTCAAATGTCTTTAAATATTTAATTAATATGATAGATCTGCTGCCCTTAACCAAGCATTCGTACCAACACGATACATCTTTGCGCCTGTTGTTAAGTTAGTCGATCTACGATCTGTTAACCAACCTGAACCTGCTGCTAGATATTGCCCAGTCGGATTACCATAATCGTCATAGATTTGAGCATCTGAATTAGTTGTTACCGTTGTGCCAGCTAAGAATGTTGCCCATGGTAATACATCGTCTGCTAAAACAAAGCCATTAGTAGATACATGGAAATAGATATTATTATTGATGATGGCAATTATATCTGACGCCCAATCGGTATGTGGTTGTAAGGCTATACTGTCGTATTTGTTACCATCTCTATCATAAATACTGACATAGTTATCCTTAGTAGTTACACCACCACGTAAATCTACAATAGTATAATTATCCTTTGAAACGTAGTCTTTGTTTTGGCTTTGACGTTCGGAATCTGCTAAATCATAAGTTGAAACATTAGCAAAATCGTTATTATTAGTCAAATAATAGTTATACATATCACTAGAATCATATTTATCATTTGCTTCTTTATCATTACCTATTTCTTGTGAAAAATAAACCATACCATTTGATACAGTCACACCAATACCAATGTAATTAACATATGGGTTCAACATATTCTTACGGTGACCGTAATTAGGTTCTGGATCGTATTTTTCAACATAAAACTCATTAGTAATTTTTTGAGCAATTGTCGTTGGATCTGTTGTTCCTAAAATTGAGAAAGGAGTTTGAGCAATATTCTCTTCTGCACTTTGATTATAAGGATACATATTTGCTGAATTCCAGCCAGCGTGATCATCAACACCACTACTAATAAAACTATCAGTTCTGGATTGTGCATATGAATTCAATACATCAACAGAAGTCATGGGGCTTAATCCGTTTTGGGAGCGTAAGCGATTGACCTCAGTCAACATTGCATCTTTAACGGCACTTACATCGATATCATTAACACTTGATTGGGTAACGGCAGTTCGATTCTGACCCGTAGTTGAATCACTAGATCCGTTACTAGTAGTGGATTGATCAGAGTTGGTATTGGTATCAACTTGAGTATTTCCACTATCTGTACTATTTGTTGCTGTAGAAACCGTTGCATCGGAAGTAGTTGCCGTATCGGCAAACGCAGTTGTGCTAAATGACGTTGATAGTAGCACCCCTGAAGCTAATAGAACAGCTATCTTTTTAGTTTTTGAAAACATAATAATCCCCTTTCCTGATAGGAAAATAAACGATATATAAATAATATCTATAACCTATATTTTAATGTAAATGAGCAAAATAAAAAAGCCTAATCTGGCTTTAAAATTAATTACTTTATGATTTTTCAAAATCTCTGATCCAAGCAATGGCTAAAGCATCTTTTCCTAAGTGAGCTCCAATAACTGGTCCAAAATATGACCTGTCTAATGTCATCTCTGGATGGCGTTCTTTAAGATGTTTTGCCCAAATATCGCCTGATTCTTTATCGTCAGCATCAATTACTAGCAATCTTAGTGGATATTCCGAGTTTCCAATGGCTTTTTCTAGCTTTTCTTCGGCTTTTAGTTTAGCCTTTTTAATTGAACGTACTTTATCGTATGCGACAATTTTATGACTTTTATCATCAAATTCTAACAATGGTTTGATATTCAACATTGTACCAATTACGGCAGACGTATTTGATAAACGACCACCTTTAACTAAGTTTTTAAGATCATTAACTACAAATGATTCTCCAATTGAATCTCTAAGAGTATTTAGTCTATGAATAATCTCATCCAACGACTTATCCTCTTGAGCCATTTTAGCGGCTTCTTGGACCATGTATCCCATTAATCTAACTGTGATCCACGAGTCATATGGGACTACCTTAATGTTCTTAATTGAAGATGCGGCGCTCTTTAAATTATTAACAAACCCCGAAATGGTACTTGCTAAATGAATAGAAATTACGGTATCATAACCTTCTTTGGCTAATTTGTCGTAAATATTCATCATTTCGCCAATTGAAGGTTGTGCTGTAGATGGTAACTCTTTTGAGTTTTGTAAGAGTTCATAGAACTCTGAAGTGGTTATATCAATATCTTCACGATATGTCTGACTATCGAAAACTACCTCGATTGGAACTACTGTTATATGATACTTATCGACGATATCTTGTGGTAAGTACGATGTACTATCTGTAACGATGGCTATTTTCATAAAATTATCAATTCCTTGTTTTACTTACGTATAATGATTGTATGACCATTAGATTATATCATATTACTTTTGCCAATTTTTTACCACTCAGCAAAAAGCAGAAATTTGTTTTTTTATTATTTTTTAAAAGAAAGGATTACCTTAAATATGTCATTTGACGGAATGTTTACCCATTCAATGGTAAACGAACTAAACCAAAACTTAACCGGCGGCAGAATTGCAAAAATTCAGCAACCATTTGCAAATGAGTTGATCCTTACAATTAGAAGCAATCGAAAGAATCAGCAATTGCTTCTGTCAGCCCATCCTAGCTACGCTCGTGTTCAAATTACTAAGCAACCATTCGAAAATCCTGCTAAACCGGCCACATTTGTAATGTCACTAAGAAAGTATATCACTAGTGCCATTGTTCAAGGTTTTCATCAGTTAAATAATGATCGTATTGTAATGATCGAACTCAGCGCTAAAAACGAGCTTGGTGATATTCATGAATATACCTTGATAACAGAAATCATGAGTCGTCATAGCAATATCTTTTTGATAAGTAAAGAAACTGGTAAGATCATCGACTTGATCAAGCGTGTTTCACCCGAAAACAATAGTTTTCGTGGATTATTACCTAACGACGATTACAAATTACCACCAAAACAAGATAAGATAAATCCATTTACAGCTTCACAAAGTGATTTTAGTAATCTTGAATCAGCTGGAGATATTCGTCAAAAGTTTGAAGGTATCGGTATTGATACTTCAGATGAAATGTTCGAAAATCTTGATAGCTTGCAAGAATTTATCAAAAATTACGAAAATCCTAATCCTAATGCAGCACGCTCAATCAAAAATAATAAGTTAGGATTCTTCCCTACCCTATTCAGCAAGACTACTAAGGATCCTGTTTCATATGAAAATTTAAGTGACCTACTGGATAATTATTACCTTGATCGTGCACGTGTAGATCGTATTGAACAGCAGACTAAGAGTATCACTCATCGTTTAAGCATTATCCTCAAAAAGGATAAATCTAAGGTTAAAAAACTCAATAAACAACTTAAGCAAACTAAAATTATGGATGAATATAATCTCTATGGTGAGCTTTTAACAACATATATGTCCAAAATTGAACGTGGATCGAAATCGATCACTTTGACGAATTATTATAATAATGAAGAAGTTAAGATCAAATTAAATCCTGAATATTCTCCTTCTGATAACGCTCAAAGTTATTATAAGAAATATCGTAAATTGCAAAATTCAATCCCCCATATCAAAGAACAGTTGGAAATTACCACTAATGAGATCAATTATTTGGAATCGGTTCTGGCATCTCTAGAGTATGTTGATATTGAAGATGTTGACGGTATTATTGAAGAATTAATTGAATCAGGTTACATTAAGAAGAAACGTAAAAATGGTCGTAAGAAACGTAAAAAGACTGTCGGCGAGAAATTTATGACTACTAACGGTATTGAGATGGTTGTCGGTAAGAATAATATTGAAAACGACAAATTAACCATGAAGCTAGCACAAAAAAATCATTACTGGTTACATGTTAAAGACATTCCTGGTTCACATGTCATCTTAAAAGACAGTGATCCCGATGAAAATTCAATCGTCGAGGCGGCTCAAATTGCGGCTTACTACTCAAAGGCTCGTGATTCTAATAAGGTTCCTGTTGATTATGTACAAGTTAGAAATATCCGAAAACCTAATGGAGCAAAACCCGGGTTCGTTATTTTTGAAGGTCAAAAAACAATCTTAGTTGACCCGGATAGAAAATTAGTAGGCAAATTAAAAGAAGGCTAAAATTAGCCTTCTTTTTTTATATCTTATTAAGTACATCTTGAACGCCATCATAATCTAATAGCTGATATTTCTTATCATTTGTTGTAACTAAATAATTAGAATCATAATTTTTGAAAATTTCATCCAAGGATAATCCATCATCAATTTTATTACCTAATATGAGCTTAACTAAAGTATCGATCACATGAACTGAACTGGCTAATTCATGACGAATAATATCTTCAGTCATACCTTCATGTATCTTAGTTACTACCCAATGATCGTTTATTCTAACAATCTCTAAATTAAAGATATTGATCTCTTTATAGAGATCTAATTCATGTTTTATTATAGTTAGAATCTCGTCCTTGTTCTCAATGCTCAAAAAGTTGTTAAAATCACTTATCTCATATGTTTGCGAATTTTTAACAGTTCGATAAATAATTGATGGTGCTAAGTAGTTATTACCATCAGTAACTACCATTACCTTAATTGTAGTATCACCAGTAATATTAACATTCTTGATTTCACGAGCATTAATTGGAAAAACATCTTCGTTATTGCTGTCTACACTATCAAGATTCCAAACTTTTGAAAAGTCGATCACTTTAAATATTTTATCATCTGGTATCAGCTTTAAATCACGCATTTCACGATGAGGATCGTCGATCTCAAGCACCTTGTAGCGAACTGACAATGGAGCAGTCCAAGGCTCACGTCCAATTACAACTGCTTCTAAACCATTTTGTTCAATTGACTTAACGAGCTGTAGCAAGACAAACTGACGCACCATAATATCTGTTTTAGAAGTAATGATCGGTGAGCGAACAATGATCTTATTACGATCATTGAAGTCAATATCATTGGAAATACCACTCGTAACAAAATAATTGTGATTCATAAATCCTGGTCCCGACGCACCAACAGCACGCTTACTCTTGATGACAGTCCGTGTAACAATTTCATCACGATTCTTTAAAAGCTTACTGTTACCAACACCCTTTATTCCATAATCAACTAGACGTTCAATATTATCTTCATCAACTGCATCGTCACGAATAACAGCACTGTTATCGATCACATTTTGTAAAGCAACTAAATATGGAACATTTATACTAGTTATTTCAGATAGTACTGGAATCTCAAATTTTCTTCTTAAAGCTTCCAGCAAAACATCTAGCATCCAGTTAGTCGGATGAATGATTTTTTCAAATAGTTCATCATCATCTAACTTACGCAACTCATTATAACGTTCCAAGTTGTCATTTATTTTATCATTTAAAGCACCACGATTGAGCACTTCTTCAATACTAAAGCCATTAACGACAATACTGGAATTAGACGTCTTACTTGGTCCTAAGTAACGTTGCTTAGGATCAGTCCACAATGGAAACCGTGAGGTTATATGGTCAACAAATGGTTCTATGGCACCATTGAAATTACTACCAGAATCCAGTTGCACTTTATCCAGATGATAGCCTAGGCTAAGTTCTACTACAACTGTAGCTAAAGGATAGCTCGTAGCATACTCAAGAAATTTCGTTTCTTCACTCAGACGTGGAATGAATTCAGTAATGTAACACTCATTAGTTTTATGATTATAGGCAAAATGAACTGTACATGCACCGACAACATTAAAAACTTGAGCCAACTTAATTGAATAATTACGCAATTTCTGTAATTTGGAGTCATTAAGTGAAACCGCTGGGGAAATTAAGTTAGAGTCCAAATGATGGATACCAATAGGCTCAATGTCCTCAATTGTTCCCAATAAAGCAGCATTTTCATACCGATCACGCATAACAGTGAATGAGTACTCACTAAACCCACGAATACTGCGCTCAATTTCAATTTTGATATCGCCTAGGTCTTCCAGCGACATAAAATTATCTAATTCGAATAAATTATTGATGTTTGTCCAACCGCTAAAATGACGATTAGAATATTTTCTTCTAGCAATTATCGGAAAACCAATTTTTCTAATAAAGCTGTAAATTTCAGTCTCATCATCAGAAGATATAAAATTGATAACTGGTAAGTCGTTTTGACTCAATTTTTTAATAAATAATTCACGTTTAAACGTTGCTAAAGAAGCTAGATAATTAGTACCGAGAATTTTTATATTGCTGATTTTGCCATTTAAACTAGCTATGATACCTAAAGCATTCTTGTCACCGATAGTTGGCAAAATAGCATCAGGATGGTAATCATTTAGATATTTTAAAATATTATCTCCAGTGACTCTTTCAACAACAACTCGATCTAAAAAATCTCCGGATGATAATAGTGACGTTGGATCCTCAACTATAATAGAAGTTTTGTATCCTAATTTATGAAGGATCTCGACTGTATCGTATAAGGCGGTCGAAAGGTCAACATTCTTATCACTGGATGTTGGACCAATGATCAAAATATTATGTATATCGCTTATTGCCACTGATCTCCACCTCCATACTGGTTCTTAGTTGAACCAATCAAATCAATAAATTCATCAAAAACATAATAACCATCTGTTGGTCCCGGTGCAGCTTCTGGCTCAAATAGCACACACATGATCGGTAAATATTCATGACGCATACCTTCAATACTACCATCGGCAACACAGATATTAGTTACGATAAAATCTGACGCACTAATATATTTAGGATCGATCGTATATGAATGGTTATGGTTTACAAAATCAATCTTGCCACTGGCTACCTCTTTAACCGCTAAAGATGATTCATGATGTGGTTGATCCAATAACTCGATTTTGCAATCATTAGCTAAAGCAATCAAAAGATTACCCAACCCTATTCCTAGAATAGGATATTTTTTTTGTAGAACTTTAATATTTTCAATTGTTTGTGGCAAATCCTTAGGATCTCCAGGACCATTCGAAAAAATAATCCCATCAGGATGCAAACTTTCAATTTCTTCAGGAGAGGCATTGTAATTGACGATAACTGAATTACAATCTCGATATGATAACTGACGTAAGATGGAATACTTCAAGCCTAAATCTACTACTACCATCTTCAAGCCCATATTAGGATTGGGATACGATTGTTTGGTCGAGACACGTTTAACAAGATCAGGTGGTAAAACTAAAGCCTTGATCTGATCAATCGCATGTTCATCATGCGTATCCATAATACTGGCCTTCATCTCACCGTATTCAGCAATATGCCTGGACAATGCCCTAACATCGATATTTTTAATGCCTGGTATCCCTAATGATGTGATCCATTCTCCAAAAGGAATAGAACCATCAACAGTTGCTGAACTTGATGAACCAATCACGACACCCTTACACTGTGAGTTAATTGACTCGTAAAAATCGCGATTTATCCCTGACAATCCAATTGCAGGAACGGTAAAAGCTATAATCTGGCCCTCTGAGTCTGGATCGGTTACAGATTGCTCGATACCAGTTCTATTATTTGAAACAACCAATTGACCAGTAGTAATAATGGACGATCCAAAACCGACTCCTGGGAAAACTGTTCCATCTTCTAAAATTAAATATCGTTTCATATTTAAAGGAACTCCTCCAAACTATTCGATTTCAATCTTATCCTCGCCGTCAACCTCTTTCATTGAAACGCGAATTTTTTCTTTTTGTGATGTAGGAATGTTCTTACCAACAAAATCGGCTCTAATAGGCAATTCACGGTGTCCACGATCAACTAATACTGCCAAAGAGATTTTTTTAGGACGGCCAAATTTCATTAAGGCATCCATTGCAGCACGAATAGTTCTTCCAGTATATAAAACATCATCTGTCAAAATAATATGTTTTTTATCAATATCAATATTTAATGGTGGTACATCGATATTTTCAATTTCTTCATGTGTCATATCATCACGGTATGGTGTAATGTCTAATTCGGCTACCGGTATACTAATATTCTCTAGTTGCTTTAATCGAGATTCAATTCTATGAGCCACAAAGACACCGCGTGTTTTGATACCAACTAAAACCAAATCATCAATTCCCTTATTTCTTTCAATTATTTCATAAGTAATTCTAGTCAATGCGCGAGTCATTGTTTGTCCATCAATTATTTCTTTAGCCATAAAGTCTCTCCTTAAAAAAAAAGCACTCACATCTGTGAGTGATCTTTATATTTTTCTCACATAACCTTGTTTTCAGATTATAGCACTAAGCTATTACTGTCAACTGCGCAGTTTATTCAAAGTTTCTTGAAAAATTGCTGGTGGGTCAATTGAGAATTCTAACCATTTATGAGTTCTGGGATGTTCGAATCCCAATTTTTGTGCATGTAAGAACTGTCCATTACCTTTTAAAGTATTTTTAGGACCGTAAAGTGGATCACCGGCAACCGGATGACCAATGTATTTCATATGGACTCTAATTTGATGAGTTCTTCCAGTTTCCAACTTTAAGCGTAACAATGAGTATCCATCAAATTGTTCCAAAACAGTGAAATGAGTTACTGCCATACGTCCGTCATCGACTACAGCTTGTTTTTTGCGATCTTTTTTTGAACGTCCCAATGGAGCATTTATCTTACCATTTGTTTCTTTGAAATTGCCATGAACAATTGCTAAGTATTCACGTAAATTAGTTTTATCTTTTAATTGTTTCATTAAAGACTGTTTTGCCAAGTCATTTTTAGCAACCATTAGAAGTCCTGAGGTATCTTTATCGATTCGATGA
The DNA here is from genome assembly GCF_003946205.1 of Companilactobacillus keshanensis. GTDB lineage: Bacteria > Bacillota > Bacilli > Lactobacillales > Lactobacillaceae > Companilactobacillus > Companilactobacillus keshanensis. The sequence goes on along the minus strand of NZ_RHOS01000005.1, from coordinate 40,066 downwards.
ACAATACCGGGTCTTAAAATGTCATCATCATTGATTTTACTGTGATATAAAATAGCATTGACTAACGTATGATCCGGATGACCAGCAGCGGGATGTACGACCATTCCCTGTGGCTTATTGACTACGAGTACATCAGGATCCTCATAAACCACGTCCAAAGGTATATCTTGAGCAACGGCTTCGATCGGTTTCTCATCAGGAATAGTAATATCAATTACGTCACCCTTAGTTACCTTAGATCCAGCTTTTTCTGCAATATTTTTATTGATTAAAATATTACCGTCTTTGATATATTTTTGAACCTGAGATCTAGTCTGATCTGCCAAATTTTCACTGACAAAATTATCCAGTCGAGATTTTTTTTCTTCATTGAATGTTAACTGAACTTTATTGCTTATATTGATCACCCGCTGACGTAAATATTAGAGAAATAATAATTAAAATGACCCCAATTGTTATATATGTATCTGCTAAATTAAAAATTGGAAAATTAACAAAATCAAAACTAAACATATCAATAACATAATGTTGTGTAAACCGATCGATCGCATTCCCGATCGTTCCTGACAAAAGAAAGATCAGTGAGAAGCGGTAAATATAGTTTTTCTTGGGGGCCTTAATAAATAAGTAACTCAAAATTACTATAGCAATAATCGTCACAATATAGAAGAAAATCATTTTTCCCTCCAGCATGCTCCAAGCTGCTCCGGTATTAGTAATATGAGTTAGAGATAAGATACCTGGAATTACTTCTTGAAAATGTAACGTAGCAATATTATTCACCACGTATAGTTTCAAAGTTTGGTCTCCTACCACAAGTAAAATTAATAGAATTGCATATACTGCTGGCATTAAAATAGTCCACTAATTGTCCCATCGTTGTCGATATTCATATTCAAAGCAGCTGGCTTCTTAGGTAATCCAGGCATTGTTAATACATTACCAGTTAGGACGACGACAAAACCTGCACCAAGCTTTGGAACAATTTCCTTTACATGTAGAGTAAAATCTCTTGGACTACCTAATCTCTTAGGATCGTCACTTAGAGAATATTGAGTTTTTGCGATACAGACAGGTAGATCATCCCATACATTATCTTTTAAGATCTTTAATTGATTTTCTGCTTTTCTACTATATTCAACGTTATTCGCTCCATATATTTCAGAAGCAATAGTATCAATTTTTTCAACTGTTGTCTGTGCGTCATCATAAAGTCTTGTATAGCTTGATTCTTTATCAGTTGCACGTACGACCATGCGAGCCAATTCCCTACCACCTTTGCTACCGTGATGATGGATATCGGCCACTTCAACATCAACCCCTAGACCTTCACAAAGAGTTCTAAGTAATTTGATTTCATTGTTAGTATCTGTATCAAATTTATTGATAGCTACGACGACCGGAATATGGTAGTATCGCATATTTTGAACGTGGCGTTTCAAGTTCTTAAATCCGATAGTCAAAGCATTCAAGTCCTCACTTTTTAGTTCAGCAAGTTTTTGTCCACCATTATATTTAAGGGCACGGACAGTCGCAACAATAACGATTGCATCAGGAGTATGACCTAATTTAGGCGTCACGATATCAAGAAATTTCTCGCCACCAAGATCAGCACCGAATCCAGCTTCAGTAACAGCGTAGTCACCAAGCTTCATAGCTAGCTTTGTTGCTAAAATACTGTTGCATCCATGGGCAATATTAGCAAATGGACCACCATGAACAATAGCAGGTGTGTTTTCAAGTGTCTGTACTAGGTTAGGCTTTAGAGCATCCTTTAGAAGCATGGTAATTGCCCCTTCAACATTTAAGTCACGTACGAATACGGGCTTTTTATCATATGTATAAGCAATTAGAATATTTGCGATACGTTCTTTCAAATCATCAAGATCTTGTGACAAACATAAAACCGCCATCAATTCGCTGGCAACAGTTATTTCAAAATGTTCTTCACGAGGAATCGAACTGGTTGGTCCACCAAGACCTACAACTGTATTTCTTAATGAGCGATCATTGATATCCAGAACACGTTTCCAAATAATTCTTCTAGGATCAATGTTCAATTCGTTACCTTGATGTAAGTGGTTGTCGATCAAAGCGGCCAAAGTATTAGTTGCACTAGTTAAAGCATGCATATCACCAGTGAAATGCAGATTGATGTCTTCCATTGGAACTACTTGAGCGTATCCGCCACCAGTGGCTCCACCCTTCATTCCCATTACTGGTCCTAATGAAGGCTCACGTAATGCTAGGACGGTTTTTTCGCCTATGGATTGCATGGCATCCGCTAATCCAATAGCGACAGTAGATTTACCTTCACCAGCTGGAGTAGGATTAATAGAAGTAACCAAAATCAACTTTCCATTTTCTTGCTTCATCGATTTTCTGATCCCATTACTAGAGATCTTAGCCTTAAAATGTCCATATGGTTCAATGTCTGCTGTATCTAATCCCAATAAACTTGAAATTTCTTCGATATTTTTCATATTATCGTGCTCATTTATTTGAGCTATTTCGATATCACTTGGAAATGACATTTATCTCACCCGCTTCTCTTTTAATTGATGATAAAATTTTCTTTGTTGAAACAACCTTCATTGGAAAATAATCGTGGTTCTCAAAATTTATCATAACTAGGTAGTCATTAATATACTTTAAGCTGACATCTTTACGATCAAAGGATCTCGCCTTGTAGTAGTTAGGTTCTTTAACAACGATTTGATCTTTCGATATTTTTATCCAAGAATTGGACAAAATATAAATTATATAAACTATACCAACGAACCAAATTACAAAGGGCACTATGCTAAGCTCAAATATTTCTAATTGCATAATGATCCCAAAAAAGATAATACTTAGTGCTAAAGACCATATGATAATTCCCCATGATCCTGTGGGTTGTACATAATACTTCTTCATAATCTCTCCTGAAAGGCTTTTGATAATATGATTAGATTGTACACCGACGCTGGTTTAAATACTAATTTAAATCTTGCCGCCATTGCATATGTAATAAGAAAAGATGACAATACGACAACCTATGCTGAACAAACACCGGCAGCCGATAATCACTATCTAGAATTCTTGGCTTTAAATAAGGCTTTAGATAAAATAATCAGTTTAAAAATGGATGATATTCTGTTTATTCATTCCGACAGCAAAATTTTAACTGACAGTATTGCAAAAAAATACTCCAAACATTATCAAGATATTTTGGATCCTATCTTGAAAAAGCTGGACAATTTTCCCAGTTATTTTGTCAAACACATTGCCGATAAAGACAATCGTTATGCCCATTCCTTAGTTCATCAAGAATTGCTTAAAATAAGACCTTCATAACAATAGCTTTCGTTATAAAATCCCTAAATTATATGGTATGATAAAAACGTTTTCAATTAATAGCCGAGGGGGCACTTTGTATGTACTACGTTGTAATGAAAGATCGCGATATTCGTGATAACTTAGCAACTGAACAATATTTGATGAACAATGTTGAATTTAATGAACCACTAGTTATGTTTTACATTGAAGGACCATGTATCATCGTTGGTAGAAACCAGAATACAATGGAAGAAATCAATCCTGACTACATTAAGGATCACAATATAACCGTTACTCGCCGTTTATCTGGTGGTGGTGCTGTATATCAAGATCTTGGAAATCTTTGCTTCAGCTTCATGGTAGACTCAGATGATAGTAATTTTGGTGATTTTAAATCATTTACACAACCAATCATCGATGCACTACATCAAATGGGTGCTACAACTGCTGAAGTTTCTGGTAGAAATGATCTATTAGTTGACGGTAAGAAATTCTCTGGAAACGCTATGTACTCAAGAAATGGCAAAACATTCTCTCATGGTACTTTATCATTAGATGTTGACTTAGATGTTCTAACAAGTGCTTTGCATGTTCAAAAAGATAAGATCGCATCAAAAGGTATCAAGTCGATCAGAAGTCGTGTAACAAATCTTCGTCCATACCTAGCTAAAGAATATCAAAACCTAAGTACTGAACAATTTAGAGACAATTTATTATTGGAATTATTCCACGCTGACAAGCTTGAAGATATCAAAGCTCATGAATATGTCATCACAGATGATGATCAAAAAGAAATCGATAAACTTAAAGAAAAGTATTATTACAACTGGGATTGGGTTTACGGTAAGTCACCTGCATTCACATCAAAGAAGAGAAAACACTTTGATATGGGAACTGTTGATATTCGTTACAATGTTGCCGATGGTAAAATTGCTGACGTACAGATCTATGGTGACTACTTTGGTATGAAAGATGTTACAGATATCAAGAAAGAACTTTTGAATGCTAAATTCGATCGTGATGATATAATATCAATCTTAGACAAGTTCAACTTAGATGATTACTTCAAAGGTATTTCTAAGGACGAACTAGTTACTCTATTTACTCCATAAAATTAAAAAGTGTACCTTCGGGTACACTTTTTTTATTGGAAAATAAAGAGACAGTTCGTCATTTGTATTTTTTTAGGTTTGACATATTATTCATCTTCAGTTATATGCCTTTTATGCTATGATTATTTTTGATAAGGAGTTCAAATATGATCACTCAACAAATATTGCACCAAGATATAAACTTAATTGACATTAACTCTAAGGAAAATTTAAGTGACGAAGATAGATCCAAATTGATAGAGGATTTCCAAGTAACTAATGAAATATTAGATTACGCTGATGATACTGATGAACGTGCAAGACTAGAATACGATGATTCTAATAATGTTTTTCTAGTTGTCTTTAATGCTCAGAATGAACAGAATACGATTGATGAGCCTTCGGAGGTAACTATGCCTATATCATTTGCCGTTAAGGATAACAACATTTTTCTATTTACTAACAGTCAGACGTATTATGTTAAAGACTATATTTTACAAGCGGATAAGGATTTAAATAATATTTCTAAAGATCGAATCTGGTCTTTGATTTTCAATGTCTTTGATCAAATTTCAAATGATTATAACGACAAAATAAACGAAATAAACCACAGACGGAATAAAATACAAGATCATATCAAGCGTCACAAATCTAACAATAAGCAAATTTTCGAATTGTCCGATTTACAGGATTTGATAACTTATATCAGCACATCAATCAATGGCAACTTTAATGTAGTTAAACAAATTGAAATCATTTCTAGTGGTAAGATCCGCAGTATCAGTTTATCTAAAAATTCTCATGAGCACCTGCATGATTCTATTATTGAAATTGAACAGATGCGTGAACAAGCCAGTTTGGCTTCAGATACTATCGATCGAGTAGCAAATACCTACAACAATATCCTCAATAACCAAACAAATACGACCATGAAAATACTGACAATATACACTATTGTCTTAAGTATTCCCACGATCGTATCTGGATTTTATGGAATGAACATGCCTTTACCGGTTTCTGATAAGAAATGGTCTTGGGTGTTCTCCATTGCTTTAACTATTTTTATGATTGGTTTAATTCTTTGGGACCTTCATCGTCGTGACCGTTCTTAATGACGACGAGTTGCCCAGTATTGGTAGTAATCAGTTCTAATTGAACCATTATATAATTTACGCTTTTTAGTGGCCTTTTGACCGTAATATTTTTCAAATTCCAAATCACTAGTTAAAATATATTTACTCCAAGTGGGGATGGTGTCAAAAACCGTTCCCATTTCTTTGTATAATTCTCTAACTTTAGAAATTTCACTCATACGTTGACCATATGGAGGGTTAGCAATAACTACACCATCGTCTCCTTCGATCTTTAAGTCTTTCAAAGCAACTTGTTTGAAATTAATATCATGTAATACACCGGCATCATGAGCGTTTAACTTAGCAATATCGATCATTGATCCATCAATATCACTAGCAAAAATATTTAACTCTGGATTTGTTTCGCCAGCTTTAGCTTCTTTTTTGAGATTTTCCAATAATTTAGAATCAAACCAATCAAAATCTTCAAATGCAAAGTGTCTTTGGATACCAGGTGCAATATTTCTGGCCAAACGAGCAGCCTCAATAGCAATTGTACCTGAACCAGTTGTTGGGTCAACAAATGGCATATTAGGATGCCAAACTGTCAAAAGGATCATTGATGCAGCAAAGTTTTCCTTTAGCGGAGCAAGACCATGTTCTTGACGATAACCACGTTTGTAAAGTGAAGCACCAGTAGTATCAATCGTAACTTCAACTTCATCCTTATGAATTCTGGTTTCAATTTGGAAAGTTGCACCTGATTCTGGTAGACGTCCACGTCTCATATAAACATCGGCCATTTTATTAACAATGGCCTTTTTTGTGATTGCTTGAATATCACGTTCAGAATGCAGGGCTGACTTAACGGTTCTAGCTTTAATTGGAAATGCAGCATTTAATGGCAACCAATTATCCCAAGCAATGGCATGGACCTTTTCGAACAGTTCATCAAAAGTAGTTGCTTTAAAAGTGCCAATCAAAATTTTTATACGGTCAGCACTTCTAAGCCATAGATTGGCCTTTGCAATGTCTTCTTGTTCACCATCAAAGTAAACTTTTCCGTTCTCAGTCTGTGTTTTGTATCCAAGATCTTGAAGTTCCCTTGCTGTAATAGATTCAAAACCACTAGACATGGTTGCAATTAATTTCATGTTATTCCTCTTAAACTTTATTTTTTATACAAAAAAAGGACGAACAAAGTCGTCCTCTGCCTTGGGCAAATTTCTATAAGCCACGTTCTGTTCATGTACCGACTAGGCGGTCCGATACAGTTAGTAATCATCTATCTACAATTAAGCCTTCACAGTAGATTCATTTCTCGTTATGAAGCGCCCCTACCAAAGTTTGGGTTGCCCGCTCGCGGGGTTTACCTCGTTCCACTGCTGAGATTTCTCTCAACACTACGTCTCTGTGGCACTTTCAAGCTAGTAACACATAGTCAAAAACCTTAGTGCTTTCGCTGCCGTTACCAAAAGGTACCTTGGCTTATTGGGCCAAGCACGAACACTACCAGCATCTCAGCCTGTGCGGGCGTGGACTTTCCTCAGCCTAGATTACTAGGCCGCGATTACTCAAAATTTACCAATGGAACTATTATAACTAAAACTGGTTATAATTTCCACCATTATTCATATTTTTATTAAAGCCATTCATATTTTGATCTTGATTAGGATTTGGACGATTTGTTTGGAAGTGATCTGGTGAACCATTAAATCCGTTATTCATTGGATTTTGATTGTTCATTTGACCTTGGTTATTCATATTATTATTTATTGGATTGGGATTGATCTTGTTATGACCATTTTCTAAATTATCATGGTTCATATTATTAGGAACAACTGCTGATGCAAATTGTTTTACAGAATTATTATTTTCAGCCTCATTAGGAACGCCATTAGCAAAATCATGTCCAAAGACACGTCTCTCCAAATTAGAAATTCTTCTTAAAATATCGTAATTTGTTGATGGATTTTCAGCTTTAGCTGTTGCTATTGGACGAGATTGCATTGCTTGACGCATGCTATTATTCTTAACCGCAGATCTAGGTTGTTGTGGTTCTGGTTGTTTTCCACTGCCTATTTGTTGATTTAAAACATCATTTTCTTCTCTTAAATTACTAAGTTCATTTGAGAATGTTTCATAGTCCTTAATAATTCCATCCAAGAATTGATCAACTTCAACTGGATCATAACCACGCATCTTATTCTTAAATTCCTTTTGTAAAATATCATTTGGTTGATAATTCAAAACAAATTTATTATCGTCGTTACCTTCTGGAGATTGATTTTGTTGCTTATAACCATTCATCTGATTCATATTGTTCATTAAAAACACCCCATTGCATTATTTTAATAGCAAAAAATAAATTGAACTAGTTGTCATACATCATATTAGCAAAATCCTGCATAGTGTCAAAATCTGCAAGCTCTATTTGGTAATCATTTCCATAATTCACATAACTTTGCATTGCTTCATAGTCATATTTGGGTTTGCCACCACTCTCTGGATCATAAAAAATAATCGAGCCATCACTGTGTCTAAGCATAAAATCTTGCCACACTCTTAATTGTTTACCTGAATGATACCGCATATTTGTTAAATTATTGACATAGTCCGCATTTCTTAAAAAAATATTTAGTAATCGTTTGTTATTATCATTCCACTTGTCCCCAAATTCCGCAAATGGCAACATAACACCATGCTTTATATTATAACCTTTATCCTTTAATGAAGTTACCGCTTTACCAATTATTTGTTCTGTACCTAATTGAGCGCCTGTCAAGACCCATTCAGTCCCGTCCTCAATGTAGTTGATCAAACGTCCTTCAAAAAACTTTTGGATAACTTGGGCCTTAGGGTCATCGTCTTTAAACATTCCAATCTCGTAAGAGCGGTAACCAGTGACCCACAAATTTTTGAGCATTAAGCACCTCCCTTAATTAATATTTTCACTGCCATGGTATAATTCACAGATGGGAGTTGATATTTTGAATTTAAACTATCCTGATGGCAGAAAATTTAATCAGCCATCAAATAAATCTGTTTCATCCGCCTCAGCCAAGAAGAAAATTCTCTTTGGTGATCGTGGAATGACTCTTGAAGAAGAGATCAACGAAAGTAACAAGTACTATCGTAGTCACGACCTTGCTGTTATCTATAAAAAGCCTACACCTATTCAAATAGTAAAAGTAGACTATCCGAAAAGAAGTCGGGCAGTTATTAAAGAAGCTTATTTTACACAAGCTTCTACTACCGATTATAACGGAATATACAATGGATATTACGTTGATTTTGAGGCCAAGGAAACTAAACACAAAAATACCTTTCCGCTAAAAAACTTTCATCAGCATCAAATTGATCACTTGAAAGCTTGTCAAAAACAAGGTGGTATTTGCTTTGTAATTATAAAATATGTCTTACTAAAAAGATATTTTATCATGCCGGCTCAAAATCTGATAACATATTGGAATAATCAAAAACATGACGGAGCTAAGTCGATTCAATTGAAACAAATCGTCGACTGTTCTGTTGAAATTGATTCGTCGTATAATCCTACCCTACCTTATATCAAGGCTGTACAACAATTAATTGATAATGAGAAGGAGAAATAATGAGCAATACACCTAAAGATCGAAGAAATCCAAAAACTCCTTCAACCTTTCGCAATATAATGAAATGGCTTGGAGTTATATTAGGGATATTAGTTGGTATATTTTTAATTATATTTGTCTATTATGCATTACGCGCCCCTACAGTCAGCCAAGAAAATCTCCAGAGTGGTGGCTCCTCCACTATTGTCGATACCACCGGCAAAACAATTGCCTCCCTTGGTGACAATAAAAGAAATTACGTGACTATCGACAAAGTTCCACAGCAAATGCAAGATGCTGTTGTTTCTATTGAAGATAAAAATTTCTATAATGAGCCACTTGGAATTGACCCTGTACGTATCATCAAGTCTGCGTATACCAATGTAACCAGAGGTACTTTGCAAGGTGGTAGTACATTGACCCAACAATTGATCAAATTAACGGTCTTTTCTACTGATACAAAGGACCAAACTTTTAAACGTAAAATGCAAGAGGCTTGGTTAGCAATGAAGGTAAGCCAAAAATTCTCCAAACAACAAATATTAGAATTTTACATCAATAAAGTTTATCTGAATAATGGTATCTACGGTGCCGAAACTGGTGCTAAGTACTATTATGGTGAATCATTAAAACACCTGAGTTTACCTCAAATGGCATTAATTGCTGGTTTACCAAATGCTCCAAGTAATTATGATCCGTATACGCACCCAGAAGCTGCTAAAGAGCGTCGTGATACAGTTATCAGTGCAATGTATAACAACAACAAAATAACAAAGTCCGAAGCTACTGAAGCTATCAACACACCAATAACTGATGGGTTAGAACCATATAAGAAAGTTTCAAATAGTAGTAATACTCGTCGAGTAATCGCTGATCCTTACATTAAAGAAGCAATTACTGAGGTTAAGAAAAAAGGCTTCGATCCATATCGTGATAACCTAAAGATCACTGTCAACATGGATTACGATGCTCAAAAGAAACTTTATAACATCGTTAACTCTTCAAATTATGTTCAATTCCAAGACTCTAAGATGCAAGTCGGTGCATCGATCGTCAATCCTAACAATGGTAAAGTAATTGCCATGATCGGTGGTAGGAATCTTGAAAATATTCAATTTGGATTGAACCGTGCTGTTCAAACTACTCGTAGCAACGGTTCAACTATGAAGCCAATTCTTGATTATGGACCTGCTTTTGAATATCTGAATTGGTCAACTTACCATCAATTGGAAGATAGTGAATATACTTACCCTGGTACTGATATCGTTCTAAAAGACTGGGATGAACAATACGAAGGTCAAATGAGTCTTCGCCAAGCACTGGTCAATTCAAGAAACGTACCTGCTATTAGGACCCTTTCAGCTGTTGGATTCTCAAAGGCCAAGAAATTTGCTTCTAACTTAGGTATCAAGATCGGATCTGATCAAGGCCTATCAGCTGGTATTGGTAGTGATGTTTCAAGCTTACAAAATGCTTCAGCCTATGCGACATTTTCTAATGGTGGAACTTACTACAAACCAACATATGTATCTAAGATCGAAACAGCTGACGGTATCACCCACTCGTACCATTCAAAGGGTAAACGAGCTATGAAAGATTCAACTGCTTATATGATCACCGATGTATTAAAAGGCGTTCCAAAGACATATGCTACTTATGCAAATATCTCTGGATTACATCAGGCTGGTAAAACTGGTACAACTAATTATGGTGATGAAGCTATCGCAAGTAACTCTGCACTTAGTGGTAAAGCTAAAGATGCTTGGTATGCCGGATATACTAAGAACTACTCTATGAGTATCTGGACCGGGTATGATTCACCTAATTCTGAAGGTATAACTGAAAGTTATCAAAATGTAGCCGGTAAAATTTACAAGGCTGAAATGTCTTACTTGAAGAATAAAAAATCTAATTCTGACTGGAAGAAACCAAGCAGCGTTGTTTCCTTAAGAATTAAGACTGGTGGATCTGATACACCGGTTGTTGCCTCACCAAGTTCTAGTTCTTATACTAAGGAATTATTTGTCAAAGGACATGCACCTAACAATCCTTATAAAGGACAAAGTTATTCGTCCTCATCAAATAGTACATCTGAATCAAGTGATAATGATGTGACAACTAACAAACGAACGACTGATAATGAAACTTCAGATTCAAACAATACAACAGATAATACTGAAAATGGTAATACTAATACTGGCGACGGAACGACTAGTTCAGAGAACAATTCAAATACTAATAACAATGGTGGTTCAACTAATAATGGTGGAACTAACAATGGTAATACTAATACTGGAAATACCAATACTGGAAACACCGGTGGTGGTTCAACCAATAATGGTGGTGGAACGACTGGTGGAGCTGATACTGGAAACACTGGGAATACTGGAAATACTGGTGGTAATAGTTCTACACAAGGTGGATCCACTTCAACGACTCAGAGTTCTACAAACACTGGTAACTAAAAAACTACATCTACTTTTAATTAAGTAGATGTAGTTTTTTTATTTCACAATTCCTAGATCAATCATCGATTGCGCCGTTGCAATAATAGCCGTTTTGGCCAAACGAGGATGCCAATTTAATAATGATTTAGCCTTCTCATTGCTAGTTTCCGCATACCCGCCAACAATTGAAGCTATCATACGTAATTTAGGATTAGTAACAGCCGCCGTTTTAATTAATACATTTGGGACTAATTTAGTTGGCAGTTGGGATGCATAATCTGGAAAAGACTCTCGTAAAACATCGGCGACATCCATCATGGATAGAGTCTCGCCTGTTGTTGCTAAGAACCTTTCCCCGTTGGCCTTCTCTGAAATCATCGCTAAAATATGCAAGCTAGCAACGTCACGAACATCAACATAACCAGAATCAACCTTAGGTAAAGCCTTGATCTTACCTTCTAGCATTTCTTGAATTTGAATATTTGAATGAGAATATTTAGCTGAAAGAACTGGTCCCATTACAGCTACTGGATTAACAACTGATAGTTCTAATCCATGACCATCTTTTTTAATAAAATCCCAGGCGGCCATTTCTGACATTGTTTTAGATTTCTGATAAGGATGAATATTTTTGGCATTCAAATTAGTCCAATCCTCCTCAGTATATGGTGTAGTTCGATTCTTATGACCTGCAAAAACGGCACCATATGCCGATGTCAAAACAACACGTTTGATTCCATTATCACGGGCGGCTTTCAAGACGCGGATAACTCCATCCACCGCTGGACGAATCATTTCTGATTCATTTTTAAAGTTCAATTTAGGTGTTGGCGATGCAACATGTATTACGTAAGTTGCACCGGCCATTGTCTCTTCCCAATTATCATCTGATGATAAATCGGCCTGAGAAAATGATAAATCAGTAAAGTCGGTGATGCCGCCATTCGTCAACATTTCCTTAACAATTGCCTCCTTGGCCTGTGAACGAATCGTTGTTCTAACGGAGTAACCCTGATTAAGTAATTGTAAAATAATGTGGATGGCAATAAATCCACTACCACCAGTTACGACGACTAATTGTTTTTTCATAATTTTTAAATCTCCTTGAAATTTCTAATTAATTTAACTAACGTTGCACATGTAACGCCTATGTGTTGTATATTAATAGTTAAACAAACAATGCTCAAGTAAATTACAAGCATCTGTGACAAAAAGGAGAAATTGTAATGGCAGCTACCGATCATTCAAAACAAATCAAACAAGATTCAAAGACTTATTTAATCACTGCTCTTCTACAACTATTGAAAAATAATAATTTAAATGATATCACCGTCACTCAAGTAGTCAAAAAAGCCGGCGTCAGTCGTATGGCCTTTTATAGAAATTTTGAGACGCTTAATGATATTCTCACTGCCTACTTCAAACCTAAAATTGATGCTGAATTTGACCTTGTTATTAATCGGACTCAGCCAGATAAGAAAATTGCTGCTTTAGGAAACTTCTTCTCCGAAACATCTGACACTATGGAATTAGCCATTCAAAGAAATTATGAATTTATTGTCCAAGATATTTTTAACGAAAATATGATGCATTTCTATGATACCGTCATAAAATGGGATGAATTTTCAGAAATTCAAAAAACCTACTGGATCCGCTTTATGAGTGCTGGGGTCTACGCAATTTGGAAAAGTTGGCTACTTAATGGACAGCAGGAATCTTTAAATGATATTCATATCTTGATTTCTGATTTTCAAGTTTCTACATTAAAAGCTTTAGTAAATGAAAAACACGAATTGCCTTAAGCAATCCGTGTTTGTTTATTATTACTACTTATTATCTAACAAATAATTCTGCTCATTCAAACGATCACATTCTTGAATCAAAGAATTAGTCTCTTGCTCAGGAGCTAGTTTCATTGAGTACTTACGTCCATATTCGATCATAGTATGGTGTGCTCGATGAAGTTCTTCCGGTTCCATCACACTAACGATTTTCTTCTCAACTTGAATTGGTGTAGCCCTTTGATCAATAAAATGCATTCTTTTAGAGATAGCAGAAACGTGTGTATCAACCGCAAACGTTGGTTGCTCAAAGACATCACTCAAAACTACATTAGCAGTTTTGCGTCCAGCACCAGGTAAAGCCATAATTCCGGCCCTTGTAGTAGGAACTACATCATCGAGTTCCTCATGGACAATTTTAGCCGTTTTAATGATGTTTTTAGCCTTATTGTGGAATAGTCCAACACTTTTAATAATTGCTTCTACATCCTCCACATTGGCATCCATCAAGTCTTTGGGTTCAGGATACCGTCCAAACAAATTTGGCGTAACTTTATTTACAGATACATCAGTTGCCTGTGCACTTAAAATAACTGAAACTAAATATTGAAAAGGGGTTCTGGAATCCAGCGATGGACCAACGGGTCCCATTTCTTTTTCCATCTCTTTGATAGCCCATACTATTTGATCATCTTTTAACATTAATAACCCAACTTCTTTCGTCTATCTTGTAGTTGTTCAACCGTTTTGATATTGCCTTTTTCCCAACTGATCAAAATGCGATCCATATATTTTAACGAATAAGCCTGATTCAAAACAGCTTCTTTCAAAGCTAAGTCAATCAATTCAATACTATAGTGATCATTATCGATCCACTGATGAACTTGTTCTTGCTCTATCGGCGAAATTGGACGCCCAAATTCGACCTCGAGTTTCTTGAACAACTCCTCAGTATCAGTCATTAATTGCTTTTGCTTTTGACCCTGATTTTCTTGTTCTAATAAATTATTCAAACGTTGATAAATTGGCGTTAATGAGTAGATATCACGCTGTTGATGATTTTCAATAACCGTCTTTAACTCAATGATTCCAAGCTTAATGAGTCCTTGAATGATCGTATAAATACTGGCCTCATCCATGCCTGTATCTCTTGAAATATCCTTAGCCATTGGAAATTGCACGCCTTTTTGAGCGTACATTGACAAGACTAAGTAAATGACTAAATCCTTTTCAGTCATACCAAGTTTACTGTAATTTTTTAAAATCAAATTGTTTAGATTAGTAGCACCGCTATTGATAACTTGATGCAAAAAGTCTTCATTCATATTTTTGATCCCTTCAAAAGCTGACAAAAAGGAGGCTGAGAAAAAATCCCCTCCTCCTTTATTGTTAAATATTATTTATTGTTTGTACACTCTTGCCGGTTCTAAAATCGACCAAGTTATAGCCGATAGTTCCCTTTTTATTTTCAAAGGCAACTTCCCAAGTAGGTTTATTTTTATATAATCCTAAATTTATATGTAGAACCTTTTTAGGATCATATCGATCAACCACGCCTTGAACGATTTCCTTACGTACGGGTGCATTATTTTTATTAATAACTTCAGTTTTACCACTTTTAGCATTGATAATAATATAACGGTATTTATCCTTATTATTTAAACCACCAACAGAATAATATTGCTTATCACGAGTATAGTTGCCAAAATAATCTGGTTCGACTATCTGGGCCTTTTTCTCAGCAATATCATTTGCCTGTGATTTTGCACTAGAATATGGTGCAAATGAAATATTTATGTATGTCAGTACCGATACTATAGCCAATACAACTAGCGATATTCCTAATAAAATCTTTGTGCCTTTAGTCATAATTCTTCCTTTACTTAGTCATCAGAGATAGTATATCAACTTTTCACCTAATTCAAAAACTCATTTATATCTTTTTTAATTAAATCCATACTTTCGTTGACGACTGGAAGCCCTTTTGGCAGAGAATCCAAAATTTCTTTACCATAATTTTTAGTCAAAATACGATTATCCAATAACAAGATCACACCTTTATCCTCTGGACTACGTACCAAGCGTCCCAGTCCTTGTCGCAACTGCAAAATTGCCTTAGGTAATGTATCGACTTTAAAGACATCTAACTTCTGCTCGTGCAAAATGTCCTGTCTGATCTTAACGTCAGATTGCTCAGGTGATTCAAAAGGAATTCGGGTAACGATAAGTATTTCCAACGTCTTATTTGGAAAATCGACACCTTCCCAGAATGAATTAGCACCCAACAATACTGATCTTTGACCAATAGCAAAGCGTTTCTTAATCTTTTCATTTGAACCGCTCACACCTTGTGCCAATATCTCCCACTTTTCCTTAATGGTAGTTGACATTAATCGATTATAAACATGACTTAATGTATTTAATGAATTGAAGAGGATCATGGTTTGATGATCCATATCGTTTAGAATCTCAACGATATAATGAGTTACCATTTCATAATACTCTTCACTGTTCAAAGATTGAATATCAGATATCTGATCTGGTAAATATATTTTACTATTTTTAGCCATATTATTGGTATCTGGCAAGATGATCATCTGATTGATCTGATTTTGACTGAGTTGTAAATTCATAATGAAATAAGAAAAATCCTTTTGGACAGTGATTGCTGCACCGACCGCAAATATCTGACTAAACCGATCATTAGTTGCTTCAACCTGATCATGAATATCAAATTGGCGCCAACTTAACTTAAGGCCGTTAGGATCATAATAATCACGCATTTCAATCTGAACACCGAATTCGTCACTAGGAACATGCAAAGATTGTAATAGTTTGTCCAAATTACCTAATTCACTATGCAATTTACTATTCTCGATAATTAGATTAGAAATAATTTTCGACAATTCAATCGAAATAAAATTCTTCTGAAAATTGTATTGATCAAACAATATATCAATTCGATTAACTACAAGGGTCAATTCAACGATTAAATCTGAAATTAGTTCAACTAATTCTAGATTATCTTTACCAAAGTTTTGCTCGCTATCAATAATCGAAACAAATTGTTCTCGATCTTTAAAACTAACTTCGTTTTTAACATAATTATCAAAAATATTGTACTCAATTCGTTGCATTAACTCATCAATTACCTGGAAATGTGCTTCCATATCCTGAAGATCTTGATAATTCCACAATTGTGTTGTTACCTCGTTGAATGCATATCGTAAAGTGACTCTATTTTGATAAAGAATATCACTTATTTTTCTAACATATTCGTTTAAACGTAAGAAATCAACCGTCGGTGAAGCTACGTTACGCAAGCTGTCAGACAAGTGATTTGCCTCATCGACTACTAAATACGAATTTTCACCCCAAATCGTACTGTCAATATTTCTTGATAGATACGATTGATTAGTAACTAAAATCATCGATTCTTCATAACGATTTTGTTGATAAAGCCAGAAATCATCTTCACTAAATAACGTTTTAGTCTTTAATGCACCACGGTGACGAATGATCGTAAACAAGGGACTATTGTAATTAGTCAAATGTAATTCGCTCAAGTCTCCTGTCGTTGTCATCGTCAACCAAACGATAATTTTCATTTTCAAAATTGCTGTATGACTATGTAATTTATAGTTATCGATCGATTCGAAAAATCTATCCAAATCGATAAAATTATAACTACTTTTAACTATTTCGGCATGATGACTGTTGCCAGTTACTTGATTCAATAGTGGGATAGCTTGTTCAGCAATTTGTTGTTGCAAAACCTTGGTTGTTGTTGCAATAACTAATTTCTGCTTACCATTGATCAAATAGGATAATGGCAACAAATATCCCAACGTTTTACCGGCACCAGTAGGTGCTTCGATCAGATTCCATTTTTTTTGTTTGTTACGGTGCTGACTAGTTTGATAGATATTATCCATTAACTGTGACTGGTTTTTCCGGTAGTCTAAAATACCATCAAGAAGTTTTTTCTTCTTTTCTTTAGTATCAGGATACTTTTGACCACTGTTGAAATTCTCAGTTATATGAAAATCCTTTTTGCGCAAAACTAGTCCATTTTTTTCATATAGGTAATCTGGCAGAACAGTACTACCGTTCTCCACTTTTTTTAAAACATTTTTAAATACTAAGTTTGTTTCACGTAAGGTGGATTTGCCCAGTCGAGCCAATAACTCAAGCGTAGTAACAGGAAGCTGCTGTAATCGCTTGTTGATCACTAAGAACAACTTTGCGGTTACTAATGCATCGCTGTCAGCTCGATGTGGATTGTCATGTTCAATACTCAAATAATGAGTCAGATCCTGCAACTTATAACTACTAATCGTTGGAAAAAGAATCTGCGACAGTTCAACTGTATCGATTGCCTTTACATTCAACTCGTTCATACCAATTCGCTTCAATTCACGATTTAAAAAAGTTAAGTCAAAATTTACATTATGAGCGATAAAAATACGATTCTTAAGAATTTTAAAGATATCTGACGCGACATCTTCAAATATTGGAGAATCAGCAACATCTTTATCACTTAACTTGGTCAACGCGGTAATTCTGCCTGGTATTGGAACTTGAGGATTAATTTTTTGATTGTAGACCTTGGTTATTTTTCCATTTTCAATGATCGCACAACCAAATTGAATAATACGCCCGTTGTCATGCCAATTAGCATTTGTTGTTTCTAAATCAACAACAGCGTAGGAATTTTTCAAATTAATTCACCACTCATCTAATTTAGATTTTTATTCAAATCAACCATTTCATTGATCTTTAAGAAATAAAGATACTTACCTAGAATTGGCTTATTTTTAATCGTTGAAATAGCCTGAGCATAAAGATTTAATTGACCAGAGTAATCACTAATCTTTTTAGATAAATTCTGACTAGTTACATTATCAGTTTTATAATCAAAAATTTTTATCCCATCTTCTAATTCAATCACACCATCAATAATACCATGAACTAGTATTTTATCATTGAAAGAATCGTTATCGATTTCCTTTTTGAAGAGTTTTTTAGCTGGCATCAGGGATGAAAACGGAACTTCACGTGAAACTGCCTGATTATTAGCAACAATATCCTCTCCCAATCTACTTTGATAAAACTTAACTAAACTGGCCAAATCAATTTTCTTTGCAACCTCTGATTCAATTATTCTGTCATTTACTAAATCATTTACTAAATTTTGAAAATCGGCTAGTTCTGGAATTTGATCGATTTTGACTCTTTGTAAGACTAAATGAGTTGCACTACCAACATCTGCAGATGAGACACTTGATTGTACTAAAAATTTAGGTTTAGCAAAGCTTTCCATATTGTAGCGCCCACTGTTATTCAATAAATTAGACTTAGACATCTTTTCATCATCTGGATCTGCAAACAAATTCTTGATTTCAGAGACAGATTGATATGCAGTAGTTTCAACCGCCTCTTGATATGGATATTTGAAATCTAAAATATTATCGACGGTCTGTTTAAATAGATCGGAAGGTTCCCTAACATCAATAACTTTTAATAATCCATCGTCATTTTTATCACTCGTTTCTTCATCAAAAACAATATCAAGGTTCAAACGGCAATATTCATTTCTTGCATAATGATTATGTGAATCGATTCGATCATAACTGTTCAATGAACCTATACCAATCAAATTTTGATAATTACCCGCAGCTAGTCTGGATCCATCATCTACAACACCATTTTTAGATAACTTAATTTGATCCCATTTATTAACCATCTTGGTTGTATCTTTGTCATAACTAACGATGATCAATTTTTGCTTAGCACGCGTTAAAGCCACATACAATAAACGCATCTCTTCAGATACTGCTGAAACACGTTTTTTCTCACTTATAATTGAATGCTGTAAAGTTCGAACGGCGACACGGGTCTGTGTATTTAAAACAGTTAATCCTAAACCCAGTTCAGAATCAAATAAGGTCTCACTATTAACATCACGCATATTAAATCCGCTGCCAGCATCTAGCAAGATCACAACTGGAAATTCCAATCCTTTACTAGCATGGATCGTCATGACTCTAACAGTATCTTCAGTTGCCTCAATACTATTCGGCTGTGACAAATCTCTATCCATTTTTTCCATACGTTGAATAAAGTCAATAAAAGGATGCAGTCCTTTAAGGTTATTATTTTCGTAATCACTAGCACGTTGGTATAAAACATGGAGATTAGCTGCACGTTGTTTACCACTAGGCATACCTGAAACATACTCTAAAATAGCTGTCTCCTGATATATTTTCCAAATCAATCGAGAAATTGTATTTTTATTTGAGAAATCACGGTATGTATCAAGCTGAATCAAAAATGACTTCAGTTTTCTAGTTAATTCAGGCTGTGAACCATTTGCTGAAACGTAATCAAGCATGGCGGTATAGTAATCTTCATCCTTATTGATCAAACGAATTTGAGCCAATTCTTCTTCATTTAAACCAACTATTGGTGAACGAAGTACGGCAACTAATGGGATATCCTGACGAGGATTATCGACAATTTCTAACATAGACATCATGATCTGTAATTCTGTTGTCTGAAAATAATTTTGAGCATCAGTTACCATCAAGGGAATCTCTGCCTTAGAGAAATAAGAGATTAAATCTGTATTATTATTACGATTTCTAACTAGGATAGCGATATCTGAGTATCTTAGAGAACGTACTTCACCCTTTTTAGCATCAAAGACCTGAAAGTCATCTGCCATTAATTTCTTGATTCTTTGAGCAGTAAAGCGTATTTGGCTCTGCCGACGTTCAATTTTATTAGCTATTTCTTCGTTTGTTAGGACGTACATTTCACTAGTTGTGTCAACTGTTTCAGGAAAACTGGTTCCCACAACTAGTTTAGATTGATCATCGTAATCAATTTCACCAATATTTTTATCGAATATTTTTGTAAAGATCGTATTAACTAAATCATCGACCTGTTCTGATGAACGAAAATTCTTCGACAGCTGAATCAATTCATCAGGATTATCATTTTTTTGAAATTTTTCGTATTTACCTGCGAAAATATACGGAGCTGCTTGTCGAAATCCATATATTGACTGTTTAATATCACCTACCATAAAAATGTGGTTCTCATCTGACTTTAATAACTGGATGATTCCCTCTTGCATGGCATTAATATCTTGATATTCGTCTAACATGATCTCGTGGAATTTATTTTGATAATAATTAAGAGCAACTTTATTACCTTGAACTTCAGTTGAAAGAATCTTCATTGCCATATGCTCAAGATCATTAAAGTCTAAAACTTGCTGACGATTCTTTAATCGGGAGAACTCCTTCATAAATTTTTGCTCAACTTCAACTAGCTTAACAATTAATTGTTTGGCTTTAGAAATTTCTTTTAAAGTGTCATCTTCATTCAAAAGAAAGAAGTCATTAACTAAATCTTTTGTAATCTTAACTCCTAAGTCTTTTCGAATATCTTTAAGTATTTCTATACGATCTTTATCTGGTTCAACGTCTTTAGGAGCAGTATGTTTTCTAGTAAAGCTCAGATTAAATACTTCCTCACGAAGTTCGTTATAGCTAATATCTTTTCTTATATCATCGTGTATTTTCTTAACTTGTTCGAGCATGTCCTTAAATACTGGCGTATAAGTATCACTGACCTCGTCTTCAGCAGCAATATCCATGCCACTTTCCAAAAGATTCTTTATCTGTTCCAATTTATTCAAAATCTGTGAAGAATAAAGTAATTTATAAAAGTTGGATTCATTTAAAGGTGAATCAACTGTATAAATATTTGTCAGCTGATCCAGCCACTTATCGGTTTGATCATTTGTAATAGCAAAATCATATAATCGATAAATAATGTCGGTTAACCCATCGTCACTACGATCATTTGAGAAATTATCGACCAACTTCAAATAATCTATATCATGTTTTTCGTAATAATAGTTTCTGACGTTGTCTAAAGCCTGATCTTGAATTATTGATTTTTCTACCTCATCACTCAAAAGGCGAAAGTTTGGATCCAGGTCGATCACATAATAGAATTTTTTTATGATACTTAAACAGAAGGCATGTAACGTGCTGATATTTGCGATCGGAACTTTGAATATTTGTTCTTGTATATGTTTTCGTAAAACTCTATTTATTACTTTTCCATTAACAAGATCTTTCAAACGACTAACTAATCGATCTTTCATTTCAGCTGCTGCTGCTTCTGTAAAAGTTGCAACTAATAAATTATCGACATTTTCACCTTGCTTGACCATTTCAATAATGCGCTCGATCAAGATGGTTGTTTTACCTGATCCAGCAGAGGCAGAGACTAGAATGTCATGCCCATGGTTATTTATTGCTTGTTTTTGCTCTTTTGTCCATTCAGGCATTATTCTCCATCCTCCAGAATACTTTGAATTTTTTCCAAAACGTCTTGCTTGTTGTAGTTGATAATATCATGATAGTCATTTTCCGGTAACATGGCATCAAATTCAAATATTGCCTTGTAGTCACTAAACTGCAACCCCGTATTCAAATTACGATCCCGATATGGATTCAATCTAAGTTTACCTGAATAAATGTCATTCCCTGCTTTAGTTATCAAATGCTTGTTGTAGCTAAGAATTCTGAATAAGTCATCAGGAGTAACTAAATTAGGACCCTTCACTTTGACATCCCCACTCTTTGTCTTACTTATTGGTAAAACAGTCGAATTACCTGAGATCAGACGTGTATCTAAGTTTTCTATCAGGTCAGCATCATCAACGATCAATCCTGATAACTTGAATTTTTTTAATAATTCCAGTTCAGGATGAACACCCTTATTTAAAACAATTTTAGGATTTTGAATGTGAGAATAAAAAGCCCCAGCAATCTTCGTCGGCCTACCTTCTGACAATAAATCCAGGTTCTCGGCCAAGCTCTGTAAATAAGTCGGCATCTGCATTGATAGACCTTCTAAAAACTCTGCAAATGAGAATTTATGTTCACTAGATTTATAGTCAATAACGGCCAAATAATTCACGTCATCAATCGTTAATTCATCGATTCGATCAATTTTTCCACGAACATTTATCTTATGATTATTGTCCAAATCAAATGACAATCCAGGCAAATTCTGTTGATTTCTGATTCGGCCAAATGTGATTTCTGAGGCACGTGGAACGAATTGATTGTGTGTTAACTGTTCCTTCATTGACATGATCAACTGCAAAACTGTTGACTCTAGCTTAGTAGAGATAAAGTCCATTCGATCATTAAATCTAAAAATACGATTCTCAGAAAAGCTGATCTGACTTTGGAAAATTTGATGAACTAATTGCTGAATCTGATCATCTGATAAATATTTTAGATTAGTACTGTCATTATTCAGATGTTTAACCAATCCATCTAATACAGCATGGAAAAGTGAGCCAGTTTGAGCTGGAGTGATTTCAAAAATTTGTCTTGGTTGCAGTCGCAAACCATATTTCAGAAAATACTCATATTCATTTTTATAGAATGTCTCTAACCGAGAAATAGAAACATTAACGTTATTTCCGTATAACTCTGAAACCGTTTCAGTATTTAAATCATGTGGTAAATTTTTATAATTCAAAGAATCCAAGACAAATTCAGTCTTTTTAGGTTCTTCATTATAAAGTCGGTCACGGACATACTTCCATTGATTAGAAATATCTGACTTATTGTCAACTGCTGAACGCGATACACGGATCAAATAATTCAAACTAGATGATTTAGAACCAACATAGCGGATAACCTGTTCTGCATCCTCGTCAGCCTCAGGATTGAACAAAACATCCTGCTCTTCTAATTTGAAATGATTCTTGATCCTAACCACATAACTTGAGAGATCCTTTTGCTTATTATCCTCAGTAAACGCTGGATAAGTAAAAATTAGACGTGTGCTAGGTGTGCTAAAAATTAAATCATGCAAGAACGGTTCTGAATTGTTAACTATCTCGTCAGGATCTTTTAAGAACTTATCTTCCTCCAACGAATCTGAAATCAACTTGCGTTCATCATTAGTAATAATGTTATTTGAAACAGAGGCCGCTGGCATATTGTCTGTCGTAGCTCCCAGAATCAAAGTGATTTTTCTATTATTAGGCTGAACCATCCCGATTTCAGAAATATTTACAGCATCTAAAGTAGAAGGAATCTGTGAATATTGAGCTGTTTCAAAGGCTGCGTCCAAAATTCCAATGAAATTTTTAGCGTCGAATTTTTCATCCTTAAAAATATCTACATACTCATCTAGAATTTCATTAAACTTATTTACGACTTGCTCAGGCTGATTAGCTAATGACAAATCGTTCTGCTCTGTAGCCTGCTTTTGCCATACCAATAACTGCTCAAATACTCCGTATTTACTCAAGAATTCATATAAAAATTCGGCACCTTCTGTTGCACTGTTTTCATCTTTAAAGAATTTATCTAATTCATTAAAAATATCTTTTATAAATTTCTTTATTAGATTGATCAAACGATATCGCTCAATTACCGATGCATCAACGATTACATCTAAGTCGGCGGCTGGTTCAAAATCATCCCCTAGCCAATTTCTTTTAGTAACGCCGGAAGCCAAAATATAATTTTCTGTCAGGTCAACAGCATTACGATAGGCGGAAATTGAATCAAAACCATTAGGAATCAATAATTCCGTTCTCAATAAAGCAATTATGTCAGCACTTTGCATACCACGATTTAAAACTGTAAATAATAGATCAATCAATTTTTTAAATGGATGATCAGTCATTTTCTTTTCCAAATCAATAAAATAAGGTACGTCATTTATTTCCATAAATGATTCAATAAAAGATTTATATTGACCTAAATCCCTGGCTACAATCAAGAAATCACGATAACGTGTGTTTTGAGTGGCAACTAGTTGACGAATGTATGTGCTGACCGCCGAAACCTCAGTCTGTTTATTCGTACACTTCCAGATTTGAACCGAGCTAATATTTTTTAATTTGACATCTCCGTCAACTACACCGGCACTACTGGATTGAATCCAATAATCTTCCAATTTAGCAATATCAGGATCAATGCGTTCATCATCAGCAAAATTATTATAAACGGCTATTTGATTATTTCTTGCCAATTGATATAACTTTTGATAAGTTTTTTCAGGTCGATAGTAAAAACTAGCAACATCTAATTCCCCTAAGACAGGTTGTTGCATAACTAACGAAATATTGAGACTGGCTCCATTTAAAATCAAAGAACTAACTAAATTAAGTTCAGCCGCTGTAAAAGAAGAAAAGCTCTCAACATAAAAATAATAATTTTTAGACTTTAAATCCTGGTCCAAATATTTTGCTAAGGCATTCAATTGATAGTCGGCCGTTTCGTAGTCCTTAGTTGCTTCAAGATAATCTCGGTAGATCTTATTCAATTCGGCAATCTTATCTTTAAATAAAGCCTGATCATCAGTTTCTAACGAGTGTTCAATGTCATCAGGCTGAACTTGACCATTTTGAAATTCATTAAATTGTTTTGATAATTGTTCAAAAAAACCGCTCTTCTCGGTCATTCCTGAAAAAATTTTAAGCGACTTTTTATTTTTATTTATAATATTTCTCAAAATCATTGCTGATTTAGTTGAAGTTAAGCTTTCAGTAGTAAAAGTTGAGTTGCTACGTAAAAAATACCAGGCTAATCTAGAAAAAGAAAAGCTCTGGATATTACTTGTAGCAATCAGGTCAGCATCTTCATTTCCAAGTTCCTTTAACATATTAATTTCTGACTCAAATTTAATATGATTAGGCACTAAGAAAAAAAATTGGCCTTCTGGATTCTTTTGATAATCTTTTCTAAAGAGTTCCATCATTTTTTGATGGTGATCAAACTGGTTTTTACCCAATACAAAATTTAATGTCATAATATTTCTCCCTAAAAAATTTTATCATATTTAAGATAATTATATTGAAAGTGGAAATCCGGACAATAGATGTATAAAATAAGTATTTGAAGAAATTGAGAGGTGAGCGTGTGCTTAAAGGAATTGGAAAAAGTCACGGAAAGACGATTATTATGGGCGAACACGCGGTAGTTTATGGCTACCCTGCCATTGCTGTGCCTTTGGTCAGTATTCCAGTGATTGTTAAAATAAAGCAAAATCCAGAAAATATTTTATCGTCAAAATATTATGTTGGTAAAATATCACAAATACCTGATACACTTTCAGGTGTAAAATACTTGATTGAATTACTAGATGAGCACTTGAATAAAGACAAAATAAACTATGCCATTAGTATCGACAGCAACCTACCGATTGAACGTGGTCTAGGCTCATCTGCAGCTATTGCCGCCGCTTTAACCCGTGCCTTTTTTGATTTATTTGATCAATCTTTAGAAACAGAGACACTTCTAGAATATGTTAACAAATCAGAAACAGTAACACACGGTAAAGCTAGCGGATTAGATGCATTAACCGTTATTTCTAATGAACCTGTTTTATATAGTAAGGATACGATCGAACACTTCAATTTTTCATCAGATGGATTCATCGTTATTGGAGATTCTGGCGTCAAAGGAAAAACCAAAGAAACCGTTGCCGATGTGCATAAAATGTATCAAACTGATAAAGCGACGATCGGTGCGTATTTAGAACAATTAGGTACATGCACATCAACGACTAAGAAGAGTCTGATAAATAATAAATTACGTCTTTTAGGACAAACCTTTGATCAGGCAAACGCTACTTTGACTAAATTGAATCTAGCAATACCTAAAACTGATCAATTAATAGCTGCCGCTAAAAATGCTGGATCACTAGGCGGTAAAATCACTGGTGGTGGACGTGGCGGTTGCATCATTGCCTTAGCCAAAAGTTTAAATAATGCCACTATGGTTCAAAAAGCACTTATAAAAAATGGTGCCGAACAGACTTGGATTCAACCATTATCTATCTATGCGGAGGAAACTGACGTTGACTAAAACAGCTCGGGCCTTTACTAATATCGCTCTGATAAAATATTGGGGCAAAAAAGATCAAAAATTAAAGTTACCTTATACAAACAGTCTATCTTTAACATTAGACCGTTTCTACACTGATACTTCATCTGAAATAATTGATTCAAGTAAAGATATTATCTATTTAAATGATATGTTACTCAATGAGGAACAAAGCAAACGGATCATAAAATATTTAGATAGTACTAGAAAAAAATACAATTTTTCTGAACATTTTAAAATCAATTCAGTTAACCACGTCCCTACATCAGCCGGATTTGCTTCATCGGCCTCTGGATTTGCGGCATTGGCGGCTTCGATAGACCAAACGATGGCCTTAAATCTCGATAAGTCACAATTATCTATTTTAGCTCGTCGTGGTTCTGGCTCAGCCAGTCGTTCTATCTATGGTGGGTTTGTTGAATGGATCGCCGGAGACAACAATAATAACTCATTTGCTGTTCCGATCGACGAGAATCCAGATATTGATTTAGAAATCTTGTCAGCTGTTATAAATAAGAAGGCTAAGAAGATTTCATCCACCAGTGGTATGGAAAAAAGTGTCGAAACATCCCCTTTTTATCCAAATTGGGTTAAACTAGTGTCTTCAGAAACAAACGAAATCAAACAAGCAATCAAACAAAAGGATATTCAAAAAATCGGTGAGATTGCTGAACATAATGCAATGAGTATGCATGCATTGACATTATCCGCCAAGCCTTCATTTACATATTTTGAACCAGAGACCGTTGAAATAATTCATTTAATTCAAGAACTCAGGCAAAAAGGCATCTTAGCGTATGTTACTATAGATGCTGGTCCAAACGTAAAAATACTTGGAACACATAAATCTATTGAACAAATTAAATCTTATTTAAATAATTTATCTGATGTTACTACAGTTGTGGCGAATATTGGTCATGGTATACAATACTTCTGATACAGATATTGAAAGGTATGATATTTTTGTCTACAGGAAAAGCACCTGGGAAGTTATATTTAGCAGGAGAATACGCTGTTGTTGAAACTGGTTTCCCTGCTGTTATCGCTTCAGTTAACCAGTATGTTACTGCCACAATCACTCGCTCCGAGGATGGTGGCACAATTCAATCTAAAAATCTTAATAAAGAACTTATTCACTGGGACCGACAAGGTACAGAATTAGTTTTTGACGATACTGAAAGTCAATTACAGTACATCTTGGCGGCCATTAATTTTGTAGAAAAATATGCTTTAGAGAAAAACAAAGAATTAGCATATTATGACCTACTAGTTACAAGTGAGCTTGATTCAAAAGATGGCAAGAAATATGGTCTAGGATCATCAGCCGCTGTGACTGTTGCCGTTGTCAAGGCTTTAGGAGAGTTCTATAAACTCAAATTAACGCCAATAGATATTTATAAATTAGCTTCTATCGCTCACTTATCTGTTCAAGGGAATGGCAGTTTAGGAGATATTGCTGCAAGTGCCTTTGGCGGTATCGTAGCCTACAAATCACCGGACCGTAACTGGGTCTTTAACATAATTCGTAATCACAGCTTATCAAAAGTTCTTGAACTTAATTGGCCTGATCTTGAAATTGAAACTTTGATTTTGCCCAGTGATCTCGAACTAACTGTCGGTTGGACTGGTTCCCCAGCCTCAACTTCAATCTTAGTTGACCGCATTGCTTTGACAAAAGCTCAAAAAGTTGAGAAATATCAAAACTTCCTAAAAGCAAGTCGTAAGAGTGTTGAGACACTTATTCACGGATTTAGAACTTGCAATTCTGAATTGATCAAAGAAATGATCAATCAATATCGTACTTTGTTAGCTGATTTGGCTGAATTTAGTAACGTTCATATCGAAACAGAATTGCTCACTGATTTATGTGATATAGCGCAAAAATTAGGCGGTTCTGCTAAAACGTCCGGTGCTGGTGGCGGAGATTGCGGGATTGTCATCAGTGATCGTGATTTAAACTTAGATTTATTAGAGGAACAATGGAAAAAGGTTGGTATCACTCCTCTATCCTTAAAAATCGGAGAAATAATTGCCAATGCCTAAACAAGACAAACAAATTCAACGTAAAGTCGAACATCTATTTCTGGCCGAAAAGTACTATACCGACGAATCATTCGCCGATTTTGATAATGTTAGATTATTACACGATGCATTGCCTGAACTAAATTATCATAATATTGATTTGTCAGTTGATTTCCTAGGTTTCAAAGCCAGTTTGCCGATTTATTTTAACGCTATTACTGGTGGATCTAAGCAATCAGCACAATTCAATAATGAATTATCGAAACTAGCTCAAGAAATAAACGTCCCCGTATCAAGCGGCTCAATGGGCGTTTATTTTAGAATACCTGAAACTGCTGACAGTTTTAAAACTTTACGTAAAAATAACCCAGACGGATTTGTAATTGCCAATGTTTCTGCTAAAGCAACACCAGAGATGGCACAACAAGCAGTTGATCTAGTTTCAGCTAGTGCTCTGCAAATTCATTTAAATGTCACCCAAGAACTCGCTATGCCTGAAGGCGATCGTGAATTTATTTGGTTAAAGAATATTCAAGACATTATTGAAAATATTTCTGTGCCTGTAATTGTCAAGGAAGTCGGATTCGGAATGTCACAAAATACTATTCAAAAATTAAAAAATATTGGTGTAATGCATATTGATATCTCTGGTTTTGGTGGAACTGATTTTGCTCAGATAGAAAGTGCTAGAAATCATGAATTAGATCTCACGTACTTAGATCAATTTTCTCTTTCTACTGTTGAATCACTAATCGAAACTAAACCATTCCAAAATGACTTAGACATCTTTGCTTCAGGTGGAATTCGTACACCAATGGATGTTATCAAAGCATTGAAAATGGGTGCTAAGTCAGTTGGTATGTCTGGACTAGTATTACATCATCTGCAAAAATATTCATACGAAGAAACAAGACTCTTCTTTGAAAGCTTTATCGTTCAATTAAAAGTGATCATGGCTAACATTGGTGCTCAAAACATTGAACAAATAAAAAAAGCCCCCATCATTTATGATGAAAGCTTGATAAATTATGCTAAACAACGTCAGATCAGTTTACTTCCTTAATCCTTTAGGATAAACATTTTTGATCTGTTTATTACTGTATCGACCCCAACTGAAGAGTTTACCTTGATAACTAAGGCCTATCCACTTATTGGAGAAATCCTGATCTACCATAACCGATTCACCATGCAAATACTTAGCAAATTGATCATCGGTTAATTCACATACTGAATTCAAATCATCTGGTTTGAGTGCTAGCATCCATGAGATGCTGGGCTCAAACCTATTTTTTTTGAGTTCTCCAAGTTTTAATCCATTACGTAACACGTGTAATTTTTTAAATCTAGTATCAAATGTAGCAGCTTGATAAAGGTCATCTTTAACTTTAAAAATTTCTGACAATGAATTATTAGTCAAATTTTGTTTAACAAATTTATCCAAATAACTCATTTCAACTTTTGTAGGTTGGTTTTTGAAGGTTCTAACTTTAGCCGAACTAGCGGAACCCGTTTTGATCATTTTACAAATAAAATGTCCTTCACCATTAAACTGATCCGGAAACATTCTTAGGGCCTTAGTTAAATCCTGATTATTATGTCCCCATTGTGGACGTCCATCTTCCATACCAGGATATTTTTTGATTGGTACAATTTCCATTTCTGGATGTCGCTCAACAAATTCAGAAATATTTTCTTCGTTTTCTTCGGGCGCAAAAGTACAAGTTGAATAAACTAATGTTCCGCCATCTTTTAATAGTTTAAAAGCCGAATCTAAGATATGCTTCTGTCGATTAGCACACTGTTCAACGTATTCCAATGACCAATATTGGACCGCTTCTGGATCCTTTCGAAACATCCCTTCACCAGAACATGGTGCATCAACTAAAATTCGATCAAAGTATCCTTCAAATCCATCTTCAAGATCTTTTGGCGAATTATTTATTACCACTGCATTCTTGATACCCATTCTTTCTACGTTTGAGGAAAGGATACGTGCTCGTTTGTTATTTATCTCGTTACTTACCAAAAGTCCCTGAGAGTCCATTATTGAGGCTAAATAAGTTGTCTTACTCCCTGGAGCTGCACAAAGATCGAGAACTTTCTCATCGGCCTGAGGATCAACAACCTCAGCAACATACATTGCACTTGGTTCTTGACTATAAACATAGCCAGACAAATGGTCGATCGAATTACCATCAATATCTCCAAAGTAACCGACCTTAGAATACTCAATTGGTTGTTCCAAACTGTATTGAACATTTTTATAATCATTTTTTAAAGGATTGAGTCGAAAAGCACTCTGACTATTTGTTTCAATGGCAGCAAATAACTTTTCTGACCTATCGCCTAGTAAACCATGATATTTAGTTTTAAACTCATCGCTTAAATTAACTCTCATTAAATCCTTCACTCCGTTCGTTTCACAAAAAATATTTGATGAAGTCCGACAATTATTGCCAAACCTAATGAACCAATCATAAACATGTTAAACGTTGTATGACTGATGATGACAATCTTCCAATTTACGATTAAATATCCTATTAAATAAGGAATCAGTGTATACAACAAATACCTAATTAATAAACCATTTCGATAATTATTCTTCAAATCACCAGTCAAATTAGATCTCTGAAGATCATACTTCAACGGAATCAGGATATAAAATTCAACTGCAATTGCCATAATAAACAATAAAACAATTCCAACCTTATAAAGTTCACCGTTATTTTCTACTTTGACGGCACTAAAATCATCCGTTTGAGGACTGTATTTATGGGCACTTCTAACGTGTAACGTCTTCTTGATCCTACTGTAACTTTCTTTAGAAGTGACCGCTTTTCCGTCCAACACAGTAATTACGTTCTTTAAAGACTTTTTGACTTTAGGCTGCTTAGGTGACAGCGAAATCAATGTTTGATTATTCAACAGATCAGAATTTCCAAAACCCATCGTACCAATCACTGAAATATAACGTTGACCTATCTTAATATAAGACTGACTCTGCGGCTTATAGTCTTCAATCTCAGAACTCTTACCTTGAACAGCAAATGGAATTTGAGACGAAAAATCGCTCTTAGAAAAATAACGTCCAGATATTATCGGTAATTTATCATTTCTTTTATAGTTATAAATATAGCCAATATCACTATTATTCTTATCAAAGAAGGTTATCTGATAACTGGTTAATTTTTTCTTATTCAAATCTTTGATTGCTGTAACTAAGTTCTTTTTAGAATTAGTTTCTAAAACGGTCGCATCTTCACTCATTCCTAAGCGATTCATAGTATTACTATATTTGATCGAATCACTTTTAGAAATAGCGGTTCCTGCTAACAGAACTAAAATAAATATGATAATACTAGAAATTATTTTTTTCATTCAATCCACCTAGTCTAACTAATACTTGTACGATAACTCATTTTACACTAATAGAGATAGTTCAACAAAACATGGTTAGCTTGTACGCACTGATGAAAATAGAAGCAGTAATCGATTTTGATTACTGCTTCTATTATGTATTAAGCACAAAAAACTCTACCTAATTAAATAAAGTCGATCACAAACAAGATCATAGTGAGAATACATTTTATTTAATTGCTCTATTTTAGGATCTTCAACTATTTCAGCATTTTCCCAAAATTTATGACTATTAGTAGCTCCATCTTTTTCACCTATCACAAAAAGCTTTATACCAGCTCTTCTAACCAATTGTAAAATATCATAATCAATTTCTTCTCGATCAGGACTCCAAGCTAATACCACAGCATCAATGTCTTTTTGATACTTTTCTAAAGCTGTTATAGCATCTAAATTCTCAACATCTACTAAAGTTTTCAATCCAGTTTGACTTTGCTTAGCCCAACTAAGATCATCGGTACAAATTGACTCCACACCAAAGTTCTTGAAACCACGTGAGATATAGCCATTACCGGCCATCAATTCTAAATATTTGGTATCAGGATATAACTCACTCCAAATCCTCATAAAATCTTCGGTTACTGTAGCCCAATATCCAAAGCGAATCTGTAAGTATGTTCTGAACTCACGTAAATTATGATCAAATTTTTCCAACTTTCTCACAGCATCATCGTATGACGGCCGATCCAAATCCATTAATGATCCTAAATAACTATAAAGATCCTTTTCGGATAACTGAAACTTCGGAAAGTGATATTTAGGCAGTCTCTTGTCTGACAAAGCTTGGCAAACATGATCCATAAAATCAATTCGAGCTTTAAAACGTTTTCCATTAGTAAGTTCATCTATTTCATCTCTTAATTCACCGATATAACTCAAACTCATGATATCACCTCTAAATTAGATACTTCTTTGCAACCGGAATCAGACTGATGATCCAAACGATAACCAATGAAATGATCGTTGCCAGTCCGAATACACCTAAAAAGTTCAAACTATTTACATAGTATTGTGCTAGACGAATACCGATACCGTGAACCAAGTATACCCCGTAAGTCAAAGGAGCAATATACTCGATGATTTTTCCCATAAATGGAGAAACTTTAGGATCGATTTTCTTGAATGATAAGAAAATCAATGCTGAAATGACTGGTACGAAAACTGATGGCTCGTATCCCGTAACAGGAATATGTACGCTGCTGTCATGATAAGTCCAATAGTTAATACTGATCATTGCTACCATCAAAATGACACTAACAAGTAGATTGACCGACAAATGAAGTTTCTTTGTATCTACCTTAGACAACTTATAACCCAAGATAAAGTAGCCTAATGATTTAGAAACAAAGAATAGATTACCAAAATTATCAACTTTAAAAATATCAGACCATGGACTTGGCATAGTGACAACCAAGAATGGCAAAATCATATTAGTAATAAACCATAAGATCAAAGCATAATTCAGCAATTTATCACTCATATTATCCACTAAAGCCTTGAGTATTGGTGAAAGCAGATAGAAGGCTATCAATGGATAGATAAACCAGTAGGCCTCTAGAACAGGTTGATGGTAAATCAATGACATATTTTTCAAAGTTAAATGCCATGAGAAACCGGTATTTGGATCAATATATTGGAAGAAAGCCGTCGAAACAAATGACCAAAACACAAATGGTATTAAAACACGTGTCAGCCGATGTTTGAATAGATACCCTACTCCATATGTTTTTTGACTATTTAAAATAGTCGCTCCACTAATCATAAAGAACAGTGGTACAGCCGGTGTAACAATAACAATCATTGCATTGGCTAAGTTCCAATAATTTGAAAATGATTTAGTGATCAAAATATCAGCACTTGAATGAGCCATAACCACACCAAGCATAGCCACGACTCTGATAAAATCAATATAGATCAATCTTTTCGATGAATTAATAATAACGATCCCCTTAAAATAAAATTCTTAAATATTATACAATAGTTAGTCTGTCAATTTGTTAATTAAAAAAATTTAAAAATGATACAATTATTTCCAATAATCTTCAAAAAGTGTAATATTCTAGTTAGTATACATACGAGGTGAATTATGGCAAACAATAGAACAAGACAAAAGCCTAAGAAGGAGGAAGAAGGCGGTTGGAAGTTTTGGTTGCAAACAATCGCATTGACCGCAGCCATCTACGCAGTCCTCTTCCTACTTATGCAGTTTGTTTTTTCAAATGACAAGGTTTCAGGACCCTCTATGCAACCGACCTTTGAAAACGGGGATAAGGTAATCGCAGTTCGACATACCAAGCTATCTCGAGGCGATGTAGTTGTTTTGAAGGCACCTGATGAACCAGGATCGTTTTATATTAAGCGTATCATCGGATTACCTGGTGATACAGTTGTTTCTAAGAATAATAAGATGTATGTCAACGGTAAAAAACTTGATGAATCATTCTTAGATGCGGGCTCCAAGGTAAAAGAACCAGATACAAGCATTTATGCTAATACACCATACAGCTATACTTATAATTTTACATTAAGCAAACTTGCTAAAGAATCATCAGAATACAAACAAAGATACAGCACAAGCTATCTTAAAAAGGTTGAAAAAACTAACAAAGTACCCGCAGGTTCTTACTTTGTTATGGGTGATCACAGAACCGTTTCTAAAGATAGTAGAATCATTGGTTTCATCAATAAGAAAAGTATCATTGGTGAAGTTAAATGGCGTTACTGGCCACTAAATAAATGGTCAACGTTTTAAATAATCTTGTCTTAATGCTATTATTTAACTAATGGAGGTAGTGATATGGATAAACCAAATATTGCTGAAACAATTATTCACTTTGAACGTGATAAAAATATGAACGATACACAATTTGCTTTTGAAAGTCACCTTTCAGTTGAAAGGATTCATAATCTTAAATCTGGTGATTATGAACCTACATCTGATGAAGCGAAAACAATCTTAGAATATATTAAGCTACATTCATAGTTGAGCATTCTCGAGTGAACCTTTAGGTTCACTCTTTTTTTGTATCATAAATTAAATTTATTTTTATAAATCAGTTCTATCAGACAACTATTCAAATCATTTACAATGTTCACTATTATTAATTATCCGAAAAATTATTTGACTCTGGCTTGGAATTATTTGAATATAATATTACTATAGATAATATATGAATAAGAATTAACCAGAATTTATTACTTCAAATAATATTAATTGAGGTGAAACATGCTTTTAGGAAAAGTCATTCAAAACAAACGCAAATCTCTTAATCTAAATCAGACTGAATTAGCTGATGGAATATGTACTCAAGCAATTATAAGTAAGATTGAAAATCAGAATTTATCTCCTTCTGTTGGCATACTGATCTCAATTTGCCAGAGGTTAAATCTCACTTTGGATCAAATCTTTTCAGAATTTTCTTCTCTGCCAACTAGTAATTTAGCTCAAGATAAATTTAAAAAATTAGATATTGCCATTCAACATGAAGATTACCAAATACTATCATCAGAATTACCAACAATAAAAGAAAGTGCACTCCCCTCTTCGGAGAAAATACACTCGCATTTTTTGTATGCCGCATTAGCAAAATCAAAGCAAGACTTCGACGAGGCCATTTTCCAATTAAACTATTCACTGGGATTATTAACTAATCGTAATAGCTTTTGGGGAACAATGATTTACTCAGCATTAGGGCAAATTTATCTGGAAAAACATCAAAATCTTAAAACAGGCTATTACTTTGATTTGGCTTACGCAAACATCGATGTTGTAGTCAATTCAAGAAGCGACTATTTTTACTATCGCTCTAATATCGTTAGATTAACTAAATGGTATACGGAACAAAAGGATTACGACCGCAGTGCATCACTGATCGATCTTGGGCTACATAATTTCGATAAGTTCTTTACGGCCAGATTCACTGATGAATTATATTATCTATCTGCTATAAATACCTTAGGAACTGATCCTATTGATTACAATAAATTGAGCCATGCTCTGACTACAGCAATAGCATTTGCTGATTATAACGCCAATAATGAATTGATGGATCAAATAAAGCAGTTCATGAATTCTAACAATATCAATGAACTAAAAATCAAACCCTAATAGTATTTCCAAATTGATCATCGACACCTAATAGATCATAGGGACTTAAATAACGTGATTTCAGAATGATATCAATAATTGTATCCTTGTTCTCAGGATGATCCTTAGACAGCCAATATGTAATTGTGCTGAGTAATCCAGATACAATTATTTCATACGCATAATCATTTGGAATCGTACCAACTGTCTTATTATTTCCTTTATCAAGATATAATCCCTTAATGATTATCTGTCGTAAAATATTTTTGATCTTTTCGCCAAACGAGGAAATCGTAAGGAGAACTTTTATCAAATCAAACTCTGATTCAATATATCCAATAATTAAATTTATCACTGGATAAGACTCATCATCCACTTTAATATTTTGTGATTTTGTTAATGAATTGAGATTATTATTTAAAGTTTGACTCAACGACTTTAAGACAGAATTTTCGTAACTCTTTAGCAAATCGTATTTATCATTATAATGGGCATAAAATGTACTGCGGTTTATTTTGGCAGTACTAGTAATATCTCTAACCGTTAAAGATTCAAATCCTTTGACCTTCATCAAATTGATGAAGGCTTTTTTTATTTTTGCACTCGTTTTAGTGTTTCTTCGCACAATACCACCATCCTTAATACAACACTATGTATATTTTAGCATAGTTATTCTGTAAATAGTTCAGATAAATCTCTCTGTTAAACCAACACTAAGATGGTTTAGTGGAAGCGTATTACTCTAACTGTTTAAATTTAATTTGATACTATTTGTATCATCTTCCCTTTTGCCAGATGCTAGATCGACAAAAAGAGCCAATATCCATTGTTTTGAATATTGACTCTTATCTTCTAATATTTTTTGTTATGTAACCTTATTTATTTGCTAAAAAATTATAGATCCTTTGATCATGAAAATAGATATATAGACCCTTGACCCCACGTTTTAATAAAACGTTCATAGAATTTTGAATGATCCTCTTTTTAGCTCGATCAATTTGGATAACATCATTTAAATGTCGCTTTTTAAAGGCCTCATGATCCTCATACTTAGCAGGATCAATTTTAATTTGACCATTCTTATCATAAACTACCGATGGTCCAATAATGACAGCAACATAATTCAGATCAAATCCTTGAATAGTGTAAATTGACCCTACTTCATTAATTGTAGATTCTTTCTCAGCCCAGGTCACATTAGAATAATTGTATTGATCCCATGGCAAATGAAACTTTCCCTCATTAACATAGTGCTTCTTACCATCTAAAGTTGACGGATAGTCTGCAGTTGATACAATACGAGATTTTTGGACTATTCTATTATCCAAACGTAGCTTCTGATACATCTCCTCTGCATCTTCGAATATTTTAAAATCATAGCCTTGATAAGTTCCTCCCAAATAATTATTAGATTTATTATCAATCGTATCAAGTTGTAGATTATTAGTTAAATCATCGATCCATCTAACTATTTTACGAGGGGCATTCATCCTCATTTGAGTATGAAGAGTGTTTAATTTATATCTTAAGCCAAACTGTTTAACTAGTTTATCGATAATTTGTTGAGACCAATAGCTTTTCATTTTTAATACTTGGCGCTCATCATAGACAATAACTACTACTCTACTGAGTTTAATAATTTCTTCCAATTGATTATTCTGAGAAAAATTATTATATTTATCGGCTTCACTTAGAAGTAAGTGAGCCTCATCAATCACGACAACATCAGCCTGTTTATGATTTTTATTCATTTTGTTAATAAAGGTAGTTGGGCGCAAGAATCTATTTTTACGTAATTCGGAAAATTCTCCAGCATTATCTTGATAGACTTTTAGAAGCTCTGGATGATTAACTAAGAAATAATTATCTTTATTGAAAACTTTCGCATCCTGTTCTATTTTTAAAAACAATTGAGTCAAGATAACGCTCTTACCAGTACCTGCATCACCATTCAGTTGGAATAACGATCTAGTATCGTTTGAATTGCTATGACAAAATTCTAATATCTCATTTAAAACATCTTGCTGCTCAATAGTAAGTTGTTTATTTGGTAAAACTGACTCTAACATATTAAAACTCCTCAAATAAAAAATCCGCATCGATAAAATCGACACGGACATTATTAATATCTATTCGTCGCTCTTAAGAACGCCACCAACAGCGTAACGATCTTTCTTCATCTCGTTCAAAACAACATGAATATGTTCCTTAGGCGCACCAGTATTTTTAGAAATGGCTTCAGTAACATCCTTTACCATTCCTTTTAATTGTTCTTGATCGCGTCCTTCGATTAGTTCGATATGTACTAGTGGCATAATTAACATTTCCCTTCAAAGTTGAGTTTTTTGTAAAAAGTTCTCTATAATCACAAGTATAAAACAGTTTGACAGTAATTTATAGGATTAATTTTATTATATCGGAATAGTTATAAAAAGCACTTAGACCTTGATTGGTTTAAGTGCTTCATTGGTTAATAATTATTTTTCAGATATCGCTGTATCAGCCTTTAATGTTATGGTGAAAGTTAATCCGTCTTTTGTAATTGTTCCACCATCAGTTTTTTAATTATTTATGTAGTCCTTATATGCTTGAGTTAAATCAGGGTCAAACATAATATCGTGACCACTATAAATTTTACCATCTGAGGTAATCCCAACGTTTCTGCCAACGTCAGACTCGTCGTTACCCTCTTCAGCAAGAGAATAATATAATCTATATACCATCGGCGTATCCTTTTTAATCCCGCCGGTATTTTCCTGGATCGGTAATGTTGCACCATCCCCAGCTTCTAAAACGTGAAAGTTTTCAGTATCTTCATCATCCTGATAATAATCTGTTACCCAATCAGCAAAATCTTCCTTAGTAGGAAAAACCTTTTTTACGGATGAATTATCATCGCTATCTTTTTGCATCTTTGAATCAAAGATTGATACTGAATAACTATTTAGATAGTCATCATATTTAAGTTGACTTCGTGAAGTGTCATCTGGGTATGCATCTTTCATTTTCCAACCCTTAAGTGAACTATCAACTAAAGTAAGAACATTATTTCGATATTTTAATTTCAATCTGTTTACGGCCAATGAATTGTCAGATTTCATATATTTAAAATCATTAAGATTCATCAAATTGCCATAATAAGCTTTTGATTGATTGGAAACATTCAAAGTCAAAATATGATTATTAGAACTATATGAATAAGTACCTTCAAACACAGTCATGACAGCGTTGTCCTTATCTGTATTTTTGCCTAAATAACCATATCTCCAGATGAAGCTATTCCCCTTGAAAGCAATGCCGTTCATTGATGTGTCCATACCATTTGAAGTAAAACCATGACCTGAAAATTTATTATAAGTATTATCATATTTCTTCATTTCATCTTGATAATGTTCTTTATAATTAACCGTCTTGGCATCTGTTGGATAAAGCTTGACGTTATTTACTGTACCTAATAAATAAGTCTTCTTATTCTCAATTTTAATCGGATGATTTTCAGCATCATTTAAAGTGTTATCTTCCCTTTGAACAATACTTGTTGGTGTATATCCCTTTAATAGAGCAGAATCACTATTGAATCTTTCTTCAGTAACACTAGCAATATTCATTGTTACATCACCATTCTTGGAAATATTGTAAGTACCCTTTTCTGTGAATCTTCCCGCAAATCCTTTAGAACTGATAATATCCTGAACAAAATTGCCATCTTTACTAAAATAAATAGAATATTTATAATCTGGATCTTTAACTGTTCCATTTCCTTGATGCAACCCTCTAAAATTGTGGCCTTTAATCACAATATTGCCACTTGATTCTTTTACGTTACTCAAATCAGCCTTTTTATTACCACAGCCAGCTATTACTAGTAAAAATAAAATACTGATAATTACTAGTATATAATTTTTACGCTTCATATTTCCCCCTCTATAACAAACACAAAAAGACGAATGTATTTGACT
Organism: Companilactobacillus keshanensis; assembly: GCF_003946205.1. Lineage (GTDB taxonomy): Bacteria > Bacillota > Bacilli > Lactobacillales > Lactobacillaceae > Companilactobacillus > Companilactobacillus keshanensis. Next base: position 337 of record NZ_RHOS01000005.1, on the reverse strand, counting down.
GTATTTTTAATATGTCGATTACATTCGTCTTTTTCTATATAAATAAGTATATACCAATATTATTAATTTAGGAAGTTAGGATTTAATATTGGATATTCAACCAATTAATAACTGCGAAATACTTCAGTACCCGTCAATTTATCATTTTTAAATAGCATTAAATTTAATCTGGAAATGAAAAAATCCCTTCATAGTCGTCGACTGAAATCATATTATTTCAGCTGACAAACATAAAAGGACTCTCACTAAAAATGCAAGGTACTGAGTATATAATTTGATACAGATAAATAAGAGCACTTCTGAGAAAATAAATCTTGGAGGTGCTTTTGCTTTGACT
>NZ_RHOS01000049.1 GCF_003946205.1 Companilactobacillus keshanensis | reverse complement strand
AAATTATTCACCTGGTTTGTAATCTTTATCAATTACCAAGATAGGTTTGATTGTCTTACCACTTACTGAATCTGCGTCAGCTTCATTGATTTGATCGAAGTCATAGAACTTCTCTGTCAAATCAAATGGGAAGACACCAAGTTTGAAGAATTCGATCAAACGAGGAATATCAACTTGAGGAATTGAATCTCCCATGTTTACTCCGACGATCTTCTTGTCGTCAACACATAGGTCATTCCATGTACTGATATCAATATTGTGTGGTGTAACAGCGATTGTAGCTGTAGTACCACCTTGTGTTAAAGCAGCGATTGAATCTGTCATAACCTTAGTTACACCAGTTGTATCAACAGCCCAGTCAACACCAACACCTGTGATCTTCTTGATTGCTTCAACAGCATCTTCTTTAGATGAGTCAACGATATCTGTTGCACCCATCTTCTTAGCTAATTCAAGACGTGAAGGAACGATATCAACGGCGATAACGTGTGTACATCCAGAAATCTTACCAGCCATCATAGCGGCAAGACCAACAGCACCTGTACCAAATACGGCAATAGTGTCACCAGGTTTTGGTTGAAGGGTATTGAAGACTGTACCACTACCAGTTACATATCCACAGCCCAAAGGTCCAAGTTTTCTAAGGTCAAGTTCCTTAGGAACTTTGACGGCATTTCTCTTATTGATAACTGTGTGTGTTGTAAATGAAGATTGATTGAACATGTCAGAAACATGATGACCATCTTCTGTAAAATGGTCACTTCCATCTGGACGAGTACCAGATAGGTTAGAAGCAGCATATTTACGACATTGTGTAGGTTTACCCTTTAAACAATTGTCACATTCGCCACATGAATAAAATGACATAATAATGTGATCGCCAACTTTGAAGTTTTCGACATTCTTGCCGACTTTTTCAACGATACCAGAACCCTCATGTCCTAAAACAACGGGGAAACTGAAGGCAGCGTCACCTTTTCTAAGAGCTTCATCAGAGTGACAGATACCAGATGCAACGACTTTAACTTGAAGACCATCATCTTGAAGGTCAGCTAGTTCAACGTCATCTTTAATAACGAATGGATCATTAACTTTATCAACTACAGCTGCTTTAATTTTCATAT
>NZ_RHOS01000048.1 GCF_003946205.1 Companilactobacillus keshanensis | reverse complement strand
TTTTTCCCTAATGGCTTGTTTTGATACACCAAACTCATCAGCAAGTTCTCTAATAGTTTTAGGCATGATTTCCAAACTCCTTTCGGAGTTCAGCAAGTGCTTCTTGTCTTGCTTGATCTCTTATTTTTTTATCGTGCTCGGCCTGTTTATCAGCCAATGCTTGTTTCTCAGTAGAGCCTAAAGTTAACCCCTTAACATTGTCAATGGCGCGCCATTTTTCCTGCTCTGTTAATTCACCATTATGCTGAATGTTAAAGAGTTTTTGACGCTCATCTTGTAATTGGCCTTGTGAGAAATCATTGGCATCTTTCTTTTCGGGTTTCCAGGTAAACGAATAGCCAATAACTGGTTTCCCACGCCCTTTACCATATTTTTTTCTAATAGTTAGACCCCTAAAAAGAGGCGTAAGTTCTTCTTTAATGGGTTTTATAACAAATTTATCGACGTTAGAGGGACTATTCCAGTAACTTTTGGGCATATCTAGTAATTCAAAAAAGTCTTCTTTAGAAAAATAAGCATATCCAGTGGTTCTGAACTGTTTTAGTAACCGAAACATTGTTTTTGCGTAACTACTTTTTAAATCTCTAAACTCTGCCAACGCATAACGAACCCAACTTTCAAGCTTGTTTAAAAGGGGTAAAGCACGTTCATAAACTTTTACGTCTACATAAGGTTCTTCTGCATCTCCATCAATTTTAAATTCTGTAAACAAAACAAAAAACTCTCGAGTTAATCCACTTTTACTTCGTCTACCAAAATGTAATCCCATCATTTTTTCATAAGTTCTCTGAATGTCATCTTCAAAACGGTTATTTGCAGTAGGTTTATAAGCACTTAGCTCTTTTAATTGATCAAAAGTAAAACGAATGGTCTGATCACTCTTATCACGCATACGAGAAATAATCGAAAAAAATAAATTCATTTCAACTGGAGTAAATTTTCGAAGTGGAATGGTATTTAACTCTGGATCATATTTAATAATTTCATTTCCCATGCTGTACCTCCTAATGATTACAAATTAATTTTAGATTATGTTTATCAAGTAGTCAACTTTATAATTCTACTTGATAAACAGACAAAACCTACTTGATAAACAGACAAAACCTACTTGATAAACAGACAAAACCTACTTGATAA
>NZ_RHOS01000047.1 GCF_003946205.1 Companilactobacillus keshanensis | reverse complement strand
AGAAGAATACATCAAATTTTGGAATGAAGAACGAATATTCGAAAAACTGGGCTATCAGTCGCCGGTAGAATACCGGAACTTAATAGCCCAATAAAAGAAGTGCTTTTATTTTAATGTCTCAAAAAATAGTTGCAGTGCCTAAGCACCACTCTTTTTTTGTATTTTTGGATGATATTTAAACTTAAACCATTAATAAAGAATCCGCATATCTTTAAACATGGTTTAAAACAATTTGATTAACGTACTAAGTAACCACCATCAACGGCTAGGATATGTCCACTTACGTAATCTGAAGCTTTACTTGCCAAGAATACTGCAACACCCATCAATTCTGATGGTTCTGCCCAGTGACCAGCAGGAATTCTGTCAAGGATTTCTTTGTTACGAGCTTTGTCAGCACGAATAGGCGCTGTATTAGCTGTCTTGATATAACCTGGTGCAATAGCGTTAACTTGGATATTGTATGCTCCTAATTCACTAGCAAATGACTTTGTTAGACCTGCAACACCGTGTTTTGAAGCTGTATATGAAGGAATAAATTTTCCACCTTGGAATGACAACATTGAACCGATATTGATAATCTTACCTGATTTTTGTTTTGCCATTTCTTTAGCAGCAGCCATTGACATATGGTAAACAGCGTTCAAGTTGATGTTAATAACTTGATCCCAATCTGAATCTTTTGATTCAAGTAATGGGTTACGACGGATCATACCAGCATTATTGATCAAGATATCAATATGACCAAATGTGTCGATAGCTTTTTGAACAACTTCTTCAGGAACACCGTCTTTTGTTAAATCAACATCAGCAAATTCAACTTTACGTCCACGTTTTTCGATCATACTACGTGTTTCGTCCCATTCTGCTTTACCAAATGTAGGAATGAAGATATCGGCTCCAGCTTCTGCCAAAGCAACAGCATATCCTTGTCCTAAACCTGTGTTACCACCTGTGATAACAGCAACCTTGCCTGTTAAATCAAAAAAGCTTGTTTTGAATTTGTCTAATGCTTCTTCATTTTTCTTAATTTCTTCTGGTGATTGTGCCATTATTATATGCTCCTCTATGAGTGATTTTTATTTTTTATTATCTTAATTCGTCCATTGCAACTGCATCCATGTCGTCATATGTTTGGTTTTCGCCACACATTGCCCAGATAAATG
>NZ_RHOS01000046.1 GCF_003946205.1 Companilactobacillus keshanensis | reverse complement strand
AGAAGAATACATCAAATTTTGGAATGAAGAACGAATATTCGAAAAACTGGGCTATCAGTCGCCGGTAGAATACCGGAACTTAATAGCTCAATAAAAGAAGTGCTTTTATTTTAATGTCTCAAAAAATAGTTGCAGTGCCTTGAGATTACTCAAAATGTTCCTTTTAATTTATTCTGACACACTTTCTTTTTCATAAAAAGCTTTTAATTCATCTGGAGTTGGATAACCATCGTTATCCCCAGGCGTTTGGACTTGTAACGCTCCAACGGCATTACCACGCAGAATAGCCGATTTTAAGGATTTATTTTCAAGCAAAGCGCTTATAACGCCTAAAGCGAATCCATCACCAGCGCCTACAGTATCAACAACATGATCCACTTTGAAACCACGAACAGTAAATGTTTCACCATTCTTATTTTTAACAAAGGCTCCATCTGGACCAACCTTAACGATAACTGTTTCGGTTTGTTCACCCTTAAGATAGAAATCAGCAATTTCTTCAGGTTCTGAACTACCCATCAGAATTTTTCCTTCATTAATACCAGGAAGCACAATATTGGCCATTCCAGCTAAATCATTGATTGTCTTACGCATGACATCCTCACTAGCCCATAATTGTGGACGCAAGTTTGGATCGAAAGTTGTTTTAACGTTATTGGCAATTAGCTTCTTGAACAACTTTCTAAATGTATCTTCTGCAGTTGCTGAGATAGCTGGGAAAATGCCTGACATATGTGCAAACTTAACATCGCTTAAGTCAATTTTATCTACAATGTCAGCGTTCAAATATGAAGCCGCTGAATTTTTACGGTAATTATATGTATCAGGATCCCCACTAGATACTAATTGTTTTATTTGATGTCCTGTCCAGTGTTCATTATCTTCAAGAATGTAGTCAGTTCCAACATTGTGACCATTAATTTCTTTCTTAACATATTTACCAAATGGATCGTCACCGACTTGAGAAATATATTGAACTGAATGTCCTAAACGACTAATACCAATGGAAACATTTAACTCTGCCCCACCTAGAAGACGTTGAAAAGTTTTAACATCTTCTAATTTTTTATCCATATCTTTTGAAGCTAAGATAACCAATGGTTCTCCAATTGTAATTACTTCACTCATGCTTACCCTCTCCTTATAAAAAAAGGGGCGTCCCAAGGACTCCCTTTTTAATGTCTTATCTTAATTCGTCCATTGCAACTGCATCCATGTCGTCATATGTTTGGTTTTCGCCACACATTGCCCAGATAAATG
>NZ_RHOS01000045.1 GCF_003946205.1 Companilactobacillus keshanensis | reverse complement strand
TTTTTTTATGACCAAATACTCTTCAGAATTCAAAGTCAAACTAGTAAATGAATACTTTGATGGACAAATTTCTATACTAGGATTATCAAAAAAATATGGATTGCCCAGCAAATCTCCGATTTATTGTTGGGTCCATGAGGCGGAAGCAAATGGTCTCAATTATTTGATAAATAAAAAGTCTCATAAAAAATATTCTCAAGAGTTCAAATTATCCGTGATAGAATATTATAAATTACATGAGATCAGTCGCCTTGATACTGCAATTTATTTTAAAATATCACCTAGCCAGGTTAATTCATGGATCTATAAATATAATCATTATGGTGTTATTGGATTGAGGCGTCGTCCCAGAGGGAGACGACCGTTAATGACCAAAAAGAAGAAACAAGCACGCTTAAATTCCACAAAAGAAGAGAAATACAAACAGGAAATTCTTGAACTAAAAGCCAAACTACACGATACCGAAATGGACCGTGATATTTTAAAAGCACTAAAGACCTTGCGAGAAAACGATCCCGATTTGAGAAAGCAAAATTAGTCAAATCATTACTTAATAAATACACGCTGAACGAGTTATTAATTAAGGTCGATCTGCCAAGATCAACTTATTATGAACGTCTTAGTAAGATTGATAAAACAGATAAATATGCCAAATTAAAAGAGTTTATTGTTAAGACATATCACGATTCAAACTCAACCTACGGTTATCGTCGAATCTGGAAGGAATCCCTCAAGGTCGGATTCAAAAATTCTCCAGAAACGATTCGACATTTAATGACAAAATTGAAATTAAAAGTAGTTATTTTTTCAAGGCATACATCTGGATACTGTTCCTATAAGGGTAGTGTTGGGAAGATAGCTCCTAATACTATCGAGCAGAAATTCAATGAGATAGAACCATTAAAAGTATTACATACAGATGTAACTCAAATACGTTTACGAAAAGATAAATGGGGTTATATATCCGCCGTGCTGGACCAGGCCAGCGGCGAGATATTGTCTTATTCAATAAGCTTGAGCCCTAACAAATTACTGATACTAGATACTCTAGAGAAATTAAAACAAAATATAGATCCATATTTGAAACCGATTCTTCACTCTGATCAAGGATGGCATTATCAACTTAAATACTATCGAGACGCACTAAAAACAATGGGAATTGAACAAAGTATGTCTCGAAAGGGAAATTGTCACGATAATGCCCCTATGGAGAGCTTCTTTAATCTGCTCAAAAGAGAATGCCTTTACAGATATAATATCGATGACTTAGAAGACTTAAAGAATCTAGTCAATAAATATATCCACTGGTACAACAATAAACGTATTTCTTTAAAGAAAAATGGATTGTCTCCTGTAGAATACAGGAGACAATCCATGATTTCTTAAAACTTATAAAAATGTCTAACTTTTTTATTGCACTTCA
>NZ_RHOS01000044.1 GCF_003946205.1 Companilactobacillus keshanensis | reverse complement strand
TTTTTCCCTAATGGCTTGTTTTGATACACCAAACTCATCAGCAAGTTCTCTAATAGTTTTAGGCATGATTTCCAAACCCCTTTCGGAGTTCAGCAAGCATTTCTTGTCTTGTCTGATCTCTTATTTTTTTATCATGCTCAATCTGTCGTTCGGCTAAAATCTGTTTTTCAGTTGAGCCTAGTGGTAGGCCTTTAACTTTATCGGTAGCACGCCATTTTTCTTGTTCTGTTAATTCACCATTATGCTGAATGTTAAATAGTTTTTGACGTTCATCTTGAAATTGACCTTGTGAGAAGTCGTTAGCGTCTTTCTTTTCAGGCTTCCAAGTAAAAGAATACCCAATCACTGGTTTCCCGCGGCCTTTACCATATTTCTTTCGAACAGTTAGGCCTCTAAAAAGAGGGGTCAATTCTTCTCTGATTGGTTTAAGAACGTATCTATCAACGTCTCCCGGTTTTTTCCAATAACTTTTAGGAATATCAAGTAACTCAAAAAAATCTTCTTTTGATAAAAAAGCATAACCGGTTGTTCTGAAACCTTTTAACAATCTAAAAGCGGTTTTAGCATAACTGCTTCGAAGATCTCTAAATTCCGCTAAAGCATATCTAACCCACGTGTCTAAATTATTAAGAAGTGGCAAAGCATCTTTATATACTTCAATGTCTATATAAGGAGAATCAGCTTCACCAACAATTCTGAATTTAGTAAACATAACAAACATTTCTCTATTTAATCCAGATTTACTACGTCTTCCAAAATGAAGTCCCATTAACTTTTCATAAGTTCTTTGAATATCATCTTCAAAGCGATTATTTGCAGTCGGTTTATAGTTGCTCAAATCTTTAAGTTGTTCAAAAGAAAATCTAACTGTCTGATCTCCCTTATCACGCATACGAGAAATAATTGAAAAAAATAGATTCATTTCAATAGGGGTGAATTTACGTAACGGAATGGTATTAAGTTCAGGATCATATTTTATAAGTTCATTGCTCATAATCACACCTCCACAACTATTATATAAAATCAACGATTGTTTATCAACGAGCACCATTAAAAACCTCGTTGATAAACAGACAAAACCTCGTTGATAAACAGACAAAACCTCGTTGATAAACAGACAAAACCTCGTTGATAAACAGACAAAACCTCGTTGATAAACTTCTATAAGCCTTGGGAGAGTAAGCCTCAAGAGGGGTCTAAAAGAGGTTTAAAAGAGGTTTATAAAAGAGGTTTAAAAGAGGCACCACTGTACGAAGTCAAAACTTAGCAACAAAAAACACAAAGGAGTGAGCCAAAAACCGGCTCACATTAAACTTCAGTCGCTACGTTCCTTGCGCTTCACTACGTTCGTTGCCTAAAAGGTGTGGCAAGCCACATTCAATACGGGCGCTGACGCCCCGTACCCCGTCCAAGCTGAACCAGCTTGACCGCTTTTTCACTCGCCGTTAGGCAGGAAAGCAAAGTTTCTATAAAACTTTGGCTTTCGCCATTTCAGTGTTAAGACTGGTTTAGAGCTGTCAATTCCTTATGCTCCCACGCTACGCTCGTCCGCTACCATTGACAGCAAACAGTTAGTTTTTTGAATCTTA
>NZ_RHOS01000043.1 GCF_003946205.1 Companilactobacillus keshanensis | reverse complement strand
CGAACACAGAAGTTAAGCTTCTTAACGCCGAAAGTAGTTGGTGGGAAACTACCCGCAAGGATAGGTAGTTGCCACGCAATTCTAAAAGGAAGGACAAATGTCCTTCCTTTTTTTTGCGCTTTTTTAATGATGTTGGCTGCCTCTCAGCGGCCATTAATTCAAATAGCACACAATAGTTTACTAGTTGAGTGACCGGACTAAGAATGACACCTGTGCATTCTTAGTAAGATTCATATATGGTTACCAAAAGAATACGCTTAATGATTATTAATAAAATCTATATATCAGTGAGGTTCCAAAATGGTCAAAGTAGGTACATTCATTTTGAAATGTGCTCATTTTGCCATACAGACTAATGATGACTATGATTTAAAATCTACGCGTCTGTATTCAAAACAGAAGGACTAGTCACGTCAATAATCATTTTCCATTAAATCAATAGCATATAATTTATATATTTTTCACTTATCTTTTAAATGGTCTTGATTGACCTAGTATATTGACAACCATCTGAATAATAAGTCATTTGATTGGTTTTTACGTTGATCATAAATATCAACTTTAGTTTTTAATGATAGTGGTTTCCCAATAAGAATCTTAAATGATAAATAAAATTTGTTATCGATCCTATGTCAAACTAATATGGAGCCATCTTTCAAAATGATGTTATCATTGATTTACTAATCTAAAGAGGTAATTAATAATATGCGTCAAACTCGATATAAAGAGAAATCTCACAAAAAGGGAATTATTCTTACACTGGTTACAATTCTAGTTCTAATTATTCTTTGTATTGTGTTCTTTTTCCCTATAAACAATACAATTAGAAATATCAGCGGTGGAAATGATACGGCCTCTGATAAGTTGGTAAAAGATGAATTAGTCAAGAAAGTAGAATCAACTAGAAATGGGGATCTTCAACATGATAAAAAAGTCTCTGAAGTTTCTGAGAAATTAAAAAATACCAAAATGTCAGATATTATGAAATCAGCAGGTAATCAATCCAAAGCTGCAAAAACATTAAATGAAAATACTACCTTATCTTCATCAGATTCTAAAAAAGTTGCAAAGGAAGTTTTTTCAAATAGTAAATATGCTGGTTTGAGAAAATCTGTAGGTGATGGAAATTGGTATTCAGCCTATAATCAATATAGGTCATTATCGAATGATGGTTCAATCACTGAACTAAAGAATAGTATTTCCAAATAGAAGTCCATGCCCGATGATTGGATCTTGCTTCCAGTTGTCGGGTTTTTGTATGCATTGATTCCATTTGCAGATTCAATAGGATCATTCTTTTTTTATAGATACCATGTCAAAGCATTTAATTGTTCCTAGTGGCAACTCGTCTATTATGCCGATAGACATTCATGTTGACTAAGATAGCGTTACTTTCTAGGTAAGAGATTATTACTTTGAAATCCTAGTACAAGTAATACGAGATACAGAATGGCAAGCTTGATTATTTTAGACCAGTATTTTGATCTTGATAAATTCTAGTTTATTTTGTGTGATGCGCTGTTTGAATATAGGATGTACCAGAAGGATTCTTGTTAGTTTGTTAATGGTATTTGAATGTCATATAGCATATTAAATTTACAATTATTTTGAGTCGAAATTTGTATATGAATTTATTCAGAATATCATTGTATTAGTGTACTTAGGATTGATGTTCAGCATTCGATTAGAATAGACTATTTGAAATATTCATGAATTAATTAGGCAAATGTAATGACAACGCTTATAATTTATACTATAATTTTAATTGCTAGATATCTTTATGTGAGAGATAAATAAGTACCCTTTGAATTATTTTAACTTTTTTTATAAAAGTACTTGCAAAGGTGTTACTTAACTAGTAATATATTACCTGTTGTTGCGACAGAGCAAC
>NZ_RHOS01000042.1 GCF_003946205.1 Companilactobacillus keshanensis | reverse complement strand
ATAGCCCCCAATATCTACATTATAGATATTGGGGGCTATTCTTTCAGTGTTTTTGAGGGGTTATTTGTTAATTATAGCCCCTATATATTCATAGCCCCTTTCTGTTTGGTGTTAAAGTATTAGTCATCGATGTCATGCACTATCTTGTTTAGCTCCGTTTTGATGGAACTGGGAATATTTTCTAAATTGAAATGATTATATATTTCTTTATCCTTAAGCATCCTTTTTTGTGCCTTATTTAATTGGATGGTTTTTAAATTATTATTTTCGTCTGCCTTTTCTTTGTTATAATAAAAATCGTTGTACAAATCGAGGAGGAAAATAATGAAAAAGATTACAGCATTTTTATTGTCATTATTAATGTTACTAGGGGTATTCGCTCCAGCAACTGCAACAACCGTTCAAGCTAAGTCTTCCGAGAATATCAAAGCTACTTACACTTTGAAGAAGAATAAAAAGAAGATTGCCAAGAAAACTATCACATTGAAAGAGAATGCCACTGTTACTGATGGTCTTAAAAAAGGCTGGAAAGTTAACGACAAAGGCGGCTTTATCACAGCTATCGACGGTCACAAACAAAATAACAAGAAGAAAATTTACTGGACATTCACTGTTAATGGCAAACAAGTTAACGTTTCAGCTGACAAAAAGAAATTACACAACAAAGACAAAGTTGTTTTCAAATTATCAAAATATAACGGTTAATGATTAAATTAAAATATGAGATGAGGATAAATTCAATATCCTTATCTCATATTTTTTTGCATAAATAAGTAATTTTACAATCTACCTTTTTATTTAATTTTTAAGGATCAATACAACCACTTTTTTCACAAATCGGATAACCTAAATCCCAGATTAATATCATTTTTAACAAATCGATTAATTTAGTCGCTGTTAACGAAACGGCTATTATTGTATGAACAGCGAATGCCCATATGAAATCTGTTCTCGCCCTTCTGAACCTCTATTAATGCCACTATCCATAATAAGCATGCCTGTATAGAGCTCTTAATAATAAAGTCCAAACCACCAATAATCATAATTGTCAAAAAAATATTTTCACTCCATCTATTCTTAGGTTATCAAAGTAATCTTGATATTGTTTCTCATTTTTTCTAGGATATTTTTCAAGATCATTATTTTCCATAGTATTTTTCAACCCATATATCCACCATGAAGAATTAAATAATGCTGAAAATTCAACAGTAGGTTTGGGCTCGTGACTCAATTGGTTAAAACCATTTTGATATAAACGCCTTTTGTTTACAAATCCAAATATTTTTTCATCTACAGATCCAGAGCCTTGCTGCCACTGATTGTCACCAAAAATGCCACCAACTATTATTGGTGTTGTTCTTAAATGTTTTCTTTTGTCTATTACCATATTCAGCAACTTTATTTTCATTTTGATTGTCGTTTTTATCCTTGATGTGACTGGTATTAGAACTATTCGTCAAGGTATCGTCCTTGTCGTTTAATTGTTGCTGATGAGTAGCACTAGAAGATTCAAACAAGCCACTCAGTTTCTGAACGTGTTCTTTTAATCGATGGTTCTCTGCAACCGTTGCTATCTGTAATTTTTGCTGCTGATCTAAGGCTTGTTGTAAATTTGCAATTTGTTGATCTTTAACATCAAGTTGCTTCAGCAAGATCTGATCAATATTTTTGTCCTTGTCGTTTTCAGCTTGCCGATTTGGTTGTCGTTCTTGTCGTTTTTGCTTGTCAAAATTAGCAAGCATTTTAACGCCTTGGTTGTCTATTTCTAGATGGTTTTTAACTTTGTAAGTGTGTTTGCTTCGAAAGCCATTAATGCTATTAATACGTTGATTAATAGCTTGTTTTGACAATTTAAATTCTTCTGAAAGTTGCCGAATAGTCTTGCCCAATAGTTTCACCGCCTAATTAATCCGCCTTAAATTATAAGTTAAAAACGACAAGAAAACCAATCGACAAGCAAAACTTAAACTTGGTTGTCGATTGGTTTTCTTTAGGTATCAATCTTCAAGCTAAACTATAATTGATTTGGTTCTGGTTGTTGCCACCAATGAATGTTGCTTTAACAGCA
>NZ_RHOS01000041.1 GCF_003946205.1 Companilactobacillus keshanensis | reverse complement strand
GGGAGTTCATTAAAATTGCCATTAGGAAAGGCTTTTCTTAAAACTTCCTGGTATTGGGTTTGAATGACTTGTTTAACTGCCATTATTGTTCGCAAATCTTTGACTGCTCTCGTAATCTTTTGCTGCTCGGTTGGTGAATACTTTTCTAGTAGACCTTGATCAACGTGTTCTAGACTTTCTAAGCTATCATCATGAATCATCAGCGTATATTTAAGCTCGATTTTGACTTCCTTTTCTTGTTGCATTAATAACTTCCAGCCAACGTATGGCCGTTTGGTAAAGGTCAATAATTGTTGGGTCAACAAATCATCACGAATGTTCATTAAACGAACGTTTAATGAACATTCGTTTAATTCACTGCCTTTGAAAACTGTTTGCTCGCTTTCGGTTTCCTTAATTAATTCTCGTCTTTCAGCTTGCGTAGTCTGTTCAAAATCAAGCTCTGGATAAAGCTTTTTCGTCGTGCGATCGACTACTTTATTTAAGAGTTCATCTGCCTTTTTTAATGAGCTTTCCTGTTGGTTAATCGTCAATAATTTTTTAGTCACATCTTCACTAATTGCATGTTTAATTAAGGTACTGTTCTTCCAATTAAATAGCATGCGCCGTTTATCATCTAAACTCTCCAAACTGATATAAGTTTTCAGTTCATGGCTTAACTCATTGACCACCCGTTTTTCATTAAACGAGAAGTGTTTACTTAGGCTATCTAAGTGACCTCTATTGATTGCTTTTTCTTGGTTGTTTTTATAACTGGCTTTGGCTTTGCGATAGTTCTTTACTTGTTGGTTAAATTCTTTTCTTTCATACCGCTTACTATTAATTCCCTCATGTTGAGTTGGTGTATCATCTATTCCTTGATCGACAAATGATTTTTCGCTAATTCGATCGGGAATATTTTTTTGTGCTAAAGACTGATTAACACTTGTTGCCCAATTATGCCGCCACTCATTAATTTTTTCCTTTTTATCCCAATCAACTAACCAAATTTTTCTTTGTTTTGGGAACCCACTTTTAGTTAGAAGTTGCTTTCCATTTTCATCTTTAATGTACTGCGTTTTTGCCTTTAATCCCCAAGTACCATCGGGGTTAAAGGGCCGATTAGTTAACATCACATGAGCATGCGGATTATCCGGGTGATCACGATGAATTGCGACATCGGCTACCATACCTTGATCGACAAAATTCTCTTGCACGTATTTAGTTAATAATTCTTTTTGTTCATCTGTACTTAACTCAATTGGTAAAGCTACGTTAAACTCTTTTGCATACCGTGAGTTTGATTTACGATCTTTCTTTTCAACTTCATTCCATAATTGTTCTCGATTACTGGCCCATGCTGGTGCATTTTCGGGAGTTAAAATAAAGCTTTCTGGCATAACCGAGCGAGCATAAAAATAGTGACGGCCTTCTTGATTATTAAATAATTTTTCACCACTTCGATAAGCGGCACTGGCAATAGCACTGCGTCCTTTACCAGCACTAATATTACTAAAACTCATATGAAATATTGCCATGTAAGTCACCTCTTTACTTTGATTCTATGGGCTTGACTTTGTTGTCGCCGTCGGCGACTTCTAATACAGGATTTTGGGGTTAGCACAACATAGAATGAATTCTATGTGTAAGTGCGCATTGACCTCGTTTCACTCGGTCTGCTGATAACCATAAAATCAATTTTTGCCGTTGTTGAATGGAATGTATTCTTAATTCAATTTATGCTTTGCTTTAAATGCTAAAAATTGTTGCATATCCCGCTGCTTTCAACCAAATTTTTTAATTGCTTTATGCAGAGAATCTTCATAAACCTGGCAACAAAATTTGAATAACTAACTTTAAGAACTGCGTATCTAAATTGAAATTATTATTTTAATGTTAGGAGTAATTAAGCTGGAATAAAAGAAAGTATTAAAACCAATTGATAAAATGCTTGCTGATTCTTGGCAAGTTGATATTCAAGAATTATTTGAAGCTTCCGTCAATAAACCCGATGAGATTAAAAAGAACTTGTATGATTCCTTATACACTTATATTTTTCAAAAAAGACAAGAAGATATTATTAATCGTCCATGTTTCGTCATCTAGCCCTCTAAAAAGTCCCTGAGGGCTTTTTATTTTGAGTTTGGTATAAATGTATATAAATAGCCTTAAAATCGCTG
>NZ_RHOS01000040.1 GCF_003946205.1 Companilactobacillus keshanensis | reverse complement strand
GGTAGATTGTAAAATTAATCCGAACGCTGTTCGGACAAAAAAGATCAGCTTCCTTTAAAATGGTGTTTACCACAAACCCATCTTTGAAGTGCAATAAAAAAGTTAGACATTTTTATAAGTTTTAAAAAATCATGGATTGTTCCCTGTATTCTACAGGGGACAATCCATTTTTCTTTAAAGAAATACGTTTATTGTTGTACCAATTGATATATTTAGCGACTAAGTTCTTTAATTCGGTTAGGTCATCGATATTATACCTATAAAGACATTCTCTTTTTAGCAGATTAAAGAAGCTCTCAATTGGGGCATTGTCGTGACAATTGCCTTTTCGAGACATACTTTGTTCAATACCCATTGTTTTTAGGGTATCTCGATAATATTTAAGTTGATAATGCCATCCTTGATCAGAGTGAAGGATTGGCTTTAAAGAGGGAACTATATTTTGCTTCAATTTTTCTAGAGTATCTAATATTAGTAATTTATTAGGGCTCAAACTTATTGAATAAGATAATATTTCGCCGCTGGCCTGGTCCAGCACGGCGGATATATAACCCCATTTGTCTTTACGCAAACGTATTTGAGTTACATCCGTATGTAGTACTTTTAATGGTTCTGTCTCAGTGAATTTCTGTTTGAGTGTATTAGGAGCTATTTTCCCAAGGTTACCTTTATAGGAACAGTAACCAGATGTATGTTTTGAAAAAATAACTACTTTTAGTTTAAGTTTGGTCATTAAATGCCGAATTGTTTCTGGAGAATTCTTGAATCCGACCTTGAGGGATTCTTTCCAGATTCGACGATAACCGTAGGTTGAGTTTGAATCGTGATATGTTTTAACAATGAACTCGTTTAATTGAGCGTATTTATCTGTTTTATCAGTTTTACTAAGGCGTTCATAATAAGTTGATCTTGGCAGATTGACCTTAATTAATAACTCGTTCAACTTGTATTTTTTAAGTAATGATTTGACTAATTTTGCTTTTTCGAGTTGGGATCGTTTTCTCGCAAGGTCTTTAGTGCTTTTAAAATATCACGGTCCATTTCGGCATCATGTAGTTTAGCTTTTAGATCAAGAATTTCTTGTTTATATTTCTCTTCTTTTGTGGGATTTAAACGTGTTTGCTTCTTCTTTTTCTTGGCCATTAACGGTCGTCTTCCTCTGGGACGACGCCTTAATCCAATAACACCGTAGTGATTGTATCTATATATCCATGAATTAACCTGGCTAGGTGATATTTTGAAATAAATTGCAGTATTAAGGCGACTGATCTCATGTAGTTTATGATATTCTATCACGGATAATTTGAAATCTTGAGAATATTCTTTATGGGATTTTTTGGTTATCAAATAATTAAGTCCATTTGCTTCCGCTTCATGGACCCAGCGATAAATCGGTGATTTACTAGGCATTCCATATTTTTTCGATAATCCAAGTATAGAAATTTGTCTATCAAAATATTCATTTACTAATTTAACTTTGAATTCTGAAGAGTATTTGGTCATAAAAAAAGTGCTCCTAAAGTTGTTAGACGAGTAAGCCTAATGATTGTGGAGCACTTCGGAATTTCTTCATAATCGAATCTATTTTTCTAGAATAAAGATGGCTCTAATCCGTCCATGACTTTAAAGTAGAGCTCATCTTTGGAGGATTTTGTAATGTGCACCCGATTGGACAATTTTGATCGACAAATTTCAAAAATTGTGTGATTTCTTCTGGTGTGTTATCGGCTTTGATCTGATAGGTTGTGCTAATTTCCGTGAATCCAGGAATGGCATTTTTATCACCAAAGAAAGCTGCCGCATCATGAACGCCGCTACAGGAAACATTTATATCGTTTAAATGGATCCCTTGCTTCTCGGCATGTATTCGAGCCGTTATACATTTACATGCAGCAAGCGTACACATTAGAGCATTAAGTGGAGTCATCCCTTCATTTGCACGTCCAAATTGGGCAGGACCCTCAAGTTTGAGATTGTATCCGTCACTCGTGCAGGAAATATTAACTCTATCAGATTCCTTGTTTGTAGCAATTCCAGTATAATGTGCGATTGTACTCATTAGACTCACTCCTCGTATAGATAAACAGGATTATGGCAATATTTCTGTGAGGAACTACAAGTTGTTGTGAAAGCTCACAGTTGACCATTTAAAAACATATGGAATAGCATTCCACACGTGAATTATAGACCAGATTAGTTAGTGATGCAAGCGGTTTCGTAAGTTGAAAATGTAAATTAAAAAAAGAAAAAATAATGGTAGATTGTAAAATTAATCCGAACGCTGTTCGGACAAAAAAGATCAGCTTCCTTTAAAATGGTGTTTACCACAAAC